>JAENYG010000019.1:0-1584 GCA_016841875.1 Syntrophomonas sp.
CTGCTATTAGTGCGCCCAGTAAGAGAAAGGCAAAGGAAGCAGCTACGGTCTTTTGAGCCATATTGGTTATTCCAACCATGACTTCATCTTTAGGTGCGGTAACGGCTACCGACCAATTGGTGCCTTCTACCGGTGCATAACCCATAAACTTGATTTTGCCATCAGTCCACAGGTATTCGCCGAAATCTTTTTCACCGGCAGTCATTTTATCTACCTGGGCAATAAGGTCTGTGAGTCCACTATCATAAGGGTTATATTGATCTATAACCAGCTGCTGGTTGGCGTGGGCGATAACTATGCCTTCCTGGTTTACCATATATGCGTAGCCGGTTTCTCCCATAGTTATATCTGCTACCTTCTCAGATAATACTGCGGCGTCCAGAGCTGCTACCAGGACTCCTTTGATATTCCCAGCATTATCTTTTATGGGAACTGACAGAGTTACAATTACACTGGAATCGACCTCGCTAACTAAAGGATCTGATATGGTGGGTTGACCTTTTAAAGCCTTCTGGAAATAATCCCGATCTGCCATATTAAAAGCAACTCCGGTAGTGGTTAAAGCATCTCCATTTGGGGTAGCTGGTCCGCACATCAGGTATCCGAGTCTGGAGTTTTCACTTTTCAGCAGCGGTATCTGCTGTTCCAGATCCATACTTTTAATTTTGTCATTGGCTGCCAGGGTTTCCATCACCGCCAGTTGCTTGCTTACTTCGTCAGCTACTGCCTGAGCTGCGTCTTCAGCTTTGGTTGATACCTGGCTTTCAATAGTTTCTAACATGGTCTTAGAGGCTAAGCTATAGCTAATGCCCCCAAGTCCTGTGCATACCAATAAAAGTGTAATTACTACATACACCGTCAATTGTGTCCGTATGCTTTTCATTTTAATCTCTCTCCCTCCCGAAATGAATGAGTCCCAATTATATCCTTGGCAGAATTCAAATTACATCTATTGCTGCAATTACCTGGACTCCGTTTAAATATAACCTCCCCCGTACTTAAGCAATACCCCCCCTCTTTATCGGGCCCAAGCAGAACGGCCCAAATTGCAATAAATATAGGTCTATATATTAAAAATTCTTCACAATTGAGGCAAAATCCTGCTATATTGGAATTAATTATGCGAAAAATAAAATAAATAAGGACTTTTTATCTAATCCTAAAGAATGACAAGCCTGTGCCGATTTATTCCGTTCGATAGGCTGGCTGCTGATTTGATTGCGAGAAGGCAGGGCATGGTGGTGAGAGTCTCAGGTCAAGGAACAGGGACACACCAGGTGAAGGACCACGGAGTTTTCTGAGTGGATGACATGGATGGTGGGCTGTGAGTATGAAAGTCTCAAGCTAAGGAAAGGGGACACACCTGCTCCGCAGGAATGTCCCCATGCCATGGAATGTCCCTGAGTATAGGGGGACACACAGGGTTAAGGTCAAAGGTGTGAGTTGAGTTAATTAAAGAATAGTGGGCAGTAAAAATGAGGTTCTCGGGCTAAGGAACGGGGACACACCAGGCCTGGTCAGGGGACACACCTGCGGTTAAGGTCAGGGGACACACCTGCGGTTAAGGTCAGGGGACACACCTGC
>JAENYG010000019.1:1594-65544 GCA_016841875.1 Syntrophomonas sp.
CCTGCGGTTAAGGTCAGGGGACACACCTGCGGTTAAGGTCAGGGGACACACCTGCGGTTAAGGTCAGGGGACACACCTGCTTCACAGGAATGTCCCCATTATAGATGTCCCCATTATAGATGTCCCCATTATAGTTATGCGATATGGGATTCGGAATGGCCTTGGCTATCCTGGAATAATTCTTCCAGGGGGGGTTCTACCCCGGTCCGATTGACATTTGCCATAACCGGTCCGCTTTTCTTTTCGCTGTCATCCAGCTTGAATTGCTGCATGAGCTCATATAGAATCCCAGCACTTTCAGCCAGTCGTTCTGAGGCACTGTTTATTTCCATGGCAGCCGTAGCTGCGGTTTCGGTGTTGCGAGCAATTTCCTGAGAACCTACGCTGGCCTGCTCAGCGGTTGCGGCAGTAGCTTCTATGGCCCGGGTGACTTCCTGCATGGAAAGCAGGAGTTGATTCATATTTTTGCTGGTATCTGAAGTGAAATCCGACCAGTTATTGGCATCCTCGCTGTAATATTGACCGGCGGTTACCGTACGGCCGTAGTCCTTGATGACTGTATCGTTTATAAATTCGAGCAGTTGGCTGGTGGTGTTTACTAGATTTTGCAGTGCTCCCTGTACCTGCTGGGTCAAGCCGTGGATACCTTCTACGGTTGATGAAGAGTCTTCGGCTAGTTTTCTCACTTCTTCTGCCACAACTGCAAAGCCCTTGCCGTGTTCTCCTGCCCGGGCGGCCTCAATAGCTGCGTTCAAAGCAAGCAGGTTGGTCTGGTTAGCAATATCGGAAATGTTTACTGCCAGATTGTTAATCTGGTCTATTACCCGTGCTTCTTCTACTGCTTTTTCTAATTGGGCTTTTATCCCGGTGTATATTTTTTCCGACTTATCCTTGGCTTCAGTAGCTTCGCGTTCCGTATAACGGGCTCGTTTTTTAATAGGTACCGAGTCTTCAAAGCCTTTCTGTGCCATTTCATTGACTTCCGTAACAGCAGAAGAAATCTCTTCAGCTGAAGCATTGATCTCCTCTGCAGCGGCTGATACTTCCTCCATACCCGCGACTATTTCTTCTACCGAAGCCGAAGTCTGCTGCATACCGCTGGCAATATTTTCGCTTGATGCTGCCAGTTGGTCACTGGATGCCGCCACTTCCTGAGCGTTAATAAGGATATTACTCATAGTCGTTTTCAAACTTCTTACCATATTATCCAGGCTGCGGGCCATTTCGCCAAGTTCATCGGTTTGTTTTAGATATTTTTCTTCGATTTTAACAGTGAGATCCCCTCCGGCTATTAGAGCGGTATGACCTGAAGCCGCTTTAATGGGGTTAGATATGATAGTACCTAACCAAAAAGCAACTAATGAACCGAGAATAATAAAGACCAGAGCAGCCAATATAATGTCAAATTTCATTTTTTCTACTCCAGCCATCAGTTCGCTTTCGGGCGCAGTTACTGCTATAGACCAGTCCGTACCCGGCACCTGAGCAAAGGACATTAGCTTAATGGAATTGTCAGTCCAGATGTACTTACCAAAACCAGATTCACCGGCGATCATCTTTTCAACCAGCACCAATAGTTCAGTTACATTGTTTTTGGTGTCCTGGAACGGATTATAGGTATTTATCATGTCGTGATTGGGGTGTGCAATTACAGTGCCCTCTTTATTGATCATGTATCCATAGCCGGTTTCACCGAACTGAACGTTCTCGACTACGCTGCTCAAGGCCGCGGCATCCATTATGGCTGAAAGTACCCCCACGATATTACCTCCAGCATCTTTGATCGGCGCTGCGGCTACAATGATAAGGCTGTTATCTACCTTGCTGATCAGCGGTTCAGATATACTGGATTGGCCCTGGAGAGCCTTTTTAAAATATTCCCGGTCTGCACCATTGGAGAGTGACCCGTCAGTTCCATGGAAAGTGCCATCTAGTTCCATCAGTCCGATCATTGAATAGCCCAACCGGTCTTTCTGGGCCTGCAAAGTGGGCATCATCTGGTTTAAATCCATGCTTTGAACTATTGGAGTTGAGGCCAGAGTTCCCAGGTTATTAATGTTGGCATCTACCTGCTGGCTCACCATGCTGGCTACATCCTGAGCTTTGGCCATTGCGCTGTCCTCGATTGATGCTTCTAGTGATTTAGATGCCATATTATAAGCGATCAATCCACATCCTATGCATACCAGAGTAACTGTGATAACAACATAAACCGTTAGTTTCGTACGCAAACTTCTCATAACAAACCCCTCCCGTTATTAACTAATCCCATATTTACCCCTCAAACAAATTAATTGGTACGCAACATAGTCTTATTGGACTTATTTTCTCTACAATTATGTAAAATCCTCCTAAATATAAATATTATTTATATTTTTCGGAATAATATCAATATATCTTTAATTATAGGACAAAGGACCTGGAATAAGCCTAAAAAATGCCATACCGAGGTCCTGGGGTCAGATTGTGTGAGTACCTAATTGTGAAAATCGTTGAAAGACATGATGAAAAGAAATTGCGCAGATAATGTCGAAATTTCTTGCAAGTGAGATGGCGTTATAAGAGAATGTAAATGACCTTCATTCCATTTCTATTACTATACTCTTCAGAGTCCGTGTTTACAGGCTCATATCTTGTGGATAAAGTCGACAAGATGCCGGACGGATAACAAAAAAGCCCCCTCCGGGAACCACCCCGTGCCGCCACTCATCAAATGTAGTGCTCCCGATATCATATTTTGAAACAATCGATGCAATTGTTAGATTCCTATGTTCATGCTCTTGTAGAATCTGATATTTTTCTTCTGTAGAGTAATGCTTATTGTTTCCCATAAAAATACTCCCCTTCTAGTAGTAGGTTTTTATTATAAACCTGTCTACCTTAGGGGGAGCATATCATCATACCACCGGCTAATCTCATATTATTTATCATCATTCATCTTATTTCATTTTGTTAGCCATTTGACTTATCATCATATTTTGGTTGCGATTTTCCATAATAATTGCCTGTTCAAGTCCTGCACAATCTATGTTCTGATTGACAGCTTCTTTAGTCAACCACATGGCTAGAGGATCTTTTTTGGCAATAACATTGGCTAATTCCAGGGCGGTTTCCATTAAATCTTCTTTGGCAACACAGCGTGATGCAAAACCCAGAGACATAGCTTCTTCTGCATTCATCCAATTACCGGTGAAGAGATATTCGTAAGCTCTGCCAGTACCGATCATACGGGGCAGAAAATAGCTGCTTCCCATATCAGCCCCAGCCAGGCCTACATTCACATATGCTGCAGAAAAACGTGCCTCTGGTGATATGATCCGGATATCTGAAGCAATTGAGAAACTGAATCCAGCCCCGGCCGCTGCTCCATGTACAATGCATATTATAGGCTGCGGAATTTTACGCATATTGATTTGAAGTTCACCGATGGGAGTTTGCATATCATACATGGATGGAATATCCTTCATCAATTTAGGAGTTATTATATCCTGTACTTCCATACCGCCACAAAAACCTTTTTCTCCTGCGCCCTTTAAAATTATGACCCTGGTTTCCCGATTTCGTTTTAGTTTAAGCCACAGATCATTCAATTCCTCCAGCATAGTCATGTTCATGGCATTCAGTTTGTCAGGTCGGTTTAAAGTAACAAGCATAATGCCATTTTCCTTCTGTTCTACCAACAGAGTAGTATACTGATAACCCAATAATATTACCCCCTCCAAATTTTAATAGATGATACGCTTATATTCTTTCTGGTAAGGGATTGCTGATACCTTTTTATGTACTTTTCATGGATTAATAATCTTTTGGCGATTAATGGTAATATCATAAATAGTAATAAATAATGTGGCAGTACGATAGATTCAATATGCCTATAATCCCAATAAAAAATGGTTCACTTTTTTGTAGTGAACCATTTTAAGTAGAACAGCAATTAGTCCATCGGCCCGCCTTCCCAATATTGCCTGACTTTTCTTAAGCCATAGGCTCCAAAATAGAGACCATTGACAAACGCCAGAGGGATGGCCATGGCCCCAAAGGTATTAAATTTCTGTTTCAGGTCTTCCTTGCCGTCAGTTGTTCTATATCTAGTCAATTGTATCCCTCCTTTATCTTATTTTTAACAGTTAGGAGAGAAATATTGCAGGATATAATTATCACTTTTTGTTAGTTACGGTAGGAATGACTTTATAAAACATTAGATACAATAATGTTCCACCAATTAAAAGAATAAAAAATAAGCTTAATATTTTTATAAACATAAAGCAATCACCCATACTTAAGTTTTGCTAAAAACAGCTCATCAATACATTTTAAAAAGAAAAAAATTTGGAAAGGATATGAATAGGGCAGAATCGGGGACTTTTAATGAAAACCCCTACGGGGACCACCCCGTGCCGGTATCTGATATGCCTTCATTCCATTGAGGTGCAAATTAGGATGCTATTTAGCTCGGCAGAGCCTCGGTATGATTAACTGAAGGGCACTTCGTCTTCATGAAGGGGACGAGTGATCATTATCGTCTTTAAACGAGATAGGTCTATTTCCCTGGGATTAGCAAGTCGCTTTTTGTCTTTGTCGAGGACTATTTTAAGTTTTGGTCGGGCCGGATTATTTTTGTTTACATCGACCACTATACAAATATCGCCGGTAGTCAGTTGTACAAAGCTTCCCACCGGATAAATTGCAACATTAGATTTCAGAGACATTACACAGTCAAAATCCAGGTAACTACCCGCCATGCGGGTCAAAATGTTTAAAGCCTGATTCACATTATAGGCAGGTCGGTAAGGCCGATCTGCCAGAAGAGCATCGTAAACATCTGCCACTGCTACAATTCTAGCATGCTGGTGTATATCCAAACCAACTAATCCTCGAGGGTAACCATTCCCATCCCATCTTTCATGATGCTGGAAGGCGATGTGTGCTGAGAGCAGGGATATCTCCATATAATCTCTGAGAATGTTATAGCCATATTCGGTATGACGTTTGATTTCATTGAATTCTTCTGGGGTCAGATCACCAGGTTTGTTTAATACTTCTTTATCTATTTTGGTCTTGCCAATATCATGCAGAAGCGCACCTACTCCAAGTTCCTTAAGCTTAGACTCATTGTAGCCCAGGGTAAGTGCGGTTATTATAGACAGAATACAGACATTAACCGAGTGACCAAAAGTATAGTCATCAAAACTACGTATGTCAGTAAGATGTATCAGGATATTATTATTATCCAGTAATTCGCCTAGTATGTTATTGACCACGTTTTTGACTGCATGGACATTGAAATTGCTGTTTTTCTCCAGATTTACGAAGCTGTTTTTAATAATTTTAACAGTTTCGGTTCTGGTTTTTTCTGACACAATATCATTTACCAGCACTTCATCGTCCAGCAATCCATCTTTAACAAATATAGATGCAATGCCCAGTTCAGACAACCGTTCTATGTATTTTGCGGTCAGACGCATACCGGAACTCAGCAATATACGACTATCACTGTCGATTATTGTCCGTGCTACCACCATATCCGATTTTAAATTAACGGTTTTTATTCTTCTCACAAAATCACCTTATAAACAAAGCTGGTATATTATATCGAACAAAATTGCATATTACCTTAATTTCGGTATCTGATAAATTCTTCCTGCAAATTAGCACAATATTTTACCTAATTAATCGAAAAAAATTTAAATATCTTTAATTAAATAGTGGGGGTTAAATGCTACTAGGAAGCAAAGTTTTTGTAGTTATATGACTTACACCTTATGACTTAGTTTCCCGGGATGCTTATCCTCTAGTATGATGTCTGGAGGATGAGTTGCTATATCAAATGCAAAATGATACATTACAAGTAAATAAACACGCGATCTTATTATGGGAGAAAAAATATGAAAAAATCAAAAAACTGCTTTCCCAGGCCAGTGTTGAAGAGCTTTGTTGATGATATAAAAAAATTAGTTGGCACTAACGAAGGCCGAATGATCATATTGGAAATGATGGAAGATATTCCGTATGAACTAAGACCTGGCCTGATTCAGAATCTTAGTTCATTTTACGACCCGGAACTGGTGGGCTTTTTTTACCTCCTAAAATTAGAGTACGGTAGGGAATTTGAACTCATATGTAACCGGGTCTTGGAAAAGTATAGTATGGCTGGAATTGATACCACTCCACCTCAGATTTTTGCTGGGGTTTTTCAAGGGGCTTATGCTAGCATTACCAGGCACAGCGGGCGCATTGCAGTTGATGTAGCCTGGTCTACGGGAAGTAAAAAAGTACAGGCCGAATGTTTCTATTTGACTTTTAATGCTGACGGTATCCATAGCTTTTTTCTAGTGGAAGGAATGAATGAGCAGCGTTACGAGGAGGACCGTAAATGTTTAAAAGATATGGTTTCGCTGAGCTTTGAAGAAGTATGTTTTCTAGTATCCCGGGCTTATGATTACAATATTCGCCATATGAGCAAGCCTGCACCAGGCCGGTTTTTATATAATAAGTATCTGAGTCAGGCTGGAAAATTTTCGAGTGCCTGGCAGAAAAGCCTTATTAATAAATTATCCATCAGATTAACTCCCCGGCAGATAGTAAACAGCCTCTTCCATGCTGTTAAAAACCAGGATATTGACTATGTATACGCACTGCTGCCAGGAGGGTGCAATTCCGAGAAAGGCGGTTTGGATTCAACTGTACTGCTACAGGGGAATATGCTGGTGGAAGGTGGAGTCAGTGATGCCATGGGAACCCATGAGCATGTTAGTATAAAGGCTTACTCAGTAACTCTAGAGGAACGTCAACTTCTTCGTCATGAGTATGATATTAAACTAGCTAGAAAAAAGGATCGGTCCTGGCATATTGACTATATTAAGAATACCGCCACAGAAAAGGTGGGCCCTAATGCTTCCGCAAATCCTTTCGATAAAGAGATTTTCTGCCGCGTATATGAAATTATTAATTTGGATCTTCTTTTTGACATCATAGATAAAGTTGATGATATCCGGGAGGTTAAAGAACTGCCTTATGGGATGCATATGCGGATAACCTGCAGTGAAGAAGATTTTACCATGCCCGTTTCAATTTTGAGCGATGTTCTGGCTGATTTGGTTATCAATGGGGAAGAATTTGTGGTTATGAGCCGGGACTATAATGCTATAGTGGATTTTGACCGCATACTAACCCGGGGTATTAGCTATCCAGCAGTTAAAATGGGTGAATATGAGGTAAACGTATTGACTGCCTTCCGATATTTGGGAGGACAGTATCTGAGATTTGAGGATATACTGCTGCAGGATGAAGGTGACAGCATTTTTGAGGATGGAATGCGTTTTATCAGTACCCGTTATCTGGTAAAAGACCGGGATACGGTTCTTATGCAGATAAGTTCCCTGGAAAACATCGCTTATCGCTTCCAGGATGATTATGATGTATTCTATCAGCTGGATGGAGATGATGAGGAGGGTAAGTTCCTGGCTGAGTATATGGTAGGCATTAATTGGATAACCTTATCCACTTTTGGGGATCGCGATATGAATAAAGCCAGGAAAAATTTTGAGAATAAAATGTACGAGTGCCTGGAATTTGATGGCTTAGAAGTTCGTAAAGAGGGTATATTTGATATCCTGACTGGTGACGTGAAAAAGGAATATCCGGATCTGGAGCAGTTCTTGAAGGATATATACTTGAATAAGTGGTTTAATTCAAGGCTGCCTACTCTACATGGCATGAGTCCTTCTGAGGCCTGCCAGACTGAGGAGGGAAACCGGTTATTATGGGCTATGTTTAAAAGAATAAATGAGAAAAATAGAATGAAATATTTCTCTGGCAGTGCAGGATATATTCAGCTGAATGAATATATTAGAAAATTGGAACAAAAAAAACAAGAAAACATATGAATACGCTATTGACAGTAACCTGCGCTTTAAATATACTCTATAGATAACCATATAAATTAAGGCTGTGACAGGAACTGACATATGGAATCACTTGATAACAGAGAACCGGAAGTGCTGAGATCCGGAATCAATATTTCATATGGTGCTCATCCTTGAGCCGCTATCTGAAAAGCTTTTTAGCTTAGTAGGTGGTGCCGGACGAAAAAAGTCCGTTAAAAAGTAAGCATATGGTATTTTATGTGCAGCATAAGAGGTTGTGTTATTTTTACACGACAACCAGGGTGGTACCGCGGGAAATCCCTCTCGTCCCTGAAGTGGGCGAGAGGGTTTTTTATACATTTTTTTCGGTAATAACATAATTGTTCCGACCAGAAGAAATATAGCGGAAGGGGTTAACCCGAGAATAAAGTCTCTGAATTATTTAAATAACATAATGGTCAAGATGGAAGCTGACATAGCTGGGGTATCAGAAGCCTACTCCTCAACCAGGAAGGTTATGTGACAAAATGCACCGGAGACAATATATTCCAGATTAAAAAGGGAGTTTTAATGACACCGGCGCGGCATTGCGGTATGCTGGAAGGGGTTACCAGTAAATCAGTTATGGATATTGCGGTGAGAATGGGCATTAAGATATGGAAAACTACCTTAACCGGGACGGCGGCCGAGCTTATACCGGTGGTGAGAATTGATAATCGTGTAATTGGTGCCGGGGAGCCTGGACCAGTATTTAATAAATTATTAGCAGAGTTCAGGGAAATAGTAAGATAACCGGAGGCAGTCATTATTAAGTAGACTATTGAACCTAGTAGTATTGAAAGGAGATAAAACCAGTGAAAAGCGATATTGCTAAAAAGGGATTGGAAAAAGCTCCTCATCGTTCATTATTCAAGGCCCTGGGTTTGACTGAGGAAGAAATATCCAGGCCCTTAATTGGAGTAGTTAACTCCAAAAATGATATTGTGCCAGGACATATTAATCTGGACAAAATCGCTGAGGCCGTTAAAACCGGAATCAGTATGGCCGGAGGGACCCCTATTGAATTTCATACCATTGGGGTTTGCGACGGAATAGCTATGAATCATATCGGGATGAAATATTCCCTGGGCAGCCGCGAGTTAATAGCAGACTCGATTGAAATCATGGCCACTGCCCATGCTTTTGACGGGCTGGTCTTTATTACCAATTGTGATAAGATTGTGCCGGGCATGCTCATGGCAGCCGCCCGACTTAACCTGCCTTCTATATTTATCAGCGGTGGACCCATGCTGGCGGGAACGGTTAACGGAAAGAAGCTGAGTTTGACCCAGGTATTCGAGGGTGTAGGAGCTGCAGCTGCGGGGCGGATGAGTATGGAAGAACTATCTCATCTTGAAGAGTACGCCTGTCCCACTTGTGGATCATGTGCTGGTATGTTTACTGCTAATTCTATGAACTGTCTGACCGAGGCTCTGGGCATGGGACTGCCTGGAAACGGGACCATACCCGCGGTATATTCTGAAAGAATCCGCCTGGCTAAAACAGCTGGCATGAAGATAATGGAACTACTGGAAAAGGATATTCGTCCTTTGGATATCATGACGCCTGATGCTTTCACCAATGCTATACATATAGATATGGCAATTGGATGCTCTACTAATTCTGTTCTGCACCTGCTGGCAATTGCCAGTGAATGTGGAGTCAAGGTTGATTTAAACCTTTTTAATGAAATAAGTGCAGAGACCCCCAACCTTTGCCGTTTGAGCCCGGCTGGCCCCCATTTTATGGAAGACCTTTACCAGGCGGGTGGAGTACAGGCCATTTATAATGAAATAAACAAAAAGGGTCTTGTGGAACCAGGCTGTATTACAGTTACGGGTAAGACAGTGGGAGAGAATATTGCCAGCCAACCAGTGCTGGATCATGAAATAATCAGACCCGTAGACGATCCCTACAGCACTACGGGTGGGCTTGCCATGCTGTTCGGCAATGTAGCCATGGAAGGTGCAGTAGTCAAGAGGAGCGCAGTGGCCGAAGAAATGATGCAGCACGAAGGACCGGCCAGGGTTTTTGATTCCGAAGAAGAAGCCGTCGAAGCCATACTGGCCAACCAGATTAATTCCGGGGATGTTATAGTGATACGTTATGAAGGTCCCCGAGGGGGACCGGGTATGAGAGAAATGCTTACCCCTACTTCTACGATAGCTGGGATGGGACTGGATAAGGAAGTCGCTCTAATTACCGATGGACGTTTTTCTGGTGCTACCAGGGGAGCTTCCATTGGCCATGTTTCCCCGGAGGCTGCTGCTGGAGGGGTAATAGCCCTGGTGGAGGAAGGGGATATAATACGAATAGACATACCGGACCTACGACTAGACCTATTGGTAGACGATAAGATACTAGAAGCAAGAAGAGCCAGATGGCAGAAGCCCGACGCAAAAATAAAGACCGGTTACATGAAACGTTATGCTCAAATGGTACAATCAGCAAGTACCGGAGCAATTTTCCAGAAATAAGCTTAAGACCTAACCGGTTTAACATAGCGGGCCATGCCAGGCCCGCTATTATGTTTTAAGAGTATTCTGCCGGACCTAACTTACCGGACCAACTCAGGATAAATATTATTTATCCGGGATAATATAAATTACATTTGGCTATTTTCAGCCGGAATAATAATGGAGGTGATCGTTGTGAAGTTAAAGGGAGCCGAGATTTTGCTGCAAAGTTTGAAGCAGGAAGGCGTTGACACCATATTTGGGTACCCGGGAGGGACAGTTTTACCGATTTATGATGCTTTATATGATTCTGATATCCGGCACATTTTGGTTCGTCATGAACAGGGAGCGGCTCATGCTGCAGATGCTTATGCCAGGGTAACCGGAAAAACCGGGGTATGTATTGCTACGTCAGGTCCGGGTGCTACCAACCTGGTTACCGGAATAGCGACTGCTAATATGGACTCCATTCCCATGGTTTGTTTTACTGGTCAAGTAGCAAGTCCCTTAATTGGCCGGGATGCCTTTCAAGAAGCCGACATAACCGGTATTACCATGCCTATTACTAAACACAATTATGTTTTGGAGAGAACCGAAGATGTAACCAGGATCGTGAAGGAAGCCTTTTATATTGCTTCCACTAACCGTCCTGGTCCGGTAGTGGTAGATCTTCCCAAGGATCTTATGGAAAAAGAAATAGAATATGAACCATATAATTCTGAAGTAAGTCTTCGCGGTTATCGGGTTATGAAAGGATGCAATTATGGCCAGGTAGTTTCCGCTTCAGAACTCATAAATAAATCAGAACGACCCGTTATTTATGCTGGCGGTGGAGTTATCGCATCAGATGCTGCTGAAGAATTGAGAGAACTGGCAGAGAAACGAAAAATACCGGTTACTACCACTCTCATGGGAATGAGTGCTTTCCCGGGCAACAATTATCTATCCCTGGGCATGCTGGGGATGCACGGGACTCGTTATGCAAACTATGCTATCGGCGAATGTGATCTCTTGATTGCAGTAGGGGTTCGCTTTGATGACCGGGTTACTGGAAAAATAGCGGAATTTGCTCCCCATGCCAGGATTATTCATATTGATATTGATGCCGCTGAAATTGGTAAGAATGTTGATGTACATATACCAATAGTAGGTGAGGTCAAGGAAGTATTACAGGCCATCAATAAGCGTATCGAAACCGTGGAGGAATTTAGTGAGTGGAACCAGACTATTGACCGCTGGAAATCCGAATATCCATTGAGGTACGGCGCATCGTCTGAGGGGCGCATTATGCCCCAGCATGTTATAGAAAAAATATCTGACTTAACCCAGGGTGAAGCAATCATAACTACTGAAGTTGGGCAAAATCAGATGTGGGCAGCCCATTATTACAAGTTTAAAAATCCCCGTTCCTTTGTAACTTCGGGAGGCTTGGGCACTATGGGATTTGGTCTTCCAGCAGCCATTGGCGCAAAAATTGCCTGCCCGGACCGACCGGTTATAGATATTGCCGGGGATGGCAGTATACAGATGAATATACAGGAACTCGGCACTGCGGTAGCATATAAGATTCCGGTCATTGTATGTATATTAAATAACCAATACCTGGGGATGGTCAGGCAGTGGCAGAGTCTCTTTTATGGGGGAAGGTTCTCTTATACTGATATAAGCAGTCAACCAGACTTTGTAAAACTGGCTGAAGCTTATGGAGCTGTTGGCATGAGGGTTAAAACTACTCAGGAAGTGGATGGCGCACTGAGAGAAGCATTGAAAGTAACTGATCGACCGGTAGTGATTGATTTCCGGGTTGACCGTATGGCGGATGTTTATCCCATGGTAGCGCCCGGTGAATCTCTGCTGAATATGCTGGGGGAGGAATAATCATGAAAAAACATACTCTGGCAGTAACTGTTGAAAACAAGCCCGGTGTATTAACCAGGGTTGCCACCTTATTCAGGAGAAGAGGTTATAATATCGATAGCCTGGCTGTGGGTGAAACAGAAAATCCCTCCATATCCCGTATGACTATAGATGTTACTGGTGATGATAAAATAATTGAACAGGTTAGCAAACAACTTTATAAACTGGTAGATGTCATAAAAGTAGTCGATATTACCGAAGAGCGTCTGGTTACCCGTGAATTGATATTGATAAAAGTTAAAGCGGATCCCAGTGTTAGATCGGAGATCGTGCAGCTGGTAGAGATTTTTAGAGCCAGGATTGTGGATATTGGTAAGAATTCTCTTATTATAGAAGCTACTGGAGATGCAGGAAAAATGGAGGCTATTGAGGATTCTTTAAAACCTTTTGGGATATTAGAACTGGTAAGAACCGGGAAGATAGCTATTGTGCGCGGACCACAACATTTCTAGGTAAACCTGAGAGAAATTCTCGTTAAGAAAATAAATAAAAAATTTGGAGGATGATATTAATGACTAAAATGTATTATGATGCGGATGCTAATCTAGATCTGCTGAAGGGCAAAACTATAGCAGTAATGGGTTTCGGTTCCCAGGGGCATGCTCAGGCACAGAATCTTCATGAGAGTGGAGTAAATGTAATTGTCGGAATCAGGAAACCGAATGATGAAGCTACCCAGAAGGAATGGGATAAGGTAATTGCAGCAGGTATTAAACCAATGACGGTTGCTGAAGCAGCCCAAGCAGCAGATATAATTCAGATACTGTTGCCTGATCAAACACAGGCTCAGGTATATAATGATGAAATCAAACCTTATCTACAGGAAGGTAATGCACTAGGCTTTTCCCATGGATTTAATATTCATTTTGGCCAGATCGTGCCGCCGTCATTTGTAGATGTTTTCATGATAGCACCCAAAAGCCCGGGACACCTGGTTAGACGCATGTATGTCAAAGGGGTAGGAGTACCAGCTCTGGTAGCGGTGCAGCAGGACTCCAGTGGAAAGGCTAAGGACCTGGCTCTGGCTTATGCCTGTGGGATAGGATGTACCAGAGCAGGAGTAATTGAGACTACCTTCCAGGAAGAAACTGAAACTGATCTGTTTGGTGAACAGTGTGTACTTTGCGGTGGGGTAACAGAACTGGTTAAGGCTGGTTTTGAAACTCTGGTAGAGGCAGGATACCAACCAGAAATAGCTTATTTTGAGTGCATGCATGAACTCAAACTGATTGTTGACCTCATGTATGAAGGCGGAATGGGTTATATGAGATATTCCATCAGTGATACCGCTGAATGGGGTGATTACATCAAGGGGCCGGAGATTATCGGGGAAGAGAGCAGATATGCCATGTATGAGGCCTTGAAAGAAATTCAGGAGGGGAAATTTGCCAAAGATTGGCTGCTGGAAAACCAGGTAGGCCGGCCTCAGTTTAATGCTCTCCGGAGACAGAACAGTGAACACTTGATCGAAGAAGTAGGAGCTGACTTAAGAGCTATGATGCCATGGCTGAAGGATACTAAATAAGGAATAGGATCAGGGGACATACCGATGCTAAGGAAAGGGGACCTACCTGGGTCAAGGAACAGGGACACACCTACCCTTGGAGGACCTGGTGGTAGGAATGTCCCTGGGTATAGGAATGTCCCCATATAGAGTCCCCATTATATAGGAGGATTTTTAAATGGATGATAAGAACAGGGTATATCTTTTCGATACTACGCTGCGGGACGGCGAACAATCTCCTGGAGTAAGCTTGAATGAAGAGGAAAAACTTGAAATAGCTTTGCAGCTCGCACGTCTGGGTGTAGACATTATCGAAGCCGGATTTCCCGTTTCTTCTCCTGGAGACTTCAAAGCTGTAAAAAGAATAGCCAATGTTGTAAAGGGATCAGTTATTGCTGGTTTGTGCCGGGCTAATCGTATTGACATAGATAGGACCTGGGAAGCGCTTAAAGGAGCCGAGAGCCCCAGAATACACACTTTTTTGGCTACATCTCCCATACATCTAAAATACAAGCTGCATAAATCCCGGGATGAAGTCCTGGTGCAGGCGGTTGAAGCAGTAAAATACGCTAAAAGATACTGCAGTGATGTTGAGTTTTCGGCAGAAGATGCATCAAGAAGCGATCCCGATTATCTGGCTCTGGTAGTGGAAAAAGTTATAGAAGCTGGAGCAACTACCGTGAATCTGCCTGATACCGTTGGCTATGGAGTGCCGGAGGAGTTCGGAACTTTCATTAAGACCATAATGAATAAGGTTTCCAATGTAGATAAGGCAGTTATCAGCGTACATTGTCACGATGATCTGGGTATGGCCGTGGCTAATTCACTGGCCGGGATACTGAACGGTGCCCGGCAGGTTGAGTGTGCTGTTAATGGCATCGGAGAAAGGGCTGGTAATGCTTCATTGGAAGAAATAATAATGGCCCTTTATACTCGTCAGGCGTTTTACAATAAAGAGATCAATATCAATTATGGGGAAATCTATCGCACCAGCCGCCTGGTGAGCACCCTTACCGGGATGAGTGTTCAGCCCAATAAAGCTATAATAGGAAAGAATGCTTTTCTTCACGAATCAGGGATACATCAAGATGGGGTATTAAAAGAACGTTCTACCTATGAAATTATGAGCCCGGAACTGATAGGTTTAAGCCAGAGCAATTTAGTGCTGGGGAAACATTCGGGACGGCATGCTTTCAAGGATCATATGGAAGAACTTGGTTATGTATTGGCTGAGGATGAGCTGGATAAGGCTTTTCTCGGTTTTAAAGAGATTGCCGACAAGAAAAAACAGGTCACCAATGATGATCTGGAAGCGCTGGTAAAAGATCGGGTGTGGGCAATTCCAGAAAGGTTCAGCCTCACTTACCTGCATGTATCCAGTGGTACTGCGGTCATACCGACGGCAACTGTCAAGCTGGAGATAGACAATATGACTTTCGAAGCTGCTGCTACGGGAGATGGACCGGTTGACGCGGGCTGCAAGGCGGTAGATAAGATAACTGATATTTACGGGAATATGCTGGAGTACAAACTGAATGCCATTGGAGCAGGGAAAGACGCTCTGGGAGAAGTGCTTTCGCGTATTAACATAGGCGGCAGTGTTTATAACGGCAGGGGCTTGAGTACCGATATCATAGAAGCCAGTGTTAAATCCTACATTAATGCGATCAATAAATATTATTATGAAAAACATCGAGATACAAAAAGCAATGGGGAACATTAGACCCCGGGAAAGGAGCTGCTCTCATGGGAATGACAATCAGCCAGAAGATTCTGGCCGCCCATGCCGGAAGAGATCATGTTGAGCCGGGAGAACTGTTAAACTGCAAGCTGGATGTAGTTCTGGGTAATGATGTTACCGCACCGGTAGCGATCTCTGAATTTAAACGACTGGATCTGGATAAGGTTTTTGACCAGGAGAAAATAGTTCTGGTTCCAGACCACTTTGCCCCCAATAAAGATATAAAATCCGCTGAACAGTGCAAAATAATGAGGGATTTTGCGGGTCAGTACGGGATAAAAAACTATTTCGAAATAGGACAGATGGGCATAGAGCACTGCCTGCTGCCAGAAAAAGGACTGGTTCTGCCAGGGGACTTGATTATTGGAGCTGATTCCCATACCTGTACTTACGGAGCTCTGGGTGCATTTGCTACTGGAGTGGGCTCCACTGATATGGCAGCCGGCATGGCAACCGGAGAAGCGTGGTTTAAGGTACCGGAAGCCATAAAGTTTGTGTATTACGGTAAACTGCCGGAATGGGTAGGGGGGAAAGACTTAATACTCCATACCATTGGTGATATAGGAGTTGAGGGAGCTCGCTACATGTCTATGGAGTTTACTGGAGAAGTGATAAAGAACCTGTCTATGGATAATCGTTTCACGATGGCTAACATGGCTATTGAGGCTGGAGGAAAAAATGGCATAATAGAGCCGGATGCCATAACTCTGGAGTATATAAGGACTCGGGCTAAGCGCTCCTTTACCTTATATAAGTCTGATGAGGATGCTGTTTATTGCGAAATAAGAGAATACGATGTATCCAGCTTAGAGCCGATAGTAGCATTTCCACATCTGCCTGAAAACACCAGGCCAGTCAGTGAGGCCACTGGGATAACTCTGGATCAAGTGGTGATAGGCTCATGCACTAACGGAAGAATTGAAGATCTGGAAATGGCCGCCCGGATATTAAAAGGGAAAAAGATCCATCCAGAGATCAGAACCATAATATTGCCGGGAACCCAGCAGATTTTCCTGGAAGCTATGCGCAGGGGATATATTGAAATATTTATTGAAGCTGGTGCAGCAGTAAGCACTCCCACCTGTGGACCCTGTTTGGGTGGGCACATGGGAATTTTAGCCAAAGGGGAAAAGGCCCTGGCCACTACCAACCGGAACTTTGTAGGACGGATGGGACACCCGGAAAGTGAAGTTTATCTGGCCAGCCCGGCAGTTGCGGCCGCAAGTGCCATAAAAGGTAAAATTACTCCTCCCTGGGAAGTTTAAGGTCAGGGGACACACCTGGTTCACAGGAATGTCCCCATTATAAAGGAGGTTTACTATGATTTTTTCAGGCAGAGTGCATAAATTTGGGGCCGATATTGATACCGATGCTATCATACCGGCAAGATATTTGAACACCTTTGATCCTCAGGAACTTGCCAGGCACTGTATGGAAGATGCCGACCCGGAGTTTCCTAATAAAGTTCAAGCAGGAGATATTATAGCAGCTGATAAAAACTTCGGCTGCGGAAGTTCCAGGGAACATGCTCCCATTGCCATAAAGGGGGCGGGCGTATCCTGCGTGATTGCCAAATCCTTTGCCCGGATATTCTACCGTAATTGTATAAATATTGGACTGCCCATACTTGAATGCAGTGAGGCCGTGGATGCTTTAAATGAAGGCGATCAGGTGGAAGTGGATCTGGAAACCGGTAAAATAATTAATTTAAGAACTTCAGAAGAATACCAGGCGGTGCCTTTTCCTGAATTTATGCAGCAAATAATGGATAAGGGCGGGCTGATAAATTATGTTAAAGAAAGAAAGGGAAGCTGAGGAATGACGTTGACGTATAAAATCGCAGTACTTCCGGGAGATGGAATTGGAGTTGAGATCGTACCCGAAGCTATAAAAGCATTAAAAGCGGTAGCAGAGAAATTTGGTCATGAATTTCAGTTTGCGGAAGCTCTGATAGGTGGGGCCGCATATGATGCGGTAGGCCACCCGCTTCCTCCGGAAACTTTAGAATTATGCAAAAAATCAGATGCAGTGCTTTTGGGAGCCATAGGTGGTCCGCAGTATGATGAACTGCCAGTACACCTGCGTCCTGAAATCGGAGCTTTACTGCCCTTAAGGAAAGAGCTGGCTCTTTTTTCCAATCTTCGTCCCTGCATACTTTTCCCGGGGCTTCTCCAGGCCTCAACCATTAAAGAAGAAGTTATCCAGGGAGTCGATATAATGGTAATCCGGGAATTGACTGGTGGCCTGTATTTTGGTGATAAATACCGGGAAAAGACTCCGGATGGGGGAGAAAAAGCTACTGATGTACTTACTTATTCTACCTATGAAATTGAAAGGATCGTTCGCTTTGCCTTTGAGGTGGCAAGAAAAAGAAGAAAAAAATTATGCTCGGTAGATAAGGCCAATGTTCTGGAGTCTTCTCGTCTGTGGAGGGAAACTGTAAGTGCCCTGGAAAAGGAATATTCAGATGTTGAAACCATACATATGTATGTAGATAATTGTTCTATGCAGCTGATAAGGGACCCTCGACAGTTTGACGTCATTGTAACTGAGAACATGTTTGGAGATATATTGACAGATGAAGCATCTATGTTGACCGGTTCCATCGGTATGCTGCCCAGTGCTTCGATCGGTGGAGAGGTAGGACTTTATGAACCGTCTCATGGAAGTGCTCCTGATATTGCGGGCCAGAATAAGGCTAATCCAGTGGCCACTATTTTATCAGCTGCTATGCTCTTAAGGTATTCCTTTAATATGGATAAGGAAGCGGAAGTTATAGAACAGGCAGTTACCAGGGTCCTGGAAGAAGGATATCGGACCGGAGATTTATTATCGTGCAGTGATTCTGGAGGAAAAGAAATAAAAGTACTTGGCACCAGAGAAATGGGCGATGTTATTGTGGAAAAAATAATGCTACTATAAAGTATAGAAGATTATGGGTAATGTAAGCGAGGAGGGCATATAAATTGGGAATATCAAAGTGGATGTAGCAGTATATGATACTACCCTGCGAGATGGGTCACAGGGGGAAGGTCTGTCATTTACTATTGATGACAAGTTAAAAATAGCTAAAAAGCTGGACTACCTGGGTATTGCTTATATTGAAGGTGGCTGGCCGGGCAGCAATCCAAAGGATCTGGAATTTTTCAGGCAGGTGGCGGAGTTGGAACTTCAGCATGCTAAAATTACGGCCTTTAGTGCTACCCGCAAGCCAGGCCTAAGCATTAAGGCGGACAGCAACATCAAAGCAGTACTAGACACTGGAGTCTCGGTTGCTACTATATTTGGTAAATCATGGGATTTTCATGTTACTAGAGCCCTGGAGACTACCCTGGATGAAAATTTGAAAATGATCAAAGATACCATTTCCTGTCTAAAAGACAAGGGATTAGAAGTGATATTTGATGCAGAACATTTTTTTGATGGGTATAAAAATAACCGGGACTATGCTCTGGAGGTACTGGCTGCTGCGGCTGAAGCGGGTGCAGATTGTCTGGTGCTCTGCGATACTAACGGGGGGGCTATGCCCTGGGAAGCAGCAGATATTGTGAAACAGGTTAAACTGCATAATACTATACAGCTGGGAGTACATGTGCATAATGATTCGGGCTGTGCCGCGGCCAATACCCTGGTGGCAGTTGAACATGGCTGTGTACACATACAGGGTACGATGAATGGCTATGGTGAACGCTGCGGTAATGTTGACTTGTGTACAGTCATACCCGGGTTGGAATTGAAAATGCGAAAAAAGGCTTTGCCGGCAGGCAATTTAAAACGACTGACTGAGGTATCGCGCTATATCAGTGAAATATCTAATATGCCCCATCACAATAACCAGCCTTATGTGGGACATGGAGCCTTTGCACATAAGGGGGGCATCCATGTAAGTGCCATGTTAAAGGATTCGCTCACTTATGAACATATTAATCCCGAAGAAGTAGGTAATCATCGGCGGGTACTGGTTTCTGAACTCTCAGGGCTATCTAATTTGCTTTACAAAGCCCGTGAATTTAACATCGATGTAAATGAATATGATGCAGAGACCCGCAAAGTAATAAGGCAGATCAAAGAGCTGGAAAATCAGGGTTTTCAATTTGAAGGTGCAGAAGCATCTATGGAACTGCTGTTAAGAAAAGCTTTTCGGCAGTATGAGGAATATTTTAAACTAAAGAATCTCAAGATTATCCTGGAAAAAAATGAAGATGGTGAAATGACGTCAGAAGCCATGATCAAGATATCTATTGATGATAAAATCGTACATACTGCAGCGGAAGGTGATGGGCCGGTAAACGCCCTTGATAATTCACTGCGGAAAGCTTTGAATGAAGTCTTCCCTGAAATCGATGAAATGCATCTATCAGATTATAAGGTGCGGGTACTGGACGGTAGCAAAGCTACAGCAGCACGAGTCAGGGTTTTAATTGAATCGGGCGATAAAGGCAATAAATGGAGTACGGTAGGAGTTTCGGAAAATATTATTGAAGCTTCCTGGCAAGCTCTTGCAGACAGTATCAATTACCAGCTTATGAAGAAAAAGATGGAAAAATAGCAGAAAAAGAATAAATAACCTTCTGTTTTTTTTAACAGAAGGTTATTTATATATTAATATAATTAAATTCCTAGATATTTCATATCAAATAGCAGGTTATTTGATGAAAAATATCGGAAGATGCACTTTGGACAAGAAGTATGACGGAAAAAAATGGCGATAAATTGGGCTTATTATATTGACTAATCATTATTTGTCTTATACACTGATGAAGGTGTTACTACGAATGGCAAAATATGTTAAAACATGAGTAATATACTTAATATATGAGGGGGTAATTGTTTTGCGGAGCCCGGTGATAAACTGCTATCGGGCTATACTGGCGCAGGTAAACCAGCTAGACAGTATATACCAGCCCAAAATTTATTTAAAGGAATTATACATGGATTTAACTGAACTGGCGTATTATCTGTTGGAAGAAAATGAACATCATGCTTATAAGGGTGTTGAGCAGATGTATGAGACCATTAGAGAAGTTGACCGGTGCACATCGATGAATATGGCTAGCAGGGAAGAGGTCGACTTCATCGTTGGAGAAATAAAGACTCATCTTGAATTTTTAGCCATGCAGTTAATGGAAAAATCCAGTATAAGAACTCAGGTACAATAATATTTTTTGCCCGGCGTATATTAGGCCGGGTTTTTTATTATATATAGATAGGTAATTGGTATTTGCGATAAATACCTGGCTCTGGTAAATTATACTTACAAGTAAAAATAATGGGAGGAAACAAGTGAATGAAGGCTATGATCATGGCCGCAGGGGTTGGATCAAGACTTATGCCGCTGACCATGCATATACCAAAACCTATGGTTCCAGTAGGAAACCGGCCATTGATGGAACAGATAGTTCATCTATTGGGCAAACACGGCTGTACCCAGGTAATAGCCAACCTGCATTATCATTCCCGGGTAATCAACGAGTATTTTAAGGATGGAACGAAATATGGAATGTCAATCAGTTATTCGCCGGAAGAAGAACTGATGGGAACCGCTGGAGGAGTAAAAAAGTGCGACTGGTTTTTAAATGATACTTTTGTGGTTATCAGTGGGGACGCACTAACTGACATTGATATTACTTCCCTGCTCTATGCCCACCGTCGGAACGGGGCTCTGGCTACCATTGCCTTAAAGCAGGTGAATGAGGTAGAAAATTTCGGTATAGTGATAACTGATGAAAATAATAAAATCAAGAGCTTCCAGGAGAAACCGAAACCCGAAGAAGCTCTGAACAATATGGCTAATACCGGTATATACATATTCGAAACAGAAATATTCAAATACATCCCGGCTCGGCAATTTTATGATTTTGGCAAACAAGTTTTCCCCCATTTAGTTAAGATAGGAGCCCCGTTTTATGGGGTGAGTATAGACGACTACTGGTGCGATGTGGGAAATATTGCTGCTTATCGTCAGGCGCACGGAGATTTACTGGCAGGTCGGGTCAGAGCCATACCATCCGGTCGACTTATTTATTCGTCAGACCATGCACAAGTGCTGGCTGGTAAACAGGTGATAATCGGTGATAAGGTTAAGTTTCAAGGTACGGTGGTGATTGGCGATGGATGTATGATAGGTGCCGGGGCGGTTTTAACAAACTCGATAATATGGAATGATAGTCGAATAGGGGATCGATCTGTAATAAATGAGGCAGTTATAGGCTCCGGGTGCCAGTTGGGTTCATCGGCGCGGTTGGAGACTGGCTCGGTAGTCGCCAGCGGCTGCATACTGGATGATGGCGATATAATACCTGCCTATTCCAAGGTATTCAATTCCACTGCTGGGGAAGGACAGCTGGAACAGGGTCAAATTGGATAAGAATATAAAGGGAGTCCTGTTATTAATTTAACAGGACTCCCTTTAAACTGCCGATCATGACTCCAGGATTTCCTTGAAATCGGAGTCTAAAGTTTCCATATCGAATTCTTGAATATCCTTTAAATTCTCTTCCTGTAAAGGATAAATATTAATGATGTAGAATCGGTTAGTTTCCTTAATAAGCATGGCTATTTCCATACTCGCTGGTTCACTGCCTTGAGTCAGTTCATATACTACCAGGGCGCTGTATTCACCTACTCGTGAATAAGCCGGGTTAACTTTTACCGCCACGTCAGCTGGGGTCGGATTTTGTTGTTCAACCAGAGAGAAAAACTGGGCTGCTTCATTTTCCAGAGCTGCTCGATCTGACAGCAGTTCAGCTGGTTGCAGATCAGCATACTCGGGCAGCAGCTGTGCAGCCCAGAAAACACTTATGTTTTCCGCTGCCAGGGAATAATCCTGGTTAAAGTAGGCTTCATAAAATTCTGTAACTGTATCATCTGGTGTTGGCACATCCACATATGCAGCATAATAATACATAGCACCTAGAATAATAACCACAAGTGCAAGTAGACTGCGAGGTACCCGGTAATTATTTTTGTCCAATATTTTATAACCTCCCGTATTCAGGTTTACCAATAAGTAAAATTCTAGCAGAAAACTGCTTGTGGATAAAGTTTAATTAATTGGAGGTCTTCATGGATCACAAAGTAGTTGTAATTGGCGGCGGCCCGGCTGGTATGATGGCAGCCATTAACGCCCGGGCTAATGGTGTTCAAGTTGTCTTGATAGAAAAAAACCAGCGGGTAGGGAAAAAACTTGGCATAACTGGTAAAGGCCGGGGTAATATTACCTCATCCTTGGAGAGAGATGAATTTATTGCTTCCTATCCGGGTAACGGCAAATTTCTTTATAGTGCTTTAAATGACTTTTCGAATCATGACTTGATCGAATTTTTTGAACAAAGAGGGTTAAAAACTAAGGTGGAAAGAGGAAATAGAGTTTTCCCGCAGACGGAGCGGGCCCTCGATGTGGTCAACCTGCTTTATCAGAATATGGTTGAAGTGGGGGTGCAAATCTTATCCGGCCAGGAAGTCGTCGGCATATTAATTGAGTCCCAAAGGGTGGTTGGAGTGGTGACGGCTCGGGACAGAATAAGTGCCGATGCAGTCATAATATCAACCGGGGGCATATCATACCCTGCTACCGGTTCTACCGGTGATGGATATAAATGGGCTGAAGAAGCCGGACACCGGATCATACCTCCCCGGGCTTCTCTGGTGCCACTGGTGACGGTTGAAGAATGGGTTAAGGATTTGCAGGGGCTGAGCCTTAAAAATGTCCGGGCTTCAGCATGTAAAATTGACGGTGCACAAATAAATGAAGAATTTGGTGAGATGCTGTTTACTCATTTTGGAGTATCTGGACCAATAATTCTGAGCATGAGCAGCGATATCGGGAAATACCTATCCCAGGAGAAAAAACCAGTGGTGCTTACTATCGATTTGAAGCCAGCTCTTAGCGAAGAAAAACTGGATGAACGGGTGCAGCGGGATTTTTCAAAGTATTCACGGAGAAATCTAAAAAATTCCCTGGGCGAATTACTACCTAAAAAGATGATTCCGGTCATCATAGCTTTGAGTGAGATAGACGGTGAGAAAGAGTGCAGCGGTATAAGCCGTGAGGAACGCGGTCGGCTGGTAAAGCTGCTGAAATCTCTGTCTATGACTATTGCTGATACGCGTCCGGTAGCGGAAGCCATTGTAACTGCGGGGGGGGTGGATGTTAAGGAGGTCCATCCACGCACCATGGAGTCAAAACTCATAGGGGGATTGTTTTTTGCCGGTGAAGTACTTGATGTTGATGGTTATACCGGAGGGTTTAACCTGCAGGCAGCGTTCTCTACCGGTTATGCAGCTGGTAAATACGCTTCCATGGAATAGCAGGATTTGCGACTTTGCGATATTTTTCTCAATTGACGCTCTATAGTAGTTCTGTTATCATTTGTAAAGGATTGGGGACAATATTTTAGACTTCACAGGGGGAATTGCAATCATGTCAGCAAGTTTAAAAGCATACCAGGGTTCATCCGGGTATATCGTATCTGATGAACTAAGCAACAGTGTAAATATAGCTATATCGCTTAAGAAGCCGCTCTTGATAAAGGGGGAACCAGGAACCGGTAAGACCATGCTGGCTCAAAGTATAGCCGAGTCTCTGGCTATGGATTTGATCATATGGAATATAAAATCAACCACTAAAGCCCAGGAAGGGCTGTATCTCTATGATACAGTACAGAGATTATATGACAGCCAGTTTGGTGAAAGTGATGTATCTAATATTAAGAAGTATATCAAACTGGGAAAACTGGGTGAGTCATTTGGGGCATCCAAACAGGTGGTTTTGTTAATAGACGAGATAGACAAAGCGGATCTGGAATTTCCCAATGATTTGTTGTGGGAATTGGATCAGATGAGTTTTTATATTCCGGAAACTAAAGAAACTATAACGGCCAATCAAAGGCCGATAGTGATCATAACCAGTAATGCGGAGAAGGAACTACCGGATGCTTTCTTGCGCCGGTGTATCTTTCATTATATAGCTTTCCCAGATCCGGATACCATGGAAAGTATCATCAGCGTCCACCATCCCAAACTGGAAAGGAAGCTGCTGGAGCAGGCTATGGAGACTTTTTATATGCTGCGTAATATTCCCGATATCCAGAAAAAGCCGAGTACCAGTGAATTGATTGACTGGCTGCAGGCACTGGTAGTCGGAGGGATAAGTCCCAGTAAGATAAAAAAAGAACTTCCCTTCTTAGGCGTACTGCTCAAGAAAAACGAGGATCTGGATGTCCTCTTGAATCAGCTGCAGGGTAAAGGAAATGCCAGGAACTCTAATGTCCTGGGACGGTTTCGTTAAATTAAATAATACCGGGAGCGAATAAATGTTCACGAATTTTTTTTATACACTCAAAAACTATGGGATGCCGGTATCTTTAAATGAATGGCAGTCCCTGCTGGAGGCATTGGAGGCTGGTCTGGCTGGATCAAGCCTGATTGGCTTTTATTACCTGGGGCGAGCTATGCTGGTAAAGACGGAAGCTCATTATGATCGTTTTGATATGGCATTTTCCAGTTTTTTTAAGGATATAGAAACGCCGGAAGGACTTCCCGAAAAAATATGGGAATGGCTGAATAAAGAACTGCCAGAGGTCGAAGTAACTGAAGAGATGCGCAGAAATCACCAGCAGTTGGATCTGGATGAATTAAAACGCATGTTGGAAGAAAGACTTAAAGAGCAGACCGAGGAGCATCACGGAGGGAATCGCTGGGTAGGTACCGGCGGTACGTCCCCCTTTGGTCATTCTGGTTATCATCCAGGCGGCATACGTATTGGGGGGGAGAGCCGGAATTTATCAGCGGTAAAAGTAGCCGGCATGAGAAGATTTCAGGAATTCAGGACCGATGAAACATTGGGAGTAAGGCAGTTCCAGATGGCACTGCGTAAACTTAGGCAGTTTACCACCCGGCTGGATGGAGCCAGAACCGAACTGGACCTGGATGCAACTATAGATAAAACCTGTGATAATGCAGGCCGGCTGGAACTGGTATGGAATCGTCCGCGGGAAAACGCCATCAAAGTACTGTTATTAATGGATTCCGGCGGCTCCATGATTTCTTACAGCAGGTTATGCAACCAGTTGTTCACCGCAGTTAACCGCACAGCTCATTTCAAGGATCTAAAAGTTTTTTATTTCCATAACTGCCTTTATGACTGGATGTTTCATGATACCCACTGCAGTTTGAACGATCATACCCCCACGGATTATATTCTCAATCATTTATCTTCTGATTATAGGGTCATTATAGTGGGTGATGCCAGTATGGCTCTGTATGAGCTGATGCGGCCCGGGGGAGTTATAGACTGGGAGTTATATAATCAAAAGCCAGGTATTGAATGGCTGAGTATGCTGCGGCATAAATTTGAATATTCCGTGTGGCTAAACCCCATTCCCAGGAAGTACTGGAGTTGGATGGATGGATCGTATACTATTAACAAAATTGCAGAAATCTTCCCCATGGAAGAATTGACTGTTGATGGGCTGGATAGGGCGATCAGGAGCTTGAAAAGCCGTAAGGCGATAAGTGCGGGTTAAGGCTTTATGGTATATCTGAATTACGAAACTAATTAATCAGGGGCGAGTGAACAACCCGCCCTTTAATAAGTTCGGTACCTGGTACCGAACTTATTTTATAAATTGACTTTGCTAATCCAAAAATGTTAACATATTATTAAATAACATGCGAAATAAAAAGGAGAACACAGTATTGGAAAATTTTACTGATTTTTGGTGCTTCAGATTGGGAGCCATAACCCGTAAAATAAGCCGCGAATATAATACTCGTTATCAAGAATACGGGATTACTATTGGCCAGTCTTTTGTCTTATTCGATCTGCTTGATCATGATGGGGATGGTGTAAAAGATATTGCTGGGCGTATACAGCTCGATAGCCCTGCGGTTACCGGATTGATTGACAGGTTATCAAGAGAAGGATTGGTCCAGCGCATTGAAGATCCCTCGGATCGGCGCAGCGTTAAAATATTGTTAACTCAGAAGGGCTGGGATCTGGCTGAGCAGATCCTACCCATTGCTCAGGAATACAATCAGCATATTAAAGATACTATTGAATCTTTCGATGTACCGGTATTTGAAAAATCCCTGGCTCATTTAGAAAAAAACCTGTAAGCTAAAGAACCCCCAAGAGGGGTTTTTTAACAAACAAAAAGGTAACATGTTAATAAATGATATATTGTGCATATTGCTGTCGGAAAAACATGAATTAAGGAAGTGGTAATCATGAAAGGTGAGATGGGACAGGGGGACAGGTTCCTTGTCCCAGCAAATTAATGGGACAAGGAACCTGTCCCCTTGTCCCGTACTGAATACTGGTATCAGTGCGGTTTGCCAGGTGCTGGTGATAGAGCCCTGGCTTATTGTGAGGAAGATGCAATTAAATTCGGTATTCCATATGTAAAATTTGAGGAGATATGTTGGGGACTGGAGGATAGTGAAAGGAGAGGTGAATTCAAGTATACGACTATCTATCCGGCACTGTTTACAGAGACCCCGTTTCCCCAGCAGTCTAATCCAGTGCTGGAAGATATGGGTTTAAGGTAGTATTGGGGTATGCTTTTTTCTGCCGAAGGTCAGTAGGAAACATTTCAGGCCTTCCGGACGAAACGGAAACCAGAATTTAAAAGGCAATAGAATAAGATGTTCGCGATCTTGCGGAAATGGAGGGGAGACAATGGAATTTACAATTAATTCTACTATAGACGTGGAAGTTAAGAGGTCAGGGGTGGCGGTTCTGTCATTAAACCGTCCTGATAAATGGAATGCAGTAAATATTGATATGTTGTGCAACCTGGAAAAAATACAGGATAACATCATAACCGATAAAACAATAAAAGCGGTGGTCATAAATGCCAATGGAATACATTTCTCAGTGGGGATGGATTTAGAAACCCTTAAAAAATTTGATTATCAATATATACTGGAGAAAATAGCTTGGCTGCAGTATCTCTACAGCCGCTGGCAGGAAATGTCCATTCCGGTTATTGCTGCTGTTCAAGGATATTGCGTCGGCTCCGGGGTTGAAATGATACTGGGTTGTGATATCAGAATTGCAGCTGATAATGCCAGATTTCGTTTACCGGAGGTATCTTTAGGTCTGGCTCCTGATATGGGCGGTACAACCCGTTTGACCAAGCTCATCGGGGTGGGGCAGGCCAAGAGAATGATAATGGGCTGTGAAGAGGTCCAAGCCGAAGAAGCCTATAAGATAGGTCTGGCTGAAATGGTGGTCAAAGAAGAAGAACTGAATGCCAGAGCATTAAACTTGGCCGAAAAAATGGCTGCTTATCCCCCCATGGCTGTAAGCTGGGCTAAAAAAGGAATCAATCTAGCCCAGGATAATAGTACTGCGGCGTCTTTACTGTTTGAACAGGCTCAATCAGTAGCCTGTTTTGGGTCAGAAGATTTAAAGGAAGCCATAGCAGCATTTATCGAAAAGCGGAAACCGAAGTTCATAGGCGGATAGAGTGATCATCCCAGCACTAAAGTTGGATTATTGCTAAAGCAAGGTGAAATAGTTGATCAGTCTTGGACGGTTAGAGGAGGAAGGAGAATGAAGAATAAGATAAGGGATTTTGTCTTGGGGATGGGGGTTGATGATGTGGGGTTTACCTCGGTATCAGATTATCACAGTCCAAAATCCCCTCAGGTCGTTAGCATAATGCCGGGTGCCAGATCGATCATCGTGCTGGCTTACCGGGAATTGTCAAGTTGTGAAAGCCCTAATATGAGAATAGCTATGAGTGGTCGGATGGATGTGATGGAGTTTTCGAGATCCTGCAGCTATAAATTGGCCAGGTTCATAGAAAAGGAATTTGATGCCCGGGCAATGACCATAGGAGTCTCTTATCCTATGACTATGGATAGGGACACCGGGGGATCAGTAGGGGAACTCTCATTGCGCCATGCCGCGGTGGCCGCCGGGTTGGGGGTATTGGGAAGGCATAATCTGGTCATTCATCCAGAGCTGGGTACCCGGGTGATATTTACTGCGGTTGTGTGTGACCTGGAATTAGCATCTGATCCACAGGTAACCGAAGAATTATGTATTGACTGCGATATTTGTGTTGAAGCATGTCCGGCAGGTGCCCTGGATGAAGAGGGTTTTACCAATGTAAACAAATGTTTAAGCTGCTCACAACCCTGGGGAATAGGCGGCAGTATACGTTTTTGGAACAAGTTCGTGGATGGTACTCCAGAGCAACAGAAACAGATGTTTATAGACCCACATTACTGGCGTTTGTACCAGGCACAGCTGATTGGCTTCCAGTATAATTGTTTCAATTGCATGAGTTCCTGTCCGGTGGGGTTGAAAAGATAGAGAAAAAATACGGTTTTATATATGTAGGGAAGGAGGAGTTTATATGGAATTGACCCGGAGATTATCAAAAGATATCGAGAAACTTTTGCGGCCGGCGACATATCCCATAGCAGTTAAGCTGTTGGCTTCAGAAGATGAGATCTCGCAAAAGGGTATACGTCCAGAGAAAGACCTGGGAGAAAGACTGGCTCTCTGCCAGGGTTATGGGATTGTAAGACGGATGGGAAGGACAGTAATATTTGGTCCGGAAGACCATCAGTGTCCTCCGGTAGTTATGTGCCTGGGCATAAAACCCCTGGCGAAGAACTGGGAAGATGGCTTGATGGGTTATCCGTTCTGTGCTAAGACTATGGAAATAGGGGCTTCTTTAAACAAGGAACACCTCCCTCGGATGGAACCTGCCGACAGGCAGTATATGGTATTAGCCCCACTAGAACAGGCAGAATTTACACCTGATGCAGTACTGGTTTACTGCAATGCTGCCCAGGCTCACCGCCTGGTAATGGCCCAGAATTTTCATACCGGTAAAGCTCTGGATGCTAAACTAACAGAGAGGATGGGGTGTTTGCGTGCTGTTATAACCGCTATGCAGACAGGGACCTGCCAGTTTACACTTCCCGGGGTTGGGGAAAGGGCTATGGCTTTTTGTGAGGAAGATGCTATCGTCTTCGGTATTCCTTACTGCCGATTCGAAGAAATTTGTATTGGCCTGGAAGAAACCCACAAGCGTGGTGGTGCCAGGTATCCCAGTGTATACCCTGCTCTTATGAGACAGGCCCAGTTTCCGCTCCCTTTCTATCCGGTATTGGAAGAATTGGGTCTCAAATAGTGATACTTGACATCTATTAAGACGAAAGCTATATTTCACCTATACAAATAAAGAGGCATGATAGAAATGGCATTTAATGCCACTCAAAAAGATCATAATTTTTATAAAAAATATGGCATAAGTTTTTTTGTTATGATAAACTAAATGCAAATATTACATGTGCGTAATTTACTGTAAGAAAAAAATGAAATGATAAATATGGGAGGTTAAAGGATGAATTTTAATTTTACCAAAGAACAATCCCTGCTGCAGGCTATGGCTCGGGATTTTGCAGAGAAGAAACTGGAACCTATAGCCAGGCAGATTGATGAGGAAAATAAGATACCAGACGAAATATTTGCCGAGATGGGAGAACTGGAGTTGTTTGGTATACCCATAGCTGAAGAATATGGAGGAGCTGATGGCGGCTACGATGGATATGTGCTGGTGATGGAACAGATAGCCCGGGTATCTGGAGGCGTGGCTATGACTCTGGCAGCCCATACCCTGGGATTGGGGGCTCTTCAAAAGTTTGGCACCGAGGAGCAGAAGCAAAAGTATCTGCCCGATGCTTGTAAAGGGAAAATCATAGCTTCGTTCGCATTTACCGAGCCTGCCACCGGTTCGGACCCTAAACAGCTGACCAGCACAGCAGTAAAAGAAGGCGACGTTTATGTTTTGAACGGCACCAAGAGGTTTATATCTAATGCCAATCAGCCCGGTCCCTGCGTGGTTTTTGCCCGGGAAAGTGAAAGCGGCGAAGTTACCGCCTTTATCGTAGACAAGTGGTGTGAGGGTTACTCCATATCCGAGCCCTGGGCTAAAGTAGGAATGAAGGGTGGGGTGCTGGTCGACATATATATGGAAAACATTAAGGTGCCGGCAGAGAACATACTGGGTAAGTTAGGACAGGGCTTCCCGATACTGCTTTATGGTATTGCTCTTGGAAAAGTCGGTACTGCTACAGCTGCTCTGGGCGGTACCCTGGCTGCCCTGGACGAAGCGGTTAAATATGTTAAAGAGAAAACCCATCGGGGTGCTCCTATTGCTAAATTCCAGGCTATTCAATTAAAAATCGCCGATTTGAAAATTAAATATGAAACTGCCCGCTGGCTGTGCTACCGTTTGGGATGGCTGGCTAATGACATTAAAGACCCGGCTGCCTTTGCTGCTGAAGCTGCGCTGGCTAAAGCTTTCTGTGGTGACAATGTGGTAGAAGCAGCCCGGATCGCCATGAATGCACATGGTTCTTATGGATTAATGAAAGACTATAATATTGAGCGTATACTCAGGGATGCCCTAATTGGCCCCGAAATCGAGGGAGTAGCAGATATGCAGAAAATGATTGTAGCGGGGTCAGTATTAAAAGGATAGAAGTGAGGTGTAGCGAGCAGATGGAAGAAAAATTTGATGCTATAATAGTCGGTGCAGGTCTTGCCGGTCTGGGCGCCGCCTATACCCTGGCTCAGGAAGGTCTGGAAGTACTTCTGCTGGAAAGGGGAGATTATCCAGGTTCCAAGAACGTAAGCGGGGGACGTATATATCTAAACCCCATAAGAGATATGTTCCCGGACCTGTGGAAAAAAGCTCCTCTGGAGCGGCATATTACTCAGGAAGGTGTCAGCGTTATGGCTGGAGAACGCTCTTTGAATGTGTCCTATCGAGGTGAAGAGCTGGATCAGGAGCCTTACCAGAGTTACAGCATACTAAGAGCCAAGTTTGACCGCTGGATGGCCAAACAGGCTGAAAGAAAAGGGGCAATGCTGGTTAGCAGAAGCAGGGTCGATGACCTGATAATTGAAAATGGCCGGGTTGAGGGTGTATATGCAGGAGGAGATGAACTTCGTTCCCATACGGTCATCGCCTGTGATGGGGTGCTCTCGTTAATGGCGGAAAAAGCAGGACTGAGGAAACCAGGTTCGGCAGGTCAGTATGGAGTAGGCTTTAAGGAAATAATTGAACTAGATTCTGCTCTGATCAATGAAAGGTTTGGTTTGGAAGGTGATGAAGGCGCGGCTCGCCTGTTTATGGGAGAAGTCACCCGGGGTAAATTTGGCGGGGGATTCCTTTATACGAATAAGGATAGTGTCAGTCTGGGTATAGTGGTAGGAATAAAAGACCTCATAGAAGGGCAGCCAGCCATTCAGGCTCCTGTGCTGCTGGACGAGTTCAAACAAAGACCAGAGGTCGCCAGACTCATTAAAGGCGGGGAGACCGTGGAATATTCAGCCCATGTAATACCAGAAGGGGGCATTAAAGCTCTTACCAAACTTTCCGGGGATGGGATTCTAGTAGCTGGAGATGCAGCTGGGTTTTCTATGAACATTGGGGTAACGGTTAGAGGCATGGAATATGCCTTGGCATCAGGATATTATGCCGCCCAGGCGGTTATACAAGCTAAAGCTAAAGAAGACTTCAGTGCGGCCAGTCTGGCCAGCTACGAGTCTATGCTGAATGATAGTTTTGTCATGCAGGATTTTAAAAACTTCAGCGAAGCTCCGGAAGCCCTGGAGAATCATCGTATTTACAGCTATTATCCAGAGCTGATGGGCAGTATTATGCGAGACTTGTATAATGTTCCAGCCGGCAGCAAGGCCAAGCTGTATCCAACAATAAAAAAATACCTTGGTACTGGCGAATTATGGGCGATGTTCAAGGACATGCGGAAGGTGATGAAAATATGAGCGAAATCATGGGACTTAAAGCTAAACTGGGATTGGATGTTTTCAAACACGATAAGGAACCGCATATAAAGATCAAACCAGGTATGGAGAAAGATCCTCGCCTGAAAAGAGCGATACTGGTATGTCCAGCCGGGCTGTACGAAGAAAACCAGGATGGTGAAGTAGAGCTTACTATTGATGGTTGTCTGGAATGCGGAACCTGCAGGATTGCCTGCGGAACCGAAGTATTAGAATGGTATTATCCGGCTGGGGGAGCCGGAGTGCAGTTCCGTTTTGGATAAGAGCCAGGCATCAAAGTGAAATGGATGCGGTAACAAAGGACAGGTTTAGTTGAAGTATAGAACAATAAATTAAAAATAATATAAATACTATCTTGTTTACATTAAGGGGGTTTATTGGGGATGAATATAGTCGTTGCGATGAAGCAGATACCGGATTTGCAGCAGATAAGAATACGCAATCGTAAACCGGTACTGGATGGGGTACCTTCAGCTCTGGGGATAATAGACAAAAATGCCCTGGAAGCCGCGGTGCTTATTAAAGAGAATCAGGGTGGAAAAGTAATCGTGCTTTCAGCTGGAAATGAAGAAGTAGAAGAGACGGTCAAGGAAGCTCTGGCAGCCGGGGCCGACGAAGCATTTCTGGTCCTGGATGATGACTTGGAAGGGGCCGATGGAAGTACAAAGGGTTTAGTATTAGCTGAAGCTATCAAGAAGATAGAAGATGTGGGGCTTATATTATTTGGGGAAGGCAGTGGAGACAATTACTCCGGCCAGGTAGGTTCCAGAGTAGCTGAGCTGCTAGGTCTGCCTCAGGTAGGTTATGCCAGCAGTATAGAGATTAACGATAGCAGCGCAGTAATAACTCGTTCGCTGGAAGATGGCGATGAGATAATTGAAGTGAGCCTGCCGGTGGTAGTGAGCGTGCAGGGAGATATTAACGAACCCAGAATTCCTTCGGTTACCCAGATTCTTAAAGCAGGCAGGAAACCTAAAGAGGTTCTGGAGCTGGAAGACCTGGAAATTGATTTGACTGGCTTGCCTGAGATTGTGACGGTCAGCAACCTGGCACCGGAAACCGACCGCAAACAGGTCAAGGTTGCCAGTGTAGAAGAGCTGCTGCAGGCACTCAAGACTGAAGGGGTAATATAGGGGGGATAGATAATGGCAGGAGTACTTATATACAGTGCGAACCAGGGACTGGCTTTAGAGTTAATAAGCGCAGCCAGGAAAATAGAGGATTCAGTTGTGGCAGTAAGCCTTAATGACGACAGCCTTGCTCAGGCTCTGGCGGGAGCTGGGGCTAAGACCCTTAAGATAAGCAATCCTAATCTAGTAGTGGGAGATACTGGAGCAGTTGCCGCAGCTATAAAACAGGTGTTAGATAAGGAAAATATTGATACCGTGCTGCTTTCATCTGATCGCAGGGGAAAGGAACTAGCTGGACGTCTGGCTCAAGCGATAGGGGCCGGGTGCTTAACAGATGTGACAGCTATCAACGTAGATGGCAGTAAAATCGAATGTCAGCGCAATGCTCTAGGTGGAGCTACTATAGCTGTCCAGTACATAGAAGGCCCAAAAGTTATAGCCATCCGACCTCGTTCCTATGAGGCTGCAGGAGCGGGAAATGGAAGCATTGAAGAACTGGCAGTAGAGATCAAGGCTGCGGGAATCAAGGTGCTTGACTTTAAACCCAAGGCGGGTGATAGTGTGAATATCGAAGCGGCCGAGATCCTGGTTGCTGTAGGGCAGGGTCTCAGTGACGAAGGGAAACTGGCAGATGTACAGGCTCTGGCCTCCAAGCTGGGTGGGGAAGTAGCCTGTTCCAAACCGGTGGCTACTGATAAGAAATGGCTTTCTGAGGAAAGGATTATCGGGCTATCCGGTAAGAAATGTAAACCACAGCTGGCCATATTATTAGGTATTTCCGGGCAGGTACAGTTTACCGTAGGTATAAGGGATGCTCGAGTGATAGCAGCGGTAAATACCGATGAAAATGCAGCTATCAACTATATGGCCGATTATATCATGCAGGCAGATCTGCACGATGTTATAAAAGAACTGAACGAAAAGCTGTAGAAATGGTGATTCTTTAACCCTGGCAGTACTTCTGTCAGGGTTTTTCTGTATAAGGAAACGGAAGAACCGCCCCCCCTGTTTCTTAAAAGCCAGGGATGGGAAGTGCCACTCGGTATACTCCATGTCTGGCGGTAATAATAAGGGTCTTGCCGTCCATGCCGGCGAAAGCACAGTTGGCTGGATGTTGATCAAGTTTTATGGTCCCCAGCGGGATCCCAGCTACAGAGATAATTACTATCCCTTCGCTGCTGGCGATATAGACATTCCCTGCTAGATCCACCGCCATACCATCAGGATAAGAGGCCCTGGCAAATAGCCGTGAATTACTGATAGACCCATTTTGCGCCACATCAAAGGCGATGATCTCATGGGTCATGGTCAAAGCCAGATACAATGTTTTTTCATCAGGAGATAAGGCGACTCCATTGGGATATTGGTCAAATCGGCCTTCCAAGACCATAGCCCCTCCTGGGTCCAAGCGGAATAATCCCATGAAAGCCAGTTCTGGCTTACGGTTGCCCAGGCCAAAAGGTGGATCTGTAAAGTAAATTGTGTCATCTGAACGTACTGCTAGATCATTGGGCGAATGCAGCCGTTGGTTCATGTAGCTGCCGGCAATATTTTGGATAGAACCATCTTTTTGTAAACGAGTAACGCTCCTGCTCCCATGCTCTGCTGCCAGCAAACAGCCATTGGCATCCAACGCCAGTCCATTAGCATTATTGCTAGGTCGACGAAATATGGTTATTTTGTCTGGCATAACAAGTTTATATATAGTATCACCAGCGATATCGGAAAAGAGCAGATAGTTCTCAATACGATTCCAAACCGGCCCTTCGGTAAACAGAAAGCCATCAGCAATAAGAATCGGTTTTTTTATCCTGGTTAAATCAAGCCGGGGCCACTCCGTCATCTGATAACACATCCAATCCAAAGTGAATGCGAAACAAGGGGACGGTTCTGCTGTTTCCTCTTAAAGTTGGAAAGGAAACATGAAAACCGTCCCCTTGTTTCCTATATTCCATTATATTCTAGAAGGTACAGCTAATTCAACTCGAATGCGGCAGGGGACGATTCTCGATCTGTCTCATTATCTTTTCAAAACTTCAAATATGATGCGACATGGGGTATAATTTCTTCAATTGCATTTAGTCATTTAGTCTTGGCTCAACTTTAATGATGAAATGATAGTAAGGGTTAAGCTGTTTCAGAACGGGGTCCCCTTAATACGTGCTGGGGCATCGATATGGTACCCGGCGGTGCCTGCGAAGCCTGCTTCAGCTTAGATCAATAATCTAATAGAATGGTCGGAAAGGTTGTGGAACTACTTGCTTATAGCTCTGGGGATCATGGCTGGTATGATCTTTTTAATATACGGACTGTATTTCTCTGCAATTCTAAGGGGGAAACCGCAGGCATGGGAGATGGAAATGCAGGCGGCATTTGTGTCCTGGTTGCACGAAGCAAAAGGATCGGCCCGGGTTAGATTGGTAGGAATGCTGGCCGCTTCCTTAATGTTGGAAGCCGTCTATTTTATTCTGGCTTTTCTGGTCCTGCAGAACCCGGTCATGATCATTTTAACTCTGGTTCTGGCTGGGGAGGAACTGCTGCACATTCTGGTCGTGCTCAACTCATCTTATAAATACTTGCGGGGCCGTATAGGAGCAGAAAGAATAATGAACTGGATCATTGAACGAGTAAGTGCGGCCTTTTTCTTCACTCACGCATTTTTGGTTCTGGTTACTATATTATTCTATTAATCATAACGGATAGGAGGATACTGGGATTGTTGACAAAATTCCGCCTGGCCCTGGCTGGCTTATGCATATATAGAAATATTCTGGCTGATCCGCTTATTAAAGCCCTGACAAATGCTTTGGATCGGGGAATAAATAAAGCAGGTTCAGTAGAGGTTATAAATGCCTATTATGAATTCCTTAACCGAGTATTTCAACAGGGGATGTCGTTTCAGAAGTACTTATTAGAATTGATTTTGTACGATGATAATCCTTTCAGCCGCGCAGCTGAAAATCAAATAAGTGAAGATTTGGAGCCGGTACTGACAGCAGCTGTTAAACATGATCTTAACTGCCTGCAGGTATTATATCGGATAGACTTTAAAGATTTGGAGAAGCTTTTGGGAATACCTGAGCAGGAAATAATTCTGCTGCCACCTGAGACCAATCCCGCCCATAGTATACCAGCACGGTTTGATCAATCTTTAGACTGGTCCTGTGAACTGGAATATCTGGCCGATTATTATGCTCATCATTCCCGAGGTATACCAGCTAGATACCGGGCCTTACGTTATACTGTCCGGGAAGGGCTGATGGGGATCAAAGCCCCGGATGTGCCTGATATGGATGATTTGATAGGCTGCACCAGACAGAAAGAACAATTATGCCGTAATACCGAGATTTTTCTCAAAGGTTACCCAGCTAATAATATTTTGCTTTACGGTCCCCGGGGAACAGGAAAATCCAGTATGATCAAATCACTGCTGAATAAATATGAAAGTCAGAATCTGCGACTGGTTCAAATTACTCGGGAACAAATAAACTGCTTGCCTGAGCTGATGGATCTGCTGGCCGGTTATAGTCTGAAATTTATAGTGTTTGCAGACGATCTGTCTTTTGAGGAGTATGAAACTGAATATAAGGGTTTAAAGGCGGTGCTGGAAGGTGGTCTGATCCCTCAGAACCCTAATGTTTTATTATATGCAACATCCAACCGAAGACATCTGGTAAAAGAATTTTTCAGCGATCGAGGTAAGGTGGGGGAAGAAGTGCACGGTATGGATACTATGCAGGAAAAATTATCGCTGGCGGACCGTTTTGGGCTATGTATCAGTTTTGAGACCCCTGATAAAAAGACCTATCTGCAGATGGTTGAGTATATGGCCCATAAACGCCAGATCAATATGGACCCTCAGCTGCTGCAGAGTAAGGCTCTGGAGTGGGAAAGGAACAGACATGGTCCTTCCGGGCGTACCGCCCGACAATTCATTGATTCTCTGGGTAGGGGCTAAGTTAACATTATTCCAAGCTGCGGGAAAGAAACAGGGGAACAAAATCTTCTTTTACCTTTATTCCCAGCACCGCATAGCTAGTTTGGAATTTTCCCGTTTTAACCTTTTGACCTCCCTGAATATCATTTACGGGTACATCCATAATGCTTAAATTGGAATCGTAAAGTCGGATGATTATGTTTTTACGCTGGACTTTTAATCCGAATTTTTCCATAGTGCTATCCCAGGTTTCACTGCTGATATGCCAGTATAGTTTGATATATTCATTATTGGCTTGAAGCCGCAGAACATCTTGTTCAAGTACCGGCTGGGGATCCAAGAATTTAAATAGTTCCTGAGCTGTCTCGAATTTCAGGTTATTCCTTGTCCCTTCAGGCTCATCATCAGCTTGTCTTTTTTCCAGACTGGCTAATATCCAGTAGACCAGTATTACCAGGACCAGAGTTACAATAGAAATAAAAAGCAAGGGAGTCATTATTTCACCACCAATTGATTTAATTCTATTTGTGTTACTTATTATTCCCGTAATATGCGGCTATTATAAAATTGGGAACCAAAAGACGACAGGTTCTGGTTTGTCAATGGGAACGGTTCTTGTCAATGGGGACGGTTCTATCTGACAACATTATTCTTGTTTCTATATTGTCAAACAGAACCGTCCCCATTGACAAAGTAGGTAGTTGGTTTTTGAATAAAACTTTGCTGTATAACTAGTAAGCGAGTTATAATAGTAAATTGTAAGGGGTGAAATTAATTGCTTGATGCGGCCCTAAAGCCTAAATGGGGATTGATAGATTTAATTATCGTGTATATCGCCACAGTATTATTAACTCTGCTGGGTACCAGAATAATAGCTGCATATATCGTTGATTCAATGACTTTATTTGTCACAGCTGCTATTATTCAATTTTTTATTAATATCGGGTTGGTTTTTCTATTTATTATTTATATAAATAAATCCCGGCTGGCTGATCTGGGTTTAAAGAAAGCATCCGCTCATGACCTTTTATTGTACGGCCTGATGGGCGGCACCCTGTTAATGGTTTTCATGATATTTATGGGCATACCGATATCAAGATTACAGCCTGATATACAGCCGCAGGCTTTTGAGCAGATGCTGCGTTCGGTGGGACAAAACTGGCAATTCTTCATCTTGTTGTTCCTGGGAGTGGTTACGGCTCCTATAGCGGAGGAGTTATTTTACCGGGGCATGCTTTATCCTGTGTTTCGAGGATATCTAGGGCCATGGTGGGGGTCTGCAGCTGCCGGCCTTATTTTCGGTCTGGCCCACTGGGATTTATGGAGAACTATTCCACTGGCTATTGGGGGAGCGGTGCTCTGTTACATGTATGAGAAAACCGGTAATATTTGGGTAACTATGCTGGCTCATGGTACCTGGAATGGTTTGATGTCATTACTGGTCTATTTTAATTTTTTTGTTTAATATCAGCCTGCTAACTTAACAGGCTTTGTAATAAATCTATTTACCAGAGAGAGGAGTAAGGGTTATGCCGATTTATGATTATGAGTGTGAAAATTGTGGACGTTTTGAAAAAATGCAAAAAATCAGTGAGGAGTCTATTAATGAATGCCCCCAGTGTGGAGGGGTAGTACACAGGCTGATCAGCAAAAATGTGGGGATAGTTTTTAAAGGCGGCGGTTTTTACAAAACCGACAGTGAGAACAGAAAAAAAGACCGGGCCCGGGCTGTTAATCAGGAAAGGCAGAAAGATAACCAGGCTTTATTAGACAAAGATGTAAAAGGCTATGTTAAACAGGCGGAGAGCACGACCGAAAAAGTACAGGAAGCTTCATCATAATAATGCATATATTATGAAATTATAGATGACTGATGTCAGGAGGCTTATGGGGAGGTATGCTTGTGATCAGAGCGATCACATTTGATTTCTGGAATACCCTTTACAAAGGCCCTGCTGACCGGCAGGTATTTAAAAAAAGGATGAATACGGTGACCGAACTGCTGCAGCAGGCAGGTTATGACCGGGGTTTTGAAAGTGTGGCAGCGGCTTTTAAAGCAGCCTGGCAGAAGGCAGATCGCATGCAGCGTGAACATGGATGTGATCCATCTCCACGGGGTCAAATAGATTTTGCTCTTCAGGATATGCAATTGGAAGTCGATGAATATCTTAAGGAAAGATTGTACCAGGTAGTTTCCAGCACGCTGTTAGAGATACCTCCAGATATGAATGATGAGGTAGCTGAAACCCTGCCCATATTGGCTGAAAAATACCGGCTGGCAGTAATATGCAACACCGGCGTTACACCCGGCGTAACCCTTCGTCAGCTTATGAAAAAGGATAAGATATTTGATTATTTTCAATTTATGGTTTTTTCTGATGAAGTTACCTGGGCCAAACCGAATCCAGCCATATTTAAGTACACTCTGGATAACCTGCAGGTGGACAGCAAGCAGGCAGCCCATATTGGAGATGATGAGACCTTCGATATCGCTGGTGCAAAAGCGGCCGGCATGACCGCGATATGGCTGGCACCAGATAAAATCTTAAAGATACCGGAAGCAGATTATCATGTCAAAAGCGTTAAGGAGCTCTTGAATTTTTTAGATTGAGTGGTGAATATAGTATGGAATACAAATTATCTAATATTGCTGAGCAGCTGATCTGGCAGGAAATAGATAATGTTCTGCAGCAAAAACCAAATGCCTGCAGATGTGATAAGTGCCGGGCGGATATCGCTGCTTATGCCCTTAATAAGGTGAAACCCCAGTACGTGGTAAGCCGAAAAGGAGAAGTGTATGCTAGAACCCAGAGTTTGCAAAATTCCTACCGGGTAGGGCTCTTGGTAGCAATAACCGAAGCGGTAGAAATAGTAACTGCTTATCCACGCCATGAATTAGGAGTATAGGGATGAAAGAAATAGAAATATACACTGATGGTGCATGTTCTGGCAATCCCGGTCCAGGAGGCTGGGGAGCAGTCCTTTTTCACAAGGATAAAATAAAAGAAATATCCGGGGGAGAATTTGATACAACTAACCAGCGCATGGAGCTGAAAGCGGTTATAGAAGCGCTAAAAGCATTAAAGGTAAGCGGCTGGGAGGTAACTGTCTATTCTGACAGCGCCTATTTTGTAAACGCAGTGAAGCAGGACTGGTTAAGCAGGTGGCAGCAAAATGGCTGGAAAAACAGCCGGAAAGAGCCGGTAGCTAATCAGGATCTGTGGCTGGAGCTTATCCAGATGATGAAAATAAACCATCTAAAGGTAGAAAAAGTAAAAGGTCATGCCGGGAATAAGTGGAACGAACGCTGTGACGAACTGGCCCGTAAAGCGATCCAGAATTTGCAATAAGATTAGAAACCTGGATATAAAGGAAGTCTGCGAAAATGCCTAAAGTTGAAGTTTATTACCGTGATAGTGAGCCAGAACCAGGTATCAGCCTTAGAATAAGGGATAAAAGTGCGTCGGTAGAAGATCTTTTGGAGGCCTGGCAGCCCTTGTGCGATGATGAAACTTTATTCAAGGCCTTTGCCCAGGACAATTATTCCATGTGCAGGGGCTGTACTACTAACTGCTGTAATACTGCTTATGTCATACCAGATATCATTTCTTTCAAACAGATGGCCTATCATTTGCATTTGAGCCATGATGAATTTCTCCAAAGCTATTTTCAAAAAGAGAAATTGGCGGTCGGGCTGCCCAGGATGAAACCGGATCCCTGTATATTTTTAAAGGATAATATGTGTACCATTTATCCATTGCGGTCTTTGATCTGCAGGTTTTATGTCTGTACCCGGCTTAGTGGCCCAGTGGAGCAATTCATTTATTCCCTGACCTGGACTGGCATTACGGCTGCTATTTTATATGCGGAAAAAAATGGTCTGCTTCAGACTCAGCCTGCAGCAGGATTAAGCAGTATGGATATCTTGTTTAAAGGCTTGATAGAAGAATACCGGTATAACCCTAATGTGCAGCTCTTTATGAATGCTGAAGAATATTCGGATATACCTCTGTTGCCCTTTATAGATAGTTATACCAGTGAACTGGTCGATGTCAGGCTTTAAGATCCTGATTTGAGTTCCAGAGGTGACTGCAAAATCATACGAAAATATGCCAAATTCTGCCTGTAGGGCAGTTTTTTATTTTTTTAGGAGGATTTAAGGCTGAAAAAAGGAATATATAATCTGTTATACTTTTTTTGACTGGAGGGAACGGGAACAATATCTTCAGTCAGACTAGAAACATAAATTGGTAAGGAGGAGAAGGATTTGAGTTCTAAATTGAAATTCAGGCTGGCATTAGTTTTATGTTGTGTTATGATGATGTCAATTTTTGCTGGATGCGGCGGAGAAAAGCCTGCTGCTGATGACCAGAGCAGCCAGGCATCGGGAGAAGTCATCAAGCTGGGGTTTTTAGGAGCCCTGACCGGTTCAGTAGCCAACTATGGTATACCAGGTAAAAAAGGTATGGAAATGGCTATCGAAGAGATTAACTCTAACGGTGGTATACTGGGACACCAGGTGGAAGGTGTTTACGACGATAATAAAGGGGAAACAACTGATATATCAGCAATTGCAAAGAAATATATCACCAGAGACAAAGTTGTAGCCATGGTAGGAGACCCCTGTACGGGACTTACTAAAGTTGCTGGTCAGATTGCTCAAGACAATGAAGTGGTAATCATTTCAGCTGGAGCAACTGGCACCGGGGTAGTTGAAATAGGGGATTATGTATTTAGAAACACTCTCCTGGATGCATTTGCAGCACCAGCTGTAGTAGATTGGATGATCAATGAAAAAGGATGGAATAATATAGCAATAATTACTTCTCTTAGTAATGGCTATAGTACAGCCTTAACCCCGGTATTCAAAGATGCTATCGCAGCTAAAGGCGGAAATATAGTACTCGATGAGAGTATCAATGATGGTGAAACTGATTTTACGGCTCAGGTCACCAAGTTGAAAAATGCAGGCGCGGATGTGCTGGTATTTACTGGTTATTACACAGAAGCTGCTTTGATTATGAACGAGGTTCAGAAGCAGAATTTTGATATGATTTTGGTGGGCGGCGATGGTCTATACGGGCAGGACCTGGCAGCTCTGGGAAAAAGTGCGGTGGAAGAAAAAGTCATATTCTACTGCGGATTCTCCAGTGATCAGCCCAGTGATGAGACAGCAGCATTCCTGGAAGCTTACCGGGCTAAATATGAAGAAGACCCGGATATGTTCTCTGCTCAGTATTATGATGCAGTATATATTTTGAAAAAGGCTATGGAAGATGCTGACAGCATAGATCCCAAGGTATTTAAAGCTGAATTGGCCAATCTGACTGACTATCCTGGCGTTTCAGGTATTACTACTATAGGTCCGGACCGTGAACCAAGAAAGAGCCCGGTCTGCCTGATCACTGTCAAAGATGAACAATTTGCTCTATTAGAAAAAATTCCTGTAAATATGTAATAATAGATAAGAGCGTGTATGGCCCGCCTGGAACAGGCGGGCCCAGGCCGATGACAAAAACCCACAGGATAACAATTGAGGTTCGCGTAAGGCTCAAAATAATACTGAAACGAATATCTGCGTTATTTCAAAAAGCCCGCTCAATCGAAGTACTCAGGTACGCCTCAATCGCGGTCTTCTTTATTGTTTCGAGCGCAGCAAGCCTAAATTGTGGTCCTGTAAGGGCTTTTCTCATGCCTTGATCTTCGTTTCTTCATTATTTCGAGCACAGCGAGCCCGAATTATAATCCTGGAAAGGGCTTCTGTCATCGGCCTGACACCTTATCGACTTCGTCGATAATCTGGGCCCGCCTGGAACAGGCGGGCCATATATACTTACTGTTTAGAGTTTAGTGCAGGGTTTCAGACGTGCATTAAATTGTGTACAGTCTTAATGGATCAGAGGAGGCAGCTTATGTTTTTCGAACAACTCGTCAATGGACTGACTCTGGGCAGCACCTATGCGCTGATAGCGCTTGGTTATACCATGGTCTATGGTATTATTCAGCTGATCAATTTTGCTCATGGGGAAATATACATGTTTGGTGCATTTGCTGGACTGCTGTTGGTTACTGTTTTTGGCTTAAATATTTTTGTAGCTCTTATTGGAGCGATGGTCTTTTGTATGTTCCTGGGGATGCTGATAGAAAGAATCGCCTATCGTCCCATACGGGGTAAATCCTCACGATTATCTGCCTTGATCAGTGCCATCGGGGTATCCATTTTTCTTTCCACCTTGATGGCATTAATAAGGGGAACCAACACCACCCGTTATCCTGAAATAATAACCATACACACTTACCATGTGGGTTCCGTGGATCTTTCCTCGCTGCAGATTACTATTCTAGTCGTTTCAGCTCTGCTGATGGTAGGACTGCAGTTGATGATACAGCAGACCAGGATGGGAAAGGCTATGCGGGCCTGTTCTCAGGATTTGGAAGCCGCCTCGCTTATGGGTATCAATGCTAATCGGGTCATATCTTATACCTTTGCTATAGGTTCAGCGTTGGCTGCCGCAGGTGGGGTAATGGTAGGTGTTTACTATAATGCGGTATGGCCTTATATGGGGATGATGGCGGGTCTAAAGGCGTTTTCAGCAGCGGTCCTGGGAGGCATCGGTTCCATACCCGGAGCCATGATAGGAGGGCTGACCCTCGGGGTGTTAGAAATATTGGGGGTGGCCTATTTGTCATCTTCCTATAAAGATGCCATAGCCTTTGGCATATTAATACTAGTGTTGATATTAAGACCCCAGGGGATTATGGGCAAGAAGATTACCAAGAAGGTATAGGTGAACATAATGGACGCATTAATATCTCAGTACATCGATGCATATTACCTCCACATAATGGTATTGATTGGTATTAATATTATTCTGGCTCTGGGATTGAATATCACTACCGGGGTCACTGGACAGTTATCTATGGGACACGCAGGATTTATGAGCATTGGGGCCTATACCGCGGCAATTCTATCCGTACATCTGGCTCTTCCTTTTTGGGCCGTGCTATTATGCGGGGCGACAGCCGCCGCCGGATTCGGCTTTTTATTGGGCTTGCCCACTCTGCGTCTGGAAGGCGATTACCTGGCTATGGTCACCATTGGATTTGCGGAAATCATACGGGTATTCTTTCTTAATTTTGAGCCGGGTGGTAAGGCGGTGGGACTGTCGGGTATTCCTGAACACACTACCTTCTCTCTGGTGTGGGTGATAGCCATTGTGGTTATAGTTCTTAACATCAAATTACTGAATTCTCGAATTGGCAGATCATTTTATGCGATCAGGGAAAATGAGATTGCTGCCGAAGCTGCTGGGATCAACACTACTCGACTCAAAGTGCTTTCTTTTATGGTAGGTGCTTTCCTGGCTGGTCTGGGTGGTGGATTGTATGCTCATTATATGACTTATATAGCTCCTCAGGATTTTGGATTTATGAAATCTATTGAATTTCTCAACATGGTAGTCCTGGGTGGCATGGGCAGCATTCCCGGAACTATACTAGGCACGGTGGTTTTAACTCTGGCACCTGAAATGCTCCGGATAGTTGCGGAGTATCGGCTGCTGTTCTATGGTGCTCTGCTGGTAATATTAATGATATTCAGACCTAATGGACTGCTGGGGGATGTGCGCTGGTACGACATCAAGAAACGCTGGTTTAGTAAAGAGGTGAAGACATGGGAATCCTGACCCTGGAAGGGGTAAGCCAGGAATTCGGAGGCTTACTGGCCCTGGATGATGTTAACCTGGATGTGGAAAAAGAGAAAATATTTGGCATAATCGGTCCTAATGGTGCTGGAAAGACTACTCTTTTTAATATCATTACTGGTATTTATACCCCCACCGGTGGTAAAGTAAAATACCAGGAACATCAGATCAATGGCCATCCGCCCTATGATGTTGCCCGTATGGGTATAGGTCGGACTTTCCAGAATATTCGCCTGTTCAATAAACTATCAGTTCTGGATAATGTTAAGGTAGGTTGCCATGGGGTAACCAAAGCTGGATTTTTTGGTGCTTTATTTGGATTGCCGGGGGAACGGTTGGAAGAAAAGGAAATAACTCTTAGATCGTGCGAACTGCTGGAGATGGTGGGTTTGTATGAGAAAAAGATGGAGTATGCCGATAATCTTTCTTATGGAGAACAGAGAAAGCTGGAGATTGCACGGGCGCTGGCTTTGAAACCTGCTCTGCTCCTGCTGGATGAGCCAGCGGCGGGGATGAACGCCTCTGAGAAGGTCAATCTCATGACTTTCATAAAAGAAATAAGAAACAATGAAAATCTTACCATTCTGCTGGTGGAACATGATATGAATGTAGTAATGAATATCTGTGAACAGATTGCGGTATTGGATTATGGGAGGAAAATAGCGGATGGCCCGCCAGAGGAAGTAAAGAATGATGAAAAAGTTATTCAATCTTATCTGGGTGTTGAGGCATGAACCACGGCAAGGTATACCTGGCTATTGCCTTTTCCATAGTATGCATGTCTACAGCTTCGATAATGATCCGGCTGTGTGCTGCTCCGCCTTTGATTATTGCCATGTACCGGGTCATGTTTACTGCGCTGCTGGCGGTTCCCTTCGGGGGGCGTAATTTTGCGGCCGGCTTGAAAAATATTTCTCGATGGGATCTTATATATATAGCAGGCGCCGGTTTTTTCCTGGCCCTGCATTTCAGTTTCTGGATCACTTCCCTGGATTATACCACTGTTTCAAGTTCAGTTCTGTTTACCAATTTACAAGTTATCTTTGTGCTTCTGTTTTCCATATTGTTACTCAAGGAAAAAGTGAACTGGAAAGCGATTGCAGGCATTGTGGTAGCTCTGCTGGGCAGTACGTTTATTGCCCACGGAGATTCGCAAAATGGGCGGCTGCTGGGAGATATGATGGCTCTGTTAAGCGGCTTGTTTGTAGCTGTATATATCCTGGCTGGCAGAAAGGTGCGAACGCGGGTCGATGCCATGACCTACACTTCCCTGGTGTCTCTGGTGGCCGGGGTAGTCCTTCTGTTCACTTGTGTGATAAGCGGGTTGGAATTTTTCAACTACCCGACTATGGATTGGATATATTTTTTCTTATTGGCTCTGGGGCCGGGTATTGCCGGGCATGGGATAATAATCTGGGCCTTAAAATATATAAAGGCTCCCGTGGTTGCTGTTTCCATACTGGGGGAATCAGTGGGAGCCAGTATACTAGCTTATTTCATTTTTCAGGAAACTCTTCTGTGGTATCAATTAATAGGTGGTTTGCTCATCCTAACCGGTATTTATACTGCTGCTATCAATGAAAAAACAGACTGGGCTGAAGCTCAGTCACAGGATATGGAGGACGGCCTGATTTAATCATACAGCTTCAGCCAGCTCAGTTTGGGGAAATAATGCTGCACGATTTCCTGGGCTTTTTTACCCTGATCAGCCATTAATTTAGCTCCCCATTGTTCCATACCTACGCCATGGCCCCATCCACTGCCTTTAAAGACAATATTATCACCTTCAGCGGTAATACTGCTAAACTGGGTGGAGTACAGGCGGTCAAACCCTACTTTTTCCCTTAGATCAACTCCTGTAATAGAAGCTTTTCCGGCGGTTATCTTTAAGGCCCGACCAGAAGGTCCTTTTTCTGCAATTTTAATATCACTCAGGTCACCAGCCTGGGCTCCCATAATATTTTTAATTTCACTTTTGGGCACGGTCACAGTCCAGTTCCGGTATTTTGCAGGTGCGATACTAATGCCATTGGTATCTACCGGAACTAAATAGCTCGCTTTGTCCTTTAGTTTAGGAAACCCTTCCTCTATACTGGCAGTTTTGTCCTTGGATACTGAACTGAATAAGGCATAAGCAAATTTACCATTATAGGTTAAAACCTCTCCTTTGGTCTCATCTACTGCCTGGGCTATTTTATCAGTAATGGCCTTTTCATCATAAGCTTGAAATTCTGTATGGTCGTCACTGGCGTCGGTATTATGTTTACCGCGGGTCCCATTCTCATATTCAAGCAAGGCTAGAGTCATGGTACGGGCTACGATGGCCTGTGCTTTGAGAGCTTCCATAGGAAATTTATCTCCTATTTCGGCCGCTATTACACCTTTAATATATTCCTCCAGTTTAAGCTCCTGTGTAGCACCGGTACTTGAACGATATAAACTTATAGTGGGTTCAGCCTTCTGGTATTTCTGTACCTCATCAGCGAGATTGGCAGTATTTTGCTGGGGCAATTCAGGCTTTTTGCTCGGAGTGCTGCTCTGATTATTTCCACAACCTACCACAGCAGGCAGTAATATCAGCAGCGTCAGCAGGACAGACCATTGAACCTGGCGTTTATTAATCAAGTATTTGTCACTCCTTTCTTTTTATTGTAGTTTTTCCTGCTTTGCTTCTGTTATGTCTGACAGTATAAGGTATATAATAATATTTAATTAAAAAAACGTTTTTAAAATAATGGGCCCCCGGATACTTCAGGTGAAGTGATCAGATTACATATTTTTTGTATAGTAGGATTTAAGCAGGGAAGAACAAGCTATACCTCATGAGTATCCAGAGTCTAGGTTGTGTTACATTACATTGAAAAAGAGGTTATTTAGAATGCATATTGTGCTGGTTGAACCAGAGATACCTCACAACACAGGTAATATAGCTCGCACCTGTGCCTTAACCAGGACTAAATTACACCTGGTTAAACCATTGGGTTTTTCTCTGGAAGACCGTTATCTAAAAAGAGCTGGACTTGATTATTGGAATTTGGTGGATATAAAGGTGTGGGACGATTTTTCTCATTTTAGGAATACCGTAAAGGTAGGGAACCTGTACCTGGCCACAACCAAGGCTGGCCGGTATTATCACCAGGTTACTTATCAGGCAGATGATGTGGTAGTATTTGGCTGTGAAACTAGAGGTTTACCTCCCTCTATCCTGGAGACTTTTCCAGATAATCAAATCCGGATACCCATGCTGGATATAGGCAGATCATTGAATCTGGGGAATTCAGCCGCTATAATTATATATGAAGCATTAAGACAACTTGATTTTTGGGATTTAAAATAAAAATCAGAAAAAATAAAAACCCGAAAACCGGGTTTTTGGATTAGAATAATTTAATTGCAAATAATTATTTGTCATCAACAGGCTGAGGTGCTTCGACCGGGCAAACATCAGCACAAGAACCACAGTCAGTGCACAGTTCAGGGTCGATTATATATATATCATCGCCTTCACTTATTGCTTCAACTGGGCATTCATCAACACATACACCACATGCTATGCATTCGTCATTAATTATGTAGGCCATTTAAATATCCTCCTTTGCTACAAATAAGCTAACTAGAATTATAATCAAGTAGATTTTCATTGTCAATTTAAAGATCCGAAAATATTTTTGAGGATGGATAAACCCGAAAGATTGCATTGAGTACAGAATTTATTTTATCAATAGGTTACAGACTTTAAAATACAAATCGATATATATAAAAAATAATAAAATATTGTTTGCCACAAACAATATGCTGGTATAGTATTTTATTGGTAAATGATAGAACAGGAGAGAGTCTATATGAAATGTATAGTTCTTGCCAACGGTGAGTATGGAGATCTGAAGTTTTATGAAAATGTATTTAAGGGCTGTGATATCATATTGTGTGCTGATGGAGGGGCGAATTATGCTCATCGTTTAGGGGTTATTCCAGACTGCATCATAGGTGACATGGATTCAATAGATGAAAGTGTCAAAGAATATTATCATTCTCAACAAGTGCGTTTTAAGAAATATCCACGGCGTAAAGATTTTACAGATATTCAGTTAGCTTTGACTATAGCCGAGGAAATGGGAGCGCGGGAAATTATGTTACTGGGTACTCAAGGGAAAAGATTTGATCACAGCCTCAGCAATCTATACTGCGGTATGGAATATGTGAAAAGAGGTATAAAGATCATGCATTATGGCCCCGAGTGCACAGTTTATCTGGCATGCACCAGTATGTCTCTGCAAGGCCAAATAGGAGATCTGGTTTCTGTGCTGCCGCTGGGTGGAGGGGCTGCTGGAGTTTACCTTAAAGATTTTGAATATCCTCTGGAAAATGTGGTCTTGGAGTGTGATAATCCTTATGCAGTATCAAATGTACTGGCTGAAGATACTGCCCAGGTACTGTTAGAAAAAGGGGTCCTGGCGATTTTCCATTATCCTGGCTGAATACCAGCCTTATCACCATCCTGTTGGTTGCGATAACACCAAATTTGTTATACAGTTAGTTTTAAGTTTACAAGAACTTGGAGGCCGGGGATTTGGATTTCAATTTACTGTCAGGTGTGATTGCCAGTCCATGGGATATAATTCGTACTTTAATCGATATAGCCATTGTTGCATATGTATTTTACCGTATTTTGCGTCTGATAAGTGGTACTAGAGCCGAGCAGCTTCTTAAAGGATTGGTGCTCCTACTGGGCTTTTCTGTTATAATCAGCTACTTAAATCTCACTATGGTGAAGTGGCTGATGGAAAAACTATGGATAATCTTTGCTATAACTCTTCCCATAGTATTTCAACCTGAATTGAGGAGACTTCTGGAACAGATTGGCAGAGGGAGTTTCTTTTCAACCCGCAAAATGTCAGCATCCCTTAATAATTCGGAGAGTATGATTCGCTCTATAAGTGATGCCGCTGCAGTCTTATCCCGGAATCACGTGGGAGCTTTAATAATTATTACCCGAGAAACTGGAATAGGTGAGTATATGGAAAGTGGAACCGATCTCGATGCTCTAGTATCTGCAGCTTTGCTGATCAATATTTTTGTTCCTAATTCCCCGCTGCATGATGGAGCCGTGGTAATATCTAACCTTCGTATTGAAAAGGCAGCTTGTTTTCTTCCCCTGAGTGATAATCCTTACCTGGATTCTGAACTGGGGACCCGTCATCGAGCTGGAATTGGTATCACTGAGGTTTCTGATGCCATAGCGGTGATAGTATCAGAGGAAACTGGCGCCATCTCGATTGCCAAAGAGGGCAAACTACAACGTCACCTGGATGATCGGAGCCTCAGAGATAATCTGACCGAGGAACTTGGTGCTATAATAGATTGGCGAACCAACCTGAAGAGGAGGTGGTTCCGTGAACCAGATTCCGAGCAGGGATAACAGCAGGAAAAAAAATGGGCTCAAGATAATATCGGTGATACTGGCCGTGCTGCTCTGGTTTTATGTGGTTAATGAAGGTTCCTATAAGGTGGGCCAGAACAATGTGGCAGTCGACCTGACCTACGATAATATCCAGGAAGGAATCCAGGTACAGGGGCCTGAGCAGGTTACCGTCAAGCTATGGGGTGTTTTCCAGGAAACCGGAGAGATCCAAGCTTCTGTAGACCTGGAAGGAAAAGAACCCGGTGTTTATACTTTGCCGGTCAAACTTCATCCAGTTGTGGGAGTATTATTTACCAGTGTTGAGCCCAAAACAGTTGATGTCACCCTGGAAGAATTACAGGAGATTATTGTTCCGGTAAATTATAATATTAGTGCCAAACCTCCAGCTGGATACCAACTAATGGATTTACTTACCGAACCTGAGCGTTGTTTGATAAAAGGTGATCAGGAAGAGGCAAAACTAGTGACTTCGGTAGTCTGTCAGGTTGATTTATCGAACACCAAATCAATCGATAGTTTTGAGCTTGAAGTGGCCGCACGTGATAAGGACGGTAATTTAGTAGATGGGGGTCTGGAGATTATCCCAGCTGTTGTTAAGGTTATTGCCGTGGTAGATGAGATCAAAGGATATAAGGAAGTGCCAATTATTGTGGTGCATGAAGGTGAGCCGGGGGAAGGTTACCGGCTTAAGAATATTGGACTCGATACTAGCATGGTTAAAATCGTCGGTAACAACTTTGCAGTTGAGGCTATTAAAGAGATCAATACCGGGATAATTGACATAAGTGAGGCCAGCCAATCTTTTACGGTGAATATAGACCTGCAGGCGCCGGAGGGAATTAAATTATACCCAGCACAAGTCATGGCCGATATTGAGATAGAGAAAATTGTTGAAGATGAGGAAGAATAATGAGCATAAGAATTCGAGGCTTGCGGCTGCCTTTGGATTATATTGAACCCGATCTGCTGCAAACAGCAGCAGCCAGACTCAAGATCCAGCCAGAGAAAGTTATAGAATGTCAGCTGGTTAAAAGGTCAGTGGATGCCAGGCGTAATAAAGTTCACTTTACCTGTACAGTAGATATTACTGTAGAAGATGAAGGACAGTTGGACAAAGAGCTCTGGGCTTCCGCGGAGATTACGAAAAACGATAAAGTGAAACCTTATCAACCCATCCCGGGGCATAACCACCTGCCTTATTCTCCGCTCATTATTGGCGCGGGACCGGCAGGACTTTTTTGTGGACTATATCTGGCTCAACATGGTTACCAGCCTATAATCATTGAACAGGGTCAGCACATGGAACGTAGGGTAGAAACGGTGGAGACATTCTGGCAGAAGGGCGTCTTAAACCCCTATTGCAATACCCAGTTTGGTGAAGGTGGTGCGGGGACCTTTTCGGATGGCAAATTAACTACCCGGATAGGGGATGAAAGAATCTCTTATGTACTGGATACTTTTATTAAACATGGGGCTGATGAGGAGATAAAATATGTGAAAAAACCCCATGTAGGGACAGACTCCATACGTAAAGTTATTAGAAATATACGGCAGGAAATATTGGATCTGGGTGGAGAATTATATTTCGATTGCAGGATGACAGATATAAATGTTAACCATAGGTTGATAAAAAGCATAATAATAAATAACAGTTCAGAAATACCCTGCGCGGTACTTGTTTTAGCAGTGGGCAACAGTGCCCGGGAAGTGTATAAGCTTCTGCATGCCAGGGAAATAGAACTGGTTCCCAAAGCGTTTGCCATGGGAGTCAGGGTGGAACACCCCCAGGCTCTGATTGACCGGATACAGTATGGAGACTATGCCGGTCATCCGCGTCTGGGTGCGGCAGACTATCATCTGACCTACCAGGATCGGCTGAGCGGCCGGGCAGTTTATACTTTTTGTATGTGCCCGGGTGGAAGTGTAATAGCTGCAGCTTCCGAACCCGGTGGGGTAGTTACTAACGGTATGAGTTACCTGGCGCGGGATACCGGGATTGCCAACTCTGCTTTAGTGGTAACAGTGAAGCCTGCTGACTGGAATGAAGAGGTGTTGGGTGGTATCATGCTGCAGGATAGACTAGAAAAACGAGCTTTCGAAATAGGAGGCCGGGATTATAAAGCCCCTGCTCAGCGCTTAATAGACTTTATGGCGAAAAGAGGCAGTCAGGAGCTGCACAACACCTGCACTACTTACCAGCCTGGAGTAAAGCCCGCAAATCTATGGGAGGTTCTGCCTCCCGAAATCGGAGCAGTGCTCTGGAGGGGGATAAAATACTGGGAAAATAAGATGCCTGGCTTTGCTGATGCTGGAGCAGTGTTAACCGGGGTAGAGACCCGTACCTCAACACCGGTAAGGATTACTAGAAATGAAAAGGGATGTTCCCTGAGTATCGATAATCTTTATCCCTGCGGGGAAGGAGCAGGTTATGCGGGCGGCATCATGAGCTCTGCCGTAGATGGACTTAAAACTGCAGAACAGATCATTAGTAATTACATGATACCTCAGGAAAAGGTAGAGTTATGTGATAACCAGGCCTTTAACATCAGAGAACTATAGTGTAAAAAACAGGGGGTTAATATAATGGGAAGACTGTTTGGTACTGATGGAGTTAGAGGAATAGCCAATGCTGACCTTAATGCGGAACTAGCGTTTCGGCTGGGAATGGCAGGCAGTTATGTGCTGGCAAAACATAATACCCGGAATCGACCACGCATTCTGGTAGGCAAAGATACTCGTATTTCGGGAGATATGCTAGAGGCGGCCTTGGTTGCAGGCATATGCTCTACTGGTGCGGATGCCCTTATTGCTGGAATTATTCCCACCCCTGCGGTAGCTTTCTTGACTCTCAAATATGAAGCATCATGTGGTATAGTTATATCCGCTTCGCATAATCCAGTAGAAGATAATGGAATAAAGTTTTTTGGCGCTAATGGCTACAAATTACCTGACGAAATAGAAGAAGAGATTGAAGAAGTGATGAATAACCGGGACTACCAGAGTGGTCTCCCGGTGGGAGGAGATGTAGGCAGAGTCTACAACCTGGAAGACGGGCTAAAAAACTATGTCAATCATGTTAGTGATTGTTATACCCTGGACCGGGATTTAAGGAATATGGTCATGGTAGTAGACTGCGCCAACGGGGCCGCGTATGCAGCTGGGCCTATGATGTGGGAAAAGCTGGGGGCTAGAATAATTACTATTGGCAATAAACCAAATGGGCTTAATATTAATGACCGATGCGGGTCAACCTACATTGATAATTTAAAAAAATCAGTACTGGAGAACAAAGCGGATATCGGTATTGCCTATGATGGAGATGCAGATCGCTGTATAGCGGTCGATGAATATGGCAGAGAGATCGATGGTGACCATATTATGTGTATCACAGCTCTGGATATGCAGAGAAGGGGACTTTTAAAACCCTCTGAGGTAGTAGCAACAGTTATGAGCAACATAGGTCTTAATATTGCTTTAAGGAGGGAAAATATATCCGTCAGCAGCTGTAAAGTAGGGGATCGATATGTACTGGAGAAAATGGTGCAAAACGGTGCCATATTGGGTGGAGAACAATCCGGCCACATCATCTTTAAACAGCATGCTACTTCTGGAGATGGGTTATTAACGTCTCTGAAACTGGTAGAGGTAATGCAGCGAACGGGTCTTCCCCTTTCCCGGCTGGCGGCAGAAATGGAACAGCAGCCCCAGATCCTGGTTAATGTGAAGCTGGAAAACAAAGAACAGGTAATGGCACATGAATTGGTAGTAGAAGCAATCAATAATGCAGAAGAGAAGCTGGGTGAATGGGGGAAACTGGTGGTAAGGCCATCAGGAACTGAGCCGCTGGTCCGTATAATGGCCCAGGGCCCGGATGAATACATGCTCAGGGAGGTGATTAATGGTATAAAAGAAAAAGTAGAACAAGTGACCGGAAAGTATTCCGGAACACATGTGTAAAGCGCCTGACCCGGCACTTAAATAGACTTGACCCGGGAATTGCCCTTCGGGGTAAGCAGCGGTTGTCCTGTCGTAATTTTATCCCAGCTTGTGGATAAGGGTACAGTTCTTCTGTTCCCAATCATACAAGTGACATGATCCATAGAGTTCCGGGTGACGAGGAGAGGGTTAATCGAGATATTCGGCGGGTACCCTCCGGTGAACCACCATCGTTAAGCTGATTACAAAACCGGATAGAAATATACGGTACAAAAAGTCAGGTCAAGTGGTATGCCAGGGTGGACATGGGGACGGTTCTCTTGTCCACCCTGGTGTCAGATGGAACCGTCCCCATTGACATGGGGGAAGAGAAACCATCCCGGATTGATACCTTGTGACAAAAACTGGAGGTTTAATTATGTGTGGAATAATGGGTTATACCGGAAGAGGTAATGCTGTTCCGGTAATCATAGATGGCCTGGCGAAGTTGGAATACCGGGGATATGATTCGGCTGGGATAGCCATGTACAACGATGGGAAAATAGAGGTGTGTAAAAAGCAGGGCCGGCTGGCAGATATGGTCGCAGAACTTGGCACAGGTCAGTGCTGTAATCTGGGTATCGGTCATACCCGCTGGGCGACCCATGGCGTCCCCAGTGATTCTAATGCTCATCCCCATTGCGATTGTACCGGTAAAATTGCCCTGGTTCACAATGGAATCATAGAAAATTATGCTCAGTTGAGAAAAGAATTGATTATTGAGGGTCATGATTTCATATCCGAGACAGATACTGAAGTGATGGCCCACCTGATAGAAAAATACTATACTGGTTCACTGGAAGAGGCAGTGCGAAAAGCACTCACTTTTGTGCGAGGCTCCTTCGCTATAGTGGTAATCTGTAGTGATGAACCAGATAAAATTGTAACTGCTAAAAAAGCCAGCCCTCTTATAATTGGATTAGGACAGGGGGAGAATTATGTAGCTTCTGACATTCCGGCCATACTGGGGCTTACTTCTAATGTTTATATTATTGAAGAAAATGAATTTGCAGTAATAACTCCGGACACAGTTGTTATAACAGATTTTGAGGGCCAGCCAATTGACAAAAAGGTATTCGAGGTTACCTGGGATGCGGTATCAGCTGAAAAGGAAGGATATGAGCATTTCATGCTCAAAGAAATAAATGAACAGCCCCGGGCTATCCGAGATACTCTGGCTGGTAACATGGCTCACAGGATAGTAGATCTAAGTGCACTGGAAATGGATGAAACCTTTGTAAATGTAAGTAAAATTTTTATAGTGGCCTGTGGAACAGCTTATCATGCAGGACTGGTAGGGCGATTGGCCATTGAGAAGTTGGCCCGGGTGCCGGTGGAAACAGATATTGCTTCTGAGTTCAGGTACCGCGAGGTTTTATGGAATCCAGGTGATCTAATGATAGTAATCAGCCAGTCCGGTGAAACAGCAGACACCTTGGAGGCTTTACGAAAAGCCAGGCGACAGGGGGTAAAAGTACTGGCAGTCACCAATGTGGTAGGAAGTTCAGTAGCCCGTGAAGCCGATAAGGTGATCTACACCCATGCCGGGCCTGAAATCGCAGTCGCTTCGACTAAAGCTTATATTACCCAGCTGGCTATTATGTACCTCATAGCTATGTATCTGGGTAAGATCAAGGGGAATTGTACCGAGGAAGAATTACAGGAGTTGGGCTCACAATTGTACGGCATCGATGTGCTGGTGCAAAAGATATTGGATCGGGAAAAAGAAAGCGGGAAAATAAGACAGCTGGCCGAAAAATACAAAGAAGTACAGAGTACGTTTTTCCTGGGACGCGGCCTGGATTATGCAGTAGCCATGGAAGGTGCTTTAAAGTTGAAAGAAATCTCTTATGTTCATGCTGAGGCTTATGCCGCAGGTGAACTGAAACACGGTCCGCTGGCCTTGATTCATGATGGAGTGCCAGTCCTGGCTTTGATCAGCCAGGATACATTGGTGGAGAAATCCATGTCCAATATCAAAGAAGTAAAAGCTCGTGGTGCAGTGGTAGTAGCGGTATGTAAAGAAAGCCTGCAGGAAGCATGCCAGGAATGCGATGATCAAATTCTCTTACCGGATATAAATTCGGTCCTGGCTCCTATCGTTTCGGTAGTACCCCTGCAGCTATTTTCTTATTATATGGCCATCTACCGGGGAGCAGATGTAGATAAACCCAGGAACCTGGCTAAAAGTGTGACGGTGGAGTAAGATAACCCATCCGTGGGGCTCAACCCCATTTGCTATGAGTCTTCGCAGCGTCATATTGAAAACGACCAGAGGGAGTATAACTTGTACCCGCAACCTTACTAGTGACCAACGGGAACATCAGTAGTACCCGGAGTGTGAAGGGTGGGTGTTTCTGTTATGCTCCGCCAATGCCTCCTTAATATTTATGCACTCAAAAAGTTATCTTTAGGGTTTTTGCAGTGGAATCAATATTTATAAAAAAACAAATGGCAATAAAAAATCTATTATAATTTAAAGAAAAAGTTGACATTAGTTAATCAAAATATTAAATTTAGAAGAATAATTTCAAGCAACCTGATGTAATTACCTAAATTAAATGGCAAGGAGATACTATAATGGCTTTTTATTATGACGAACCCTCTTACACCTTTAGCGAATATTTACTGGTACCGGGATATTCTTCCAGCGAATGTATGCCATCGAATGTCAGACTTAAAACACCTTTGGTTAAATTCAATAAAGGCGAGGAAGCGGCTATTTCAATGAATATCCCACTTGTTTCTGCAATAATGCAAGCTGTATCAGATGATAAAATGGCAATTGCTCTGGCGATTGAAGGCGGAGTATCATTTATATTCTGTTCGCAGTCGGTAGAAGACCAAGCTGCTATGGTAAGCAAAGTTAAAAATTATAAGGCTGGCTTTGTTACCAGTGACTCAAATATTAAACCAGACCAAACACTGGCTGATATATTGGAAATGAAAGAAAAAACAGGTCATTCAACCGTTGCTGTTACTGATGATGGTACTTCAAAGGGAAAGCTTCTTGGATTAGTAACAAGCCGTGATTACAGAATAAGTCGATTGCCTCTCAGCACCAAGGTAGATGAGTTTATGACGCCTTTCCAATCTCTAATGTGTGCCAATGAAGGTATCACACTCAAGGAAGCAAACAATTATATATGGGACCATAAGCTAAATACACTTCCTGTTATTGACGAAAATCAAAATCTGGTTTCGCTTGTATTCAGGAAAGACTATGACACTCATAAGGAAAACCCTGATGAATTACTTGATTCATTAAAGAGATACGTCGTTGGAGCAGGCATTAATACTAAGGATTATGAGGAAAGAGTACCTGCTTTGGTAGAGGCAGGCGCTGATGTTTTATGTATAGACTCATCAGAGGGTTTTTCGGAATGGCAAAAATTGACCATTGATTTTATAAGAAATAGATATGGTGATAATGTCAAGGTAGGTGCGGGAAATGTAGTTGATAAAGAAGGTTTTATGTTTCTTGCCGATGCCGGAGCTGATTTCATAAAAGTTGGCATAGGCGGCGGTTCTATTTGTATCACTCGTGAAGAAAAAGGAATTGGCAGAGGTCAAGCTACAGCACTAATAGAAGTTGCTGAAGCCAGAGATGAATATTTTGAGAAGACAGGGGTGTATATACCCATTTGTTCAGACGGTGGTATCGTCTACGACAATCATATAACGCTTGCCCTCGCTATGGGTTCTGATTTTGTTATGCTGGGCAGATACTTTGCAAGATTTGATGAAAGTCCTACCAATAAGTTTAATATTAACGGTAATTATGTTAAGGAATACTGGGGCGAAGGATCAAACAGGGCCAGAAATTGGCAGCGTTATGATCTTGGCGGTACAGAAGATCTTTCCTTTGAAGAGGGCGTTGACTCTTTTGTTCCTTATGCAGGAAAACTCAGAAACAATGTTCAGATCACCTTAAGCAAAACGAAATCAACCATGTGCAACTGCGGCGCAATAACAATACCTGAATTGCATAAAAAGGCAAAGTTGACCCGCGTTTCATCAACCAGCATCGTAGAGGGTGGAGCACATGATGTAGTACTTAAAGATAATAACATTCTGGCAGTAAAATAGGTCGTTAAAAATGTATGGGTTATGATATGTAATATTCCTGTGAAGTGCAGCTTTAGTAGACTTTTCAAAGAACCTATAAGCTTGGGATCACTTTGTTATGAGGCTTTGTGAGACTATAATGATATGCAATAAAAGACGAAAAACCCCTGCGCTCTTCTGTGAATTCTAAACTGATCGGTTAACTGGACATAAATAAGATGCCCAGTGTGAGCATTTTCTGTTCGTTTTCCAGGGTTCAGTTCATATCCTTTAGTTTCCTGAACGCTTTTTACAGCAGCTGCATAAACAAAAAAACTTTAACCCCTCCTGAATTTGGGAGGGGTTATTTATTGGCCTTAAATGCTTTCCTGGTAAAGGGTAATTTTAACTAACCTAGAAATTGTAGTATATAACATGTTCTTAACAAGCAAAAACGAATGTGTCAAAGAACATTTAATTTTAATAAAGGGGTTTTTTACTATGAAAAATATCCTGATACGATATGCTGCGGAAAGCGACCTGGGAGCAGTTTTGTCTCTATATGCTCAGCCGGTATTGGATGATGGTAAAGTGCTTACGGGTGAGCAAGCTCTAGAAATATTTAATAAAATGCAGCGTTATCCTGACTACCGGCTTTATGTAGCGCTGTCTGACAGCACGGTCGTAGGGAGCTTTGCATTACTCATTATGGATAACCTTGGACATTTGGGGGCTCCATCTGGGGTGATCGAGGACGTTGCAGTACACCCTCGATGGCAGGGGCAAGGAATTGGGACCCAAATGATGCAATTCGCCGTAGAAATGTGTCAAGATTGTGGATGCTACAAGGTTGCTCTTTCCAGCAATATTAGGCGAGAGAAAGCCCACCGTTTCTATGAATCGCTGGGGTTTGAACATCACGGATACAGTTTCCTGCTTGACTTGACCCACTCATGAAAAAAGCTAAGTCGAGTAATTTTAATACTATTCATTATTATGGAAATATAAGAGCAAATTACCAGAATGTATGTGTATAATAAAGACATTATAGAGATTAATTTTTAAGAAGGTGGGGTATTTATGGTCAATGTAGAGAGGTACAGCAAATGTTGGGTTATTTTGCTGCTGGGTTTGTTCATACTGTCCTGCTTCATTTCGGGATGTGATAAAAAAGATGGAGCAGTAGATGAAATCGGCGGAATAGTAAAAGAGCAAAGCAACGGTCTAGTTAATGGAACCATGTATGGCGGGAAGATGATTGAGTGGTCCAATGATGCTTTGCAGGTCTCCCTGAACTGTCCTGAGCAGGCCAGCATAAAGCTGTATCCTGGAGAAGATGAGGTGCTTAACATCGATGGAGCAGATGACCTGGATATCAATCTGAAAATTATATCTCCCCAGGCTCCGGAAGCAGAGTTTGCCAAATACATGGAAGAGTCTTTTGATAAGATGCCTTCGTATACTGGGGGATTTGAAGAATACCAGCGGAAGATCTTCGAAATCAATGGCCACCCGGCGGCTTACATAGAGTATAAATGGAATGTCATGAAAAGAGATTTTCGCGTCCTGGAATTAAACGTAGTAAATGGTGATTATCAGTATGAACTGATAGCGGAATGGTTATTATCAAATGATGATAAATACCTGCCGGAAGCTCAAGCGGTATTTGACTCTTTCCGTTTGCTGGATGGGGAACCGGACTTGACTGCTGTAAAGGCTGAAGATGGGATAAGCGCTACAGTTTCTTCTCTAACCACAGAACAGGAAGCAGGAGACAACCCAACCGTAGAAGGAACGACTAGCCAAATGGAAACCGACCAGCAAGTCTCAACGGCTGCTTTTGCTTTAACCAAAGAGGCATGCAAGGAAGGACTTATATTAAATACTATTAATTATGAATATTCTGATCAGGCCGGAATCGCTGATTGGGCAGATCTGAAGAATCAATATGGCAGCCAACTACCGGCAGCACTGGCTCAAATGGGATTGGGAGATAAACAGGCGGCCTGGGTGGTTAACTCTGGCCAGCAATTTTATAGCGGAAGCCGCCACTATTTCATTCAGCGCTTTGACAGCGGTAAGCCCAGTGACTTCCTGGCCCACGACCAGGTAGGCAGTATTTACCTGGGCTCCTGGTACAATATTGATATACCGGTTCTGGTAAGCAAGAAATCTACATCATCACAGGCTTGCGTTTTAAGCCAGGGAAGTGGCACTGAGGGAATGGCATTAAATATAGTTAAAGCGGAGTTTGGGGATAAGGCTACCATTGCTGATTGGGCAGATCTGAAGAATCAATATGGCAACCAGCTGCCGTCGGCATTGGCTCAAATGGGATTGGGAGATCAACAGGCGGCCTGGGTGGTTAACTCTGGGCAGCAGTTTTATAGCGGGAACCGCCACTATTTCATTCAGCGTTTTGACAGCGGTAAACCGAGCAGTTTCCTGGCTCACGATCAGGTGGGCAGTATCTACCTGGGATCCTGGTATAATATTAACATACCGGTATTAGTTTCCCGGTAGATATAAGTGAAAACTCGTGTAAGAGGCGCCTAATCCCCGTGCTGCTTTAGCGCGGGGATTATCATTCCTGCCCTGGATATATTCGTTTGGATAATCGCAAACCCTAAAAGAACTAAGGCTGTATTAATCACGATGTATAAAACCTCGTAAACAGCCCAAATAATGGATATGGAGTTCCTGTATCAACACCGAAAAAAGAATTATAAGGAGGCGAATCGAAAAATGGATGAAAAAGAATATGTTATTTTGAAGACGGCCATACTTAATGAACTGGAAGGGGAGACTTTTTACCGGTTAGCCGCGGATAATGTTAAAAACCCGGATATGCGGGAAGCTTTTCTTTATCTGGCTAAAGAGGAACAAAACCATCAGCAGATTTTAAAGTATATGCTGGAACAAATGACAGCCGGAAAAGACATTTCAGTTGAAATTACCAACCTGGAGGCAATAAGTCCGGGTATATTTAAACTCTCGGAAGCTGCTGGGAAGGTTGATAATATCGAGATATCAGCTGTGAGTACAGGTATATTAATGGAAAAAGCATCGGTAGATTATTACCGCCAGGCATCCTTAACGTCAGTGAACGTAAATACTAAGAATCTGTATGAAAATCTAGTGCAGTGGGAAATGGGCCACCTGGAGGAGTTGGAGAAAATATATGATTTTCTCAGGCAAAGCTGGTTTGAGCAGCAGGGATTCTCGTCATCTTAAAGAATTAAATCTAGTTAAAGAAAGTCGATTTCGGGACTTGGATTATTCTTCAGGCGAGCAGCCTGGTAGTTTTTGTAAGGTTCGTACCTTGCTTGATTAACGATGATTATAGTTTCACTTAATAGGTAAATATATATGACCAGTAGAGGCCGCGCCGCGGTCTTTTTTTTATCCTGGAAAGCTCTTTTAACAGTAATATGAGAAAAGTTAAATGGGCAGTATTATCAATTTTTATTATCAGATATTGAGGTTATGACAATTATTTAGGAAAAACATGTTCACATATGAAGGTATCTGTATTATCATGTTAGTAATATGCGACATAAGTCGCCCAAAAGAATAGCTTATCTCTGAGCCGAAAGACCTAAAGCCGCAGGGCCATGGTTTGCTGGCCGGGGCATAACTGGAAACGGTTGCGCCTTCCATGTTTGAAAAGGAGATTGCAGGAGAGCCTAGATTATAGCTCTCTAGTAGTGCCTTTGGGCACTTTTTTTATGGAATATTTTATCGAATGGTATAAGCATTTTAACTAATAGTTATTTTGATTTTATGGGAGGTGTATACTGCACAGATACACAGATATTAAAATCATAGTATTTAAAGATTGGGAGGGTATGATAATGTATAAGAAAAATAACGCCAAACAGCGTACCGTTTGGGCTGTTCTACTTACTTTACTAATGGTGCTTTCTTCCCTGGCAATAAGTGTTCCAGCGGCCAGAGCGGATGGGCTGACTATCAACAGTTTCACACCTGCTGGGGATTTGATCAGTGAAGATAGCAGTGAAGTGAACTATCAGATCAATGAGCAGGTGGACCCAGATAATGTTCATTTTACCTGGAATTTTTCTAATGGAATGGACTCTAATTTTGAAAGTAATATTGAAAAAATAGTTTTGAATAATAAAAACTCAGGTCAAGAGATTCATTTGGCCAGGACCATCAGCAGCGCATGGGATGGCACTACTGTAAGTACTCAAGACTTCATGTATACAAAAACAGGTGGTGGCGATGGCAGCGGTGGTGTAAGATGTGTGGAATTGATACTGCAGAGTACTTCCCTGGAGGCGGGGACGGACTATACAATTGTATTAGCAGGGTCTATTGCTGCTAACAATGGAAATACTCTTGAGAAAACCTATTCCTGGAATTTTACAACTATAGGGACTGCCGCAGACAGCCAATGCCCTACCTGGCAGGTGGATAGTGTATTAATTGCTAACCCCGCTTCTACTGAGGCAGTATTGGAGTGGCCGGCAGCTCAAGATAACACAGCCATTACTGGATATAAGATATATCAAGGTATGCTTGAATTAGCTCTTGTAGGTGCCGATACCTTAACCTACACTGTGAGCGGCCTAACGCCTGCAACTAGCCATAACTTCAAAATTGAAGCCGGAGATGCGAATGGAAATTGGAGCAATGATGGCCCTGCGGTCGCTGTGATGACGGAAGCATTACCAGTTTCAACGCCTCCAGCGGATTCTTCCCCTACAGATATTGCAGGGCATTGGGCGGAAAATAATATTAAGACACTGATGGGTATGGGAGCCATGAACGGGTATGCGGATGGGACTTTCAAGCCGAATAACAAAATTACCAGAGCAGAATTTGCTACGATTCTGGTCAAAGCCCTCGACCTGGAAGCAGGGGATGAGATGGTATTTAGTGACACTGCTAATCACTGGGCCAGAGAATATATTTCTATAGCTGCAGCAAACGGTATTATAAACGGTTATAGTGTTCAGAAATTTGGTCCTGATGATTCAATCACCCGTGAACAGATGGCGGCCATGATAGGTCGGGCTCGGCAACTACAAGCAGGTGAGGCCGGGATAAACTTTATTGATGAGCAACAGATATCTGCCTGGGCCAGGGAAGCAGTACAGCAGGTAAGCAGCAACCTTATCATGTCGGGTTATGAAGACCACACTTTCCGGCCCGCAGCCTATACCAGCAGGGCGGAAGCAGCTAAAACCATTTGTCAAATTTTATAAATAACAGGGGGCTGGGATGTTTCCAGCCCCCTTGTTTTTTAGGTAGAGATAATGTCCATAGCTTTTAGAGTCAATTAATATCATAAGTCCCTATAACCTGCATTCCCGGAATTTATAACGAGGGTGGATCCACACCTAGTGCTGTG
>JAENYG010000067.1 GCA_016841875.1 Syntrophomonas sp.
CATAATCAACCCCCATGCCTCCTTGAGCCAGGTGCTGGCCAGGACCGCAGCTGATAACAGCCAGACCTTCTATGTCTATGGCCTGGGACTCATCGGGGAAGAGAATCAAAACGGCTGCCAGGTCTATCATTACGATCTGCGGGGCAGCACAATGAAGCTGACCGATACCTCCGGCAGTATCACCGACAGCTTCCAGTATGATGACTACGGAAAACTAACCGACCATACCGGCAGCAGCGAAACCCCGTTCCTCTACAACGGCCAGTATGGAATTATGACCGACGGCAACGGCCTAATCTACATGAGAGCCCGGTACTACAACCCGGAGGTGCACAGATTTGTTTCAACCGATATACTGGAAGGGGACATCAGTGACCCGCTCAGTTTGAATCGGTATATTTATTGCAGTAATAATCCGGTCAACAATCTTGACCCCAGCGGAAACTTTCCCGTTGAAACCATAATAGATGTTGCCAGTCTTGGATGGAGTTTCACCAGTTTTGTCAATAATCCGAGCTTGGCGAATTTTGGCTACTTGTTATGGGATGCGGCAGCAGTAGTAGTTCCTTATGCTCCCGGCTCCTACGTGGCCAAAAGTATAAAAGCCGGCACTAAAATAATTTCAAAAACGAATGAATATAAAAAGACCGGTGTGTGGGCATTGAGTTCATTTGAACGAGGATGGGAAATAGAAAAAGCTCTTGGAGGTTGGGGGAATAACTTCCCTGTAATTGACTGGGCTCGTAAAACAATAAGACCTGGTGTAACCTATCTAGAAGAACTTAAAAGTATTAAATCTATTGACATTACGGCAAAGAGCTACCAGAATAGCAGTACTCTTAAAAGTAGATTGAGAAAATATATAGATGATCTAGCTACATTTAATAAGACTGAATTTAAGAAAGTAGAGTATATAGTAATGCCGGGAAGCAGTAGAACGCTGGAAATAGCAATACCGCCAGTTGGGATGACTGCCGAGCAGGCTAGAGTATTTCAAGAAATGACAGAGTATGCACAAAAATTCAAAGTTGATCTTGTGGTTAGAATTGTAGAATAAGGGGAGTGATTATTTGTGAGTATGAAAACAGATTTAGAGGATGTTAGACGAGTTAGAATACTAGTTAATCAGGATGAAAATATTACTGTATTCCCAATAAGCAAATCTAACGAAATGTCTGAAGATGGGGAGCATTATTTATACCTTCCGGCCATGAATCCTATTGAAATACAAGCTCCATATACTGTTGAAGAACTGGCACTGGCAATTCAACAGGGAATTGAGGACTGGAACTGCTACGAAGCCTACGAGGGAAAAACGACTTTTGAGGAAAAATATTATGGTGTAAAGGGTTTTAAAAAGGCCATCATTGGGAAAAAGTATATGAGTCTGGGTTGGGATGATATTTCGGGTAAAACAGTGTCTTTAATGCTGCCATTAAAAAGAGGTTATGGATATATGGGGATTGAATCAATTGAATTGCCAGATGATGCTGATTATCTGGATTTTGCACAAGCTGTAATAGACCTGCTCAATATGGATTTATCTAATCACCATAGATTTAAAACGTATAGAAGCAAACTATTACTATAATTTGATAGAGTCAAAAATATGTTGAACCAGGGATAGAATGAACAAAGAGCTTATCGATCCTAATGAGCTAAGTTATGTTAATGAACAGAGTGTAGGGGAAGGAGTTTGAAAAATGAATTTAAGAAGATGCACGAAAAAAGCAGTAGGATTGGCATTGTGTGTGGTGTTTATATTGCTTGCGGCTGCAGTTCCGGTGCAGGCCGGACATATACACTATGAATATGACGCTTTGGGGAGACTTACATCTGTTACCTATGGGAATGGAGTAACCAGAACTTACACCTATGACAGCGGGGGCAACCTGCTGCAGTCCACCAGTAGTATTGTGCTGACAGTATTATCCACCGATCCGGCTGGTGAAGAAACCGGAGTACCTGTAAATAAAGTTATACATATTAATTTCAATCAGACCATCACTGCCGCGGCTAATATTGATAATATCAGTCTGAAACAGGGGGAGAACCCGGTTGAGATCACTACCAGCATTGCAGATAAGACTTTATCCATACAATCTACCAACAATCTAGATACCAGCACAGTCTATACGGCATATATTCCAGCCGGGGCGGTGCAGAACCCGGATAATGAGCCCAACCAGGAATTGACCTTCAGCTTTACCACCAGTGCCAACGCTTTGGCAGTGGTAACTGAAAGTGCTGCAAATGTTAACCAGACTGGAGCTACCCTGAAGGGAACCATCAGCAGCCTGGCAGGCGAGGAGAATTGCGACCAGGTCAAATTCCTGTACAGGGCGGAGGATGACAGTGAATGGATTGACTATGCTGTCCAAACCGGTAGCTTTGGTGTGGGGCCATTCTCGGCCTATATAGACGGATTAACCCCCGAAACATCCTACCTTTACCGGGCTATGGCGCATAACTCCCTGGGCTGGATTCCCGGAGAGATACAGTCCTTTACCACCTCTGTGATCGGATCTCCCCAGATAATTGCTACAGTGCCAGCGGATGGGAGTGAGGGAGTTTCAGCAGATACTGATATTGGTGTTACCTTATCCGCATGGTGCAGTACGGGCAGTACCTTTTCTTCCATCCAGCTGTTAGATGAAAATAACGATCCAGTAAACACGATTAACATGCTGGTGCTTGACCAGCTGAAAATCATGCCGGTCTTTGATCTGGACAGCAGCATGAATTACACCGTAATCATTCCTGCCGGAGCCGTTGAAGACGCAGTAACCGATATACCGCTGAGCAACAGCTATCAATTCAGCTTTACAACCGAAGAAGCAGCCAGCGGACCCCAGATAGTGAGTACCGTGCCATCAGATGGAAGCACTGGGGTAGCAGTAAACAGCAATATTAAGGTATACTTCTCGGTTTCATGCCTGCAGGGCAGTCAGTTTTCTTCCATTGTTCTGCTTAATGAAAATAACAACAGTGTAGCGGCAATTAAGCTGCTGGCAGGAAATAAACTTACGATAGACCCTATTTTCAATCTGCAGAGCGGCAAGACCTACCGGGTGATAATACCCGCAGGTTCAGTAAAGGATATGTTCACCGGTGAACCACTGGACGAGGGATATGAATTCAGTTTTACTACTTAAATCTAAAATTATGTCCAGACAGAAATATATTAACAACAGATTCATATGTAGGTATGCAGAAGGGAAGTGTACGAGAGCAGGCACTTCCCTTTTGGCAAAGGTAACGAAGCCGGAAACCTCATTGATGAATACTCCAATCTTTCCGATCCTGCAGATGCTGGTGAAGACAGTGGAATAACCTGTACCAGTGACAACCGTCTGGCCACCTACAATGGACAGGAAGTCAGCTACGATGCCGATGGCAACATGACTTACGGACCTTTGGATGAGCAGATGACATCATACAGTTTCGATTCCCGCAACCGCCTTACCGCAGCAGGGAACAGCATCTATACCTACGACGCTGAAAGTAACCGTATCGGGGTTAACATAGATGGAGAACAATATGATGACATAATCAACCCCCATGCCTCCTTGAGCCAGGTGCTGGCCAGGACCGCAGCTGATAACAGCCAGACCTTCTATGTCTATGGCCTGGGACTCATCGGGGAAGAGAATCAAAACGGCTGCCAGGTCTATCATTACGATCTGCGGGGCAGCACAGTGAAGCTGACCGACGCCGCGGGCAGTGTCACCGACAGCTTCCAGTATGATGACTACGGAAAATTAACCGACCATACCGGCAGCAGCGAGACCTCGTTCCTCTACAATGGACAATACGGGATCATGACCGACGGCAACGGCCTCGTCTATATGCGGGCCCGTTACTACAACCCGGACGTGCATAGATTCGTTTCGACAGATATACTGGAAGGGGATATCAGTGACCCGCTCAGTTTGAATCGGTATATTTATTGTAGTAATAATCCGGTCAACAATCTTGACCCCAGCGGAAACTTTCCCGTTGAAACCATAATAGATGTTGCCAGTCTTGGATGGAGTTTCACCAGTTTTGTCAATAATCCGAGCTTGGCGAATTTTGGCTACTTGTTATGGGATGCGGCAGCAGTAGTAGTTCCTTATGCTCCCGGCTCCTATGTATATAAGGGGATATCGGCTGGGACAAAGATAATATCAAGATCTGATGGGTATGTAAAGACCGGTGTCTGGGCAATGAACAAGTTTGAGCGGGGCTGGAAAATCGAAAGCATGCTCGGTGGTAATATGAATTATATGAAAACGATCGATAAATACGTCGAAATTGCGCAACGTCGAGGCCAATATGTATGGCTATCGGAAGTAACAAGCATAAAGTCTATCGACCTGACCGCTGCGTCCTATCAGAATACAAGCAGATTAAGAAGTACGTTGAAAGGTTATATTAAATCGTTAATTGATTTTGAAGGGACACCATATAAAGGATATACATATACACTGGATGCATGTGGCAAAAAAACATTGCAGCTTGCTATACCACCGGTGGAAATGACGGCGGGACAGGCGAAGGTTCTTCAGGAGATAGCAGACTATGCGGCAGAGAATCATATTGAATTCAGTGTCAAAATCGTAAACTAAGTCCAGCGGTTAAATGTCAATGACCAATTGGAAAAAAGTATTTAAAAAATCAG
>JAENYG010000020.1 GCA_016841875.1 Syntrophomonas sp.
GATTTTTCAACGTTTTATTAACAATTCATCGTTATACTTTTCGGGAACTTAGGATATAAGTTTTTGTTTAAAAAACATCCTTAGCAAAATATATAGCTGTTGCTTAGTTCATTTCATAGGTTATAGTTACACTGGCGCTTATTTGGAGTTCACCCGGGTTGATAGGTACCGTGCTTCCCATTCCTTCAGCTTTATCTGCATATACCATGTTTCCATAGATTATAGGCTGGCTGTACCCTTCGGTAATGCTTATTAATCGGCCTAAATTCATACCCGACGCATTTGATAAAATAAGTGCTTTTTCCCGGGCTCTTTTCACGGCCTGAACTAGAGCCTGGTTTTCAGCAGCAGTGGTATCTGCTTTTTGGAAATTAACATAGTTCAAGTTATTTGCTCCGCTGCTGACAGCCGTATCAAGTATTTTTCCCAATTGGTCCAAATCTCTGACCAGAACCGATATCTCATTTCTCACCTGGTAGGATATAATTTTATTCTGGCCATTCTCTGAATAATCATATTCCGGATAAACACTAAAATTAGATGTTTCAATATCTTCCCCGCTTATACCTGCATTTTTCAGTGCTGCAATCACCTGTTCAGTAGTGCAATTGTTAGATTCCAGGGCCCGACTGAGATTCTGGTCGGTTTCCAGGACTGCCATGGAAACTTGAGCCTGGTCTGGAATAACGTTTACTGTACTATAAGCGCTGACTACAACTACTGGTACATTAGGTGCTGGGTTCCCTTCTGCTTGGGCCAGGCCAGGAGCGGTTATCATGAAGACGACCATCAGCAGGATGATGCTAAGGATCAGAGTATATACTATACTCCTGGATCTAGATTGATTAATCGACAGGTTCATAGGGCAATCCCTCCTCAAAATCTATTGAATTAGCTAGTTCTTGAAGTTTATCTAGAGGCATAACCGCCTTAAGGTTGATTTCGAAAGACCGACCTTGACGGGAAATGCTGGTATTAGTAGAATTAAGTACTCCAGCATCTGAACGCAGGTACTCCTGATCAGGGTCGTCACCTAACCCTCCGGTGACCAAAAGAGACCGCTGCGTACTACCAGCATCCTCTTGGAGAGCGATAGTGATTTCCAGGGCATGGTCAGTCGCAGTATTTCTATATACATATGTTATAACGTTACAACTAGTATTAATGATTTTTTCCATTTTATATTCTGCCGGTAGATTGTTGGGGTGCATTGAGAGTAAATCTAATTCTGATTCATTCAAATCCTGATCAATAATTTCAGACCCTTCAGGTAAGGTTAATGTGTAATACTGATCATTCTGTTTAACGGTTGAACTAGTATAGCTATCATTACCATCAATTTCTGGAGCCATTTTTTGTCTATCTTCGCCAGTATTATCAGCAGTCAAGAGCTTATCAACAGCTGAAAATTCATCCTGCGTATTAGAAGCAGAACTGTGGTCAGAGTTTTCCAGTGCTTTAGCGCCTGGGAGGGGAATTTGTGTGGTTTGATCCGCAGTAGATTCGCCAGCGGGGACGGAACGATCAGCCATATTGCTTGACTCCAGATTCATATCCAATGTTATAAATCCAGGCAGGTAAAGGGCCAGCAGGATAACTGCAGCTGCAGCGGTTCCGCCGATGTACAATCGATATCGGCTCAGTCTGGCTAGCAACCCTGCTGAGGAAGCCCCAGCCGGAGTTGAGGGTTGATCAAAAATAGATCGCATCACCTGGCCGGAAAAATCTTCGCTTAACAGGGGAATGTCTGCTGCATCAGTCAGGATCTGGTTTTCCATACGAGTGATTCTGACCATGTTCTGACAGATCTCGCAGCCATCCAGGTGCTCATCGATTAAGGAACGGAGTTCAGGGGAGAGTTTTTCATCACAATAGGCGAATAAATATTCATCGATTTGCTGACAATTCAAGCTTCATCCCCCTTTCTTCCTTCTGCTGCAGGATAATTTTTCTCAAGGCTTTACGGGCTCGGTGAATCCTAACCTCAACATTTTCTCGGCTGATATCCAGGATATCCGCGATCTCCTGATTGTCCAGATCTAAATGATATCTAAGCGTAATCACAGCCCGGTAGTTTTCCGGTAATTTCATGATGGCCGCCGATATTTCTTTTTCCAGCTCTTTGCGTTCGAACATCAATTGGGGGTCAGTTAAGAACGAAGCATTATTAAGTTCATAATTACTGGGATAGCTTTCCTCAAAGTTTAGTATTACCACCTTCTTTTTTCTCCGCAAAGCACTGATACTCGCATTGGTAGCAATACGGAAAATCCAGGGCGCAAAATTTTTGCTGTTATCATACTGATACAGCTTTTCATACACCGTTAAGAAAACATCCTGGGTTACATCTTCTGCTTCCTGATGCTGGCCTACTATCCTGTAAACTAATGCGAATACCCTGTTTTTGAAGCGGTTAACCAGTTCTTCAAAAGCTGCCAGGTCGCCGTTCAGAGATTTACTGGCGAGTAGTTCGTCACTTGTCAAAACAATCAGCTCCCCAAATCCGTTCAACATTTATTACGTCCAGTTTATTTAAAGCTTACACTAAGAAAGTTCATTTTGATAGGATAACCAGCATTTCAATCGAAATTATTTCCCGGTAAGATGAAATTGCTTCCATATATATGCTAAACTGTTACAGAACACAATGGAGGTGCCTTATGAAATATCAGTCAGGCAGGCTGGGAAGGGTATTCCTGGTCAAACTGGAGCATGGCGATGACGTGATCGAGGAGTTGAGCAGGCTCGCTGAAAAGGAAGCCATAAATTCGGCAGTTGTCATGCTTATCGGGGCTTTAAAAAACGCTGTGATGGTATTAGGGCCCAAAGAATGTACTGTACCTCCGCAGGCTACGGAGCATTACTTTGATGATGGAAGAGAAGTTGCGGCGATTGGAACCCTATTACGTGATAAGGAGGGTAATCCGGCCCTGCATATGCACGGTTCAGCAGGTCGAAACAGCAGCAGTATAACTGGATGTTTAAGACAGGATCTGGAAGTATATCTGATTGTGGAAGCGATAGTCCTTGAATTAGATGGCATTGCTGCCCAAAGATTATTGGACCCATATTTGCAGGTAAAAGCATTATTCTTTGAAGGGGAACAATTATGAGGATACTAGTTGATGCAGATGCCTGTCCGGTAAAGAATATTATTGAAGAAGTTGCAAAACAATATAAAATAGAAGTACTGATGGTGAGTAATCATCATCATGGCATAAAAAGCTCTTATGCCCAAGTACTGATGGTGGATTCTTACTCACAGTCGGTTGACATAGCTATTGTCAATAGAGCGGTACCAGGAGATATCGTGGTAACCCAGGATTATGGACTGGCAGCTATGGTACTGGAGAAAGGTATCGGGGCTATCCACCCTGGAGGCAGGATATATACTCGAGAAAATATTGATAGCCTATTGATGCAGAGATACGTTAACCAGAAGGCCAGAGAATCAAGAACAAAAACGACCCGCAACAAAAAGAGGACCCCCCAGGATGATGTCCGGTTTAAGCAGGAATTTATACGTCTTATACAAGGTCTGGTTAAAACGATGTGAGGATACGAGAACCTTAAAAAAACAAAAAGGACATATGCCTAAAATACTTGTTAACAAACAGGGTGAAGGGTGTATAATAGAAATGAATTATTTTTGGAAAGGGGAATGAAAATGTCGGAACAATGCGGCAGCTGTGCTTCTAGTGGAAACTGTAATTTAGATCCCGCAGAGTGTGGGGAAGCTAAGCAGGATAAAAGCCTTCTAGGGGCATTTAATAACATTCGCAATGTAATCGTGGTTATGAGCGGTAAAGGAGGAGTAGGAAAATCTTCGGTTACTGGATTAATAGCCACCAGCCTGGCCAGACAGGGCAAAACCGTTGGGGTTCTAGATGCTGATATAACTGGACCCAGCCAGCCCAAAGCATTTGGCGTAAGCAAAGATGCTGGAATGTTGGCATCTGAATACGGAATCATACCTCCCACTACCCGGCTGGGAATAAAATTAATGTCTATTAATTTCTTTCTTCCCAATGAGGATGATCCTGTTATCTGGAGAGGTCCGCTTCTGGCCGGAGCAGTTAACCAATTTTGGGGTGAAGTTGACTGGAGAGATCTTGACTATATGATAGTGGATCTTCCCCCGGGCACTGGTGATGTACCGCTAACCGTTATGCAGTCCCTGCCGGTAAATGGAATAGTAATAGTATCATCTCCGCAGGATCTGGCCTTCATGGTAGTAAAGAAAACTATCAAGATGACCCAGAAGATGAATATTCCAATTCTGGGAATCGTTGAAAATATGAGCCACGCAATTTGTCCTCACTGCAATGAGATAATTGAAATATTTGGCCAGAATCAGGGAGAAACCGTTGCTCGAGAAGCTGGTATAGATTACCTGGGGAGTTTGCCATGGGACATAAAACTAAATCAGCTGGTTGACGCAGGAAAAATTGAAGAGTATACCTCAGATGAAATGGAAAACATAATCAGCAAGATTGTGGCCAAATTACCATAAGATAAAAAAAGCTAGCCGGGGTGGAGTCCCCGGCTTTTTACTTAATATGGGTCAAAACAGGGGAGAGTGAGAATTTGAAAATCTGTTCATGGAACGTAAATGGAATTAGAGCTGCTGGTAAGAAAGGATTTCTCGATTGGGTAAGAACTGAGTCGCCGGACATATTATGTCTGCAGGAAACCAAGGCCCATCCTGATCAGCTCGAAAAAGAACTCCTGGACATCCCGGGATACACCAGTTACTGGAATGCTGCTAAACGTAGGGGTTACAGTGGAGTGGCAACTTACGTTAAGAAACTGCCCCTGTCGGTTGAATATGATTTAGGTACGGAAAAATTTGATAATGAGGGTCGGGTTATTATCAGCACCCACGATAATTTCACGCTATTAAATATCTATTTTCCTAACGGGCAGCAGAATGAGGCCAGATTGGAATATAAGCTGCGTTTCTATGATGAAGTAATAGACTTCTGTGAGAGGTTGAAGAAAATACAACCTCGATTGATCATCTGCGGTGATTTCAATACTGCTCACCATGAAATTGATCTTAAAAACCCTAAAGCTAATGAAACACGGTCTGGATTCTTACCGGTAGAGAGAGCAGCCCTGGATGCTTTCCTGGCCAGGGGATATATTGATGCTTTTAGATTCCTGTTCCCAGATAAAATCCAGTATTCATGGTGGAGCTATCGAACCATGGCCAGAGAAAGAAATGCGGGATGGAGAATCGATTGTTTTTATGTAAGCCAGGAGCTGACCAAATATGTGTCGGACTGCAGAATATTAGAGGACGTTCTAGGATCTGATCACTGTCCTATCTTGTTAAATTTAGCAGAATGATTCACTATTAAAGCACCAGGATTGATACAAGATATAAAAATAGAATAATATTGTATATAAATATGTTATATAATAAAATAAAAATAGTAAAGTTACGTTAACTAATTAATCACTCATAAGAGGTGGGTTTTATGATAACCAAATTATTTTTGGAAATAAAAAATATTCTCGCTGACCTGGCATCAACTTTAATTACTGGTCGCCATAAAGATGCAGCTGACTTGGCGATGCGATTGTCAGAACAATGCAAACGGCTGGCCGAAGAACTCTGTAATGAAGTGTAATAAATAAAGGAAATATTAATCCCCGGGATATATCCCGGGGATTTCAGACCGATGACAGATGACAGTGGGGATACCGTAACCGGCGCATGCAGTTCCATTTGTTATCTTTTTATTTTGGAAGGGTGACAAAAACACCTTCCCCTTTTGACACGCCGGGATTTCTAATCTCTCAGCATTTCTATGAACGCTTCTATTCTGGTTCTCAGCTGCTCAGAATCCTGTTCACTATAATCAGTTTCAATGTGCAGGAATGGTATTCCCTCATTTCTTAATGCTGATCTGAGCAGGTAACTCTCAGTAGAATATAAACCGCAGAACTGCAGGGTATAATCTATGATTCCGTCTACTTGATACTCTTTAGCATATCGAATAATATCTTCAGTACGGGCCTGATTGGGAGTAAAACAAGCACAGTTGGTTTTCATGTACCGCTTAGCTAATGCCATAATCTGTCCATTCAGGTCGGCACTATCTTCTTCTACCAACTCTTCGAAATAACGGGTACCAGTACAGGATTCTTCACAAACCACCACGGCACCTGAAGTCTCAACCAGGTGATGCAGTTTCCAGTTGGGCAGGGCCATCGGCGTTCCTGTTACCAATATACGGGGAGTATCTGCTGCAAAAGGACCTTCCGTTTGATTTATCCTTTCTTCTAATTCATCACAAAGGATATTAGTCATCTCTGCAAAACGAATCGGGTCATCATAAAACGCTACCTGGATAATCATTAGAGCGTCTTTCCCGCTAATGGGTACCGGAGACGCCTGACGGGTTCTATTAAGACGCTTAAGAGCTCTTCGTTTATTGTTAATGGTTATGATGCTTTGGGCCAGAGTATCAGAATTCAGCTGGTTTCCGGTCAAGTTCTGGGCTATTTCAACCAGCTGCCATATTTCCTCGGCAAAGCGCTGGATATCTTTTTCTCTTTTCATCTGCGGTACTTCCATTATATGCATGGGAACATCCTGGGCCAGAATTTCCCAGGCCTTTTTCTTTCCATCGCAGGTTGCTTCACCAATAAACATATCCGCTACCTGACAGAACGGACTGGTTCTATCCATGCGGGAACCCATAGATGACTTAATCAAGGGACAGGTATTCGCCGGAAGATATTTTTCGCCGCCCGGCACCCAGAATTGGTCTCCACCGCATAGGCCTGTACTAACGCCATTTAAGGCCAGGAGAACTTCATCTGGAACATAAACGCAGTAAGTACCAAAAACCTTGCCCCCTTTCTGCTTATGTTCAAAAAGCTCATAAGGGCGACGACCATGTACGCTGGTAACTACCTTGTTAAAATAATCAATTTTATCTGGTCGACCTTCCTGCGGTTGAATAATCCTCTTATAAATACCCGGAAAAGCATTTAAAAATCCGTCATGCTTATCAAGGTCCATGCCTATATCAGACCACATCTGTCTGATCTCCTGATAGGTTGCCATTAATGCTGCACCTCCGATATATGTTAGAAAAACAACAATTAGTTCAAAAAATATACAGGTAACTACAATAGTATTTTACCAATGGACAATAACAATAACAATAAAAGATTAAACGTATAACCAAATCTAATATAAAAGAGACCCCAGGATTGTTTTTTGCCATTCAGCAGACCCTGTAGACTAAAGTTTCCTGATGATAGCTGCCCAAAATCATGGAATTTCAAAGCGGTGGAGATAAAAGTATTTAACCGAGCATTATTCATGGTATAGGGGGGGAGTCTTAAAATTATGGAACCCAGCTTATGAGAGCAGACTGGGTGATGTAAGCTACCTAAAACTTACCAGTGTGAGCAGTATAAGCACAAGAATTCATGCTGTGCTATAATGATATTGATAAAAATATTATCAAAACTATAAATAAAGGTAATGATAGCTAATCCCACATTATATTCAGACAGGAGTTGATCTAGGATGGTGGGTATCGGTCTTGACATAGGTTCCACCGCATCCAAAGGGGTACTGATCCATGATAATAATCAACATTATCGTGAAATATTACCAACCGGCTGGAGTCCACGTGAGGCGGCAGGACAGTTGATTGAGAAACTTATATACCATGCCGGACTGGAACGTTCCGACATCAGCAGGATCTATGCGACTGGATATGGCCGAATAGCGATTTCTGATGCCGATAAGACAATAACTGAAATTAAATGTCATGCCCGGGGAGTGTCTATATTGCATCCGGAAGTGAGAACTATCATCGATATAGGTGGTCAGGATAGTAAGGTTATTAAAGTTAATGAAACAGGTCAGGTAATCGATTTTGCGATGAACGATAAATGCGCTGCTGGTACCGGCCGATTTTTGCAGGTAACCGCTACCGCTCTGGGTATGGATGTCAGTGAACTAGCTCAGGCTGAAGACAGATCGCAGATGATAAGTATCAACAGTATGTGCACGGTATTTGCGGAATCGGAAATTATAGGGTTAATTGCCAGCGGCGTATCACGAAATGGCGTGATTGCCGGTCTTCATCAATCGGTAGGAAAGCGGGTGTCAGCCATGGCCCGCAGACTGGGAATACAAGAAAAAATAGCCTTTACTGGTGGAGTAGCCATTAATAACGGAGTAAGAAGAGCTCTCAGTGAAGAACTTAGCTGTGAGATAATAATACCTGATTTGTGTCAGTTTACGGGAGCGCTGGGAGCAGCTCTGTTGGCCTGCGAATAGATGAGAATAGGGATACCGATGCTCCCCCTTTGGGACCGGCAAAGGTTGGTTCCATTTTGTCATCTTTTTCGCGAAATTCATGATTAAAATAAACAATAATCAACTATAAAATGTTACTGATAACGGCAAATATATCGCATCCAAGATGGAATAATATACCCGTTCACCCTACTTGAGATTTCGACCCCATGCAGAATAAAGCAGGAATATCATCAGAGCAGAAAATATTAAGCGGCTATAGAATTTAACCAATAATAAAATCAATCAACCAGCAATATATTAAAACCATCACCCTGCTCTAACAATGTGAAAGAAAGTACTTGGTGCGAATCGATTGATTTTTCAGTTGCTTTCACGGGATAATGGTAATACATAAGATCGAGCAGGAAAAAGCTAACAATGGAAAAGGGGTGAAGACTATGCCAGGGGAAAATACTGAGTATCAAATTCTAATGGACAGTATTGAGAATCCGGTAATAGCACTGCAGGAGGATCTGAAGGTCATATATTGCAACCCTGCTTATGCTAAACAAGTCGCTCGGCGGGTAGATGAAATAGAAGGGCATCAATTGCTGGAAATATTTCCGGAGAATACAGGAAATGCATCTCATCTGGCCTACCTGGAGGTACTTGAAACAGGCAAGTCAACAACTGCTCAAAGTAAAATGGGAAATCAATATTTTAGTGAGCGGATATTTAGAACCCCGGTAGGAATAATATCTCTGGCTGATAACGTGGACAATCTCAAGCGCTGGGAGGAAGCAGTCGAATTTCTGACGACTGATCAGCGTGCGGTATTCGATGAAATCAATGATGCTGTTGTTATCCATGATGTAAATGACAACCGGATTGTGGATGTTAATAAAGCAGCCTGTGATATGTTTGGCTATGAACGAGAAGAGATGCTGCAGTTATCTATAGGGGACCTGACCGCTGATGAACCACCCTACAACCGGGACGACTTTTTGCGCTGGTTAAAAAAACCGGCTGAATTAAAAATTAAAAATATGGAATGGAAAGTCAGGGATCGATCTGGTCGTACCTTCTGGATTGAATTGAAATCCAAACGGATGAAAATTGGAGATGAAATACGAGTAGTTGCTGTGATTCAGGACATTACCCGTCGCAAGTATACCGAGAAAGAACTGCGGGAGGTGTATGAACGCTACGAGAGCCTGTTTGAAAACCCAGCTGACCTGGTCTTTATCCATGATCTGGCCGGCAATTTCATATCGGTTAACCAGGCTGCAGAAAGAATAACCGGTTACTGGGGAGAAGAACTGGTCAAAATGAATATCCAGCAGTTGGCTAGCAGTGATAGTCTAAAATTGCTGCGGGGGTTCCAATACCAGAGGATGCCTCAAGATCAGAGCAGCAATTATGAATTGGAGATTGTTACCAAGTATGATTCCCGTATATTTGTGGATGTCAACATCAGTCCAATTTATAAAGGTGGAAAAGCCACCGCAGTCCTGGGTATAGCTCGCGATATTACCCAACGAAAAATGAAGGAAGCTGCCTCAATCGAAACCGCCGAAAGTCTGGTTAGTTTCATCGATTACTTGCCAGATGCCACTATGGCTATTGACATGGAGGGTAAAGTAGTAGTTTGGAATAAGGCCATGGAGGAGTTAACCGAAATCAAGGCGGAGGATATGCTGGGTAAAGGTGACTATGAGTATGGACTGGCGTTTTATAATAAGAGAAGACCGATTATGGTGGATCTGGTATTAAGACCAGAAGAGGTAAAACAGTATTATTCGATTGTAGAAGTAGATAAATACACGATGATCAGTGAATTTGATACCCCTCATTTAAGAGGGGAAGGGCACTATCTATGGGGGCAGGCTATGCCCTGGTATGATAAACAGGGTAATTTGATTGGTGCCATTGAATCACTGCGTGATATCACTGAACGTTATAAAACCAGGCAGGCCCTCAAAGACGCTGAAGAGAAAGTAAGGCAGGATCGCAAATGTCTGTTTACCCTGATTGATAATCTGGAAGGTGCAATTCTTACCTGCAATCTGCATGGCAGGATAAGGATGGCTAATCTAAAATTTGGCAATTTATTGGGATACGGGGTGGAAGAACTGCCGGGTATGAATATTGCAGAGATTATTGAGGATAGCAGCGACCAGATTATAGGCGCTAAATTACTGGATGTTCTTCAGGCCAACGGTGCTAAAATCTATGATGTTCAATTAATTACCAAGGATGGTATACGTCAGGCGGCTAAAATCAAAATCAGGCCGGTATGGGAAGATGATAAAATTATCGGGTGTATCATGCGGGCTGAAGAATAAAATCCAATGCTAATAATGACTCATACTACTGGACGAGTAAAACACTTTATATAAGCACGAAGCAGGACTATAAAAGATATAATAGTCCTGCTTTTAAATTATATCAATACAAAAACCAGCACGGGTTCGCCCTCCTCTGGGCTTTGGCCCAGCTCCGAGTTTTGCGGCAATCTGCTGTGGCGTCCCTACAATACATTAATGGCAAAGGATTTTCTTATTAGCAGCAGACTAATTCGATTCGCTTATCTATTCTCAAAGCAGCGAGTTATTGGACCATCCTCTGTGAAAAATAATAATAATTACTATTAATGGGAATATATATTTAATATCATGGGAGAGAGGAGGAGATTCATGAAAATTTTGTACAATACGGTAATAGATATAGAGACGATTCAAAAAATGGAAAAATATATAGAAAAAGCTCTGGTCACTGCAGAACCAACTGAGAAACAGTATATAGATAAAAACCACGTTACGGAACAGGCTCTCAATGAATTTCTGAAACGGGTGGAGAAGGACTTATGACAGAAATTCTCAAAATACTGGGAATACCATTTTGTCGACTCTATCTATAACTTTGAAGCCTCGTGAATAACGAGGCTTTTATTTGCTTTGAATCATAGTTGATAATTGATATTGTGGACAGTAATTTGTCTGTATAAGGAATGAGTGTTTATTCCAAATGGCAGATTTAGTATGATTAAGATACAAGAATTTATAGGGTTTGAAAGCAGCGGGCATAATATCTATGATACATTTGGACAGAAGGAGTGGCAGTTTATGTATGCCATGCATTTTTATAGAATATATGAGACCACAAGGTCGATTGATCTCAATCAATTAGAAAGTGGTCTTCCTCGGAGTGGGCATAATTATTCTAGAACCGGTCTATCCAGGGTAAAAACCAAGTCCATACAGATGGAGGTTTTGCCCTTGCTGCTCAGGCTTGGAACTGGCACAGCAGAAAAAGACGGGCATTTTATGGAGCTAGAGGTACAGGCCAGGATTTATGATATCGGGGTCATAAGTATTTGCCTTAGTTATGAAAACCGTGCAGATGATAAGCTGAGTCTGGAAGAACTGGCCTTGATATTCGCCGGGCAGGAAGGAATGGAAGCATTATTTGAGGAAAAGCTCAGGATTATACATTCTATTCTGAACATTTGTGTTAAAGGTCTGATAATGGACAAAGAGTATTACGAAGATTACACCATCTACTATATCAACCAACCGTCCGAGATTAAAGATCCTGTGTCACTGCTTATGGGAGAAAAAACTGATTTCAGTCCTCAAATCAAAGAACAGGTCTTAAGCAACCGGCTCAGTTACAGCAGCGAAGACTATGTAATAATAACCTGGGATACAGCTCTCATTTGTGATCCGGAATCATCGAGCGATCTCAGGGATCTAATAGAATTTGCCAATGTGCAGCTGTTAGAACTGCGATACTATGATACTGAGTTGAGCAAGCACATGGATAAGATGTACGATGATATAGAGGTTGCCGATAAGAAGAGCCGATTCTGGCGATTTAGACAGTATCAGAATATCATGACTGCATTGATGGAACTTATAGCAGACTTGACTGAGGTTACAGAGAAAATAGGCAACCTTATCAAAATCACCGAAGATGTCTATTATGCCCGGGTATATCAGACGACCTTGAAGGTTCTGCGCACTGCACAGTGGAACGACAGTGTAGAACGCAAGCTGCAGGTAATACAGCGAAATTATACTTTGCTGAGCAATGAAGTGAATGTGCGGCATTCCAATTTCCTGGAGTGGATCATCATTATCCTCATAGCCCTTGAATTTGCCTTTGCTATCCTGGAAGCGGTTCTGAGATAAAATATATACTATAAAATAACAGCTATTTGTGATAAGAAAAATATTAAAAGAAATAAAAAAGCTTGCCTTTGCTGCCAGAGCAGGCTTTATTTGTGCTACAATTCATTTTCTCCTAGATTTTTAGATTCAAACAATACACATGTACTATTAAACTGCTTTTATAGCAGCTAACCCCATTGCAAATCTGCTTACCAACCATATCAACTTTACACTCTAGTAATAAGAACTTACTATCTTCATATCCTTGGAAAACGATTGGTGCTGTTAGTTACCTCAAATACTAAGGCGGAATAAAGACTCTATCTGATAGGATTACTGTATTGCATTTTGTTGTGCAATTTTTGTGATACTGGATTTAGAAATCTTTTTTTCGGTTGATTTACTGACTGATTGATAATCATAAACTAACTAACATATCACATACATAACAGGGTGAAATACTATCAAACGTGCCCTATATAGCTCTATTAAAATAATCCTTGACATTGCATATAAAGGCAAAAAAAGTGAATAATTCAGTGGTAAGAAACCTGTTATAAATCCTGCAATAGTTTTTGCAAAAAATTGCAAAAACTATTGCAGGATTTTTCTTAAGAAGTCGGGCTAACAACTAATGCGTCTTAGACAGTTCTAAAGAGCTGTCGGATATTGTACTTCTTTGTATAAATTTGCAAAGCAATTTTGAAATAGTGATCTTCGAAGGCTATTCGCAGGAGTTTCTTAGTTATTAATGTATGGCACGTATGTTGCAATTTGTAATTGTCAGGTAATCATTAGAAGGGAGTGAAAAACGAGTTATACCAAGTTAATGCAAATATATAGTTGTTTAGGAGGTATTGCTGTGGACTTCAGTCTAAGTGATCAGGAACAGATGCTGCATGATACGGTGTACAAGTTTGCAAAAAATGAATGGGAACCCAGAACGCTTGAGATTGACAAAGAAGAAAGATTTCCTATGTGGTTATGGGATAAGTTTAAGGAAATGGGCTGGTGCGGTCTGATGATACCTGAAGAATACGGTGGAGCAGGACTGAGTTTGTTGGAGCTGTGTACTATGTTTGAAGCAGCAGCCCATGCTGGGGCTGATATTGGTACATGCCTGGCCTGGGGGACTCACTGTACTATTGGAAGCTTGCCGATCGTATTTTGCGGAAATGAAGAACAAAAGAAGAAATATTTGCCCCGCCTGGCCAGTGGTGAATGGATCGGGTGTTTTTGCCTTACAGAACCTAATGTAGGTTCAGATGCAGCGCACGTTCAGTGTACAGCAACTCGTAAAGGTGATCATTATGTTTTGAACGGAACCAAGATGTTTATTACTAATGGACCTAATGCCGACCTGGCGGTTGTATTCGCGGCTACTGATAAATCCAGGGGGGCCAAAGGAGTATCAGCATTTATAGTTGAGCGTACTTTTCCTGGATACAGTGTAGGTAAACGCCTGGACAAAATAGGCATGCATGGTTCAGAAACATCGGAGATTATTTTTGACAATTGTATTGTTCCGGTTGAGAATCGTCTGCTGGAAGAAGGAGAAGGATTTACCAAAGTAGGGGCTAAAATACTTGAGTATGAAAGAAATTCACTGGTGGCAATATGGACGGGTAACTTAGGGTATAATTTTGATTTATCTGCTAATTATGCCAAACAGAGAACCCAGTTCGATTATCCTATAATCAGGTTCCCTCAGATCAGGGAAAGACTTGTTCATATGAAGTTGGATTATGATATTTCAAAATTATTGATGTATAGAGCTGCATCAAAGAAAGACAGCGGCAAGGATGGCCCCCTGGAAGCTACAGAATATAAAATATTTACCGGACAGGCCAGTCAGCGAAGTGCCTCTGAGGCCATTCAGATTCACGGTGGATATGGACTTATGCGTGAATATAAAGTTGAGCGTTCTTTAAGGGACGCCAAACTGGTCCAGATAGGTGCTGGCACAGAACAGGTTTTAACTGAATTGGTTGCTAGATTGATAACAGATACCAGGTCATTGATTGGGTAGGCTCTCTAATTATTAATAGAAAAGAGGTAGATAATGTGAACCGTTGGCAAAAAATGTATGAAGAAAAACTGACTACTGCTGAAGATGCTATGAAGTTAATTAATAATGGTGACCAGATTGTTGCTCCCCTTGGAAATGGAACCCCAAGAGGGTTGGGAGATGCCCTGGCTGAGCTGGTTAAAACCGGAAATTACAGGGATACACGTTATTTTTCTGGTTTTAACTATAATTGTCCTAACCTGTGTACTAAAGAAGTAATGGAAAAATTCCATTATGAGGATGGATACAGCACTCCTATTTCACGTGCACTTACAGCCGATGCGGTAGGGGACTTCCATCCCATAAAACTATCGGATTGTCCCCGGCTAATTGGGGATGAAAGAAAATTTAATGTGGTTATGATGACTGTTTCACCTATGGATGAACACGGGTTTTTCAGTACCGGTGTTTTTGTGGATTTTGCTTATCCAGTTGCGAAAAGAGATTATCCCAAAAAAATAATTGTCGAGGTTAATAACAATTATCCCAAAACTCATGGAAATAATCATCTGCATATTTCAGAAATAGATGCTGTCATCGAAAATGATTGGAAGCTGTTTACAGTTCCGGCAGCAGCCCCCAATGATAAGGACAAAGCTATTGCTGCTCTTATTGCTGAACAGATACCTGATGAAGCATGTATACAGTTGGGAATTGGCGGGATACCAAATGCAGTAGGAAAAATGTTAGAAAGCAAAAAAGACTTGAGCGTTCATTCGGAAATCATTTGTGATGCTATGCTGGATTTATATAACAAGGGCGTAATAACCAGTAAAAAGAAAACTTTCATGCCGAATAAATGGATATGTACATTTATAGTGGGCAGTCAGGACCTTTATGATTTTGTTGCGGATAACCCCCTGGTTGAAAGTCATCCCACAGATTGGGTAAATGACCCCCGGGTAATAGGTTTGAATGATAACCTGATGTCTATAAATAGTGTGCTGGAAATTGATTTAGCTGGTCAGTGTATTTCCGAATCAATCGGCTACAGTCCTTATACTGGTATCGGTGGACAAGAAGACTTTGTAACTGGAGCCTGGTATTCAAAAGGAGGAAAATCTTTTTTAACCACCTATTCTACCTATAGGGATAAGGAAGGAAACCTGCAGTCTAAAATTGTTCCCACAGTTAACGGTTTTGTGGGAATAAGCAGATGGAATTCACAATACCTGGTCACTGAATACGGCATCGCATACATTAAAGGTAAAACCATGAGCGACAGGGTCAAGGCAGTAATAAATATAGCTCATCCAGATTTTAGAGACTGGTTGTTGTCTGAGGCCAAGAGAATGAGGTTCTGTTAAAGAAAGTTTATTAGATTGGAAAGAGCAGGTGAGTAGATGGATCTCAGGCTGAGCAAAGAAGAGGAACTGATACAGAAGGCAGCGCGTGATTTTGCTGACAAGATGATAGTTCCTATTGCAGAACTTATAGATCAGGATAACCACATACCAGAAGAAATCTTTGAAGCACTCGGAGACCTTGAGATGTTCGGTATACCATTTCCAGAAGCATATGGTGGCGGAGAGGCAGGTTATTTGAGTTACATCCTGGCTATAGAAGAATTGGCTAAAGCTTGTGCCGGAATTGCGGTAGTTATATCTGTTAATTCGGTAGGATTATCTGTAATTAATGCCTTCGGTACGGAAGAACAGAAGAAAAAATATATGCCAGAATGTATGACTGGTAAAAAAATATTTTCGTTTGCATTTACTGAACCTGGAACCGGTTCAGATCCCAAGCAATTAAGCTGTACGGTAACCAAAGCGGGGGATAGTTACATCTTGAATGGAAACAAACGTTTTATTACTAATGCTGGTTTTCAAGGTCCCATGGTGGTAATTGCTAAAGATAGTGAAACAGATAAAGCAAGTGCATTTGTGATTGATAAATTCTGCGAGGGGTATTCCCTGTCCGAACAATGGAACAAAATCGGAGCTCATGGAGGCCCCTTATATGACGTCTATTTTGATAATGTGAAGATCCCTGAAGGTAATGTGCTGGGTAGAAGCGGTGAAGGTTTATGGGTACTTAAAGTAGCTATGATTTACGGGAAAATTGGCTTATCCGGACTGTTTCTGGGTACAGCCAAAGCAGCCTATGAAGAAGCCTTAGCTTATGCAAAACAGAAAACTCATCGCGGTCAACCCATCGGGGCAAAATTCCAGCATATCCAGATATCTATAGCTGATATGGCCATGAAATATAATGCCTGTCGCTGGTCTGCTTATAATCTTGGGTTTACGGCGGATACGGTTAAAGACCCCAATCAGCTGCTTAGGGAAGCGGCCTTAACGAAGGTGTTCGTTTCAGAAACAGCCGTTGAAATCTGCAAAATAGCTATGGGAGTTCACGGTTCTTATGGATTGATGAAAGACTATAAGATTGCCAGGTTATGGGGTGACGTCATTATTGGACCACAGGTTGAAGGGACTTCTCCGCTGCTAAAAATACTGGCAGCTGGTATTATTCTGGGTGATTAATATCATTAATTCTGGATTTATTCTTAACTAATAATAAGGAGACGATATTATGGAATTTAAACTGAGCAAAGAACAGGAACTTATACAAAAGACAGCCAAAGAGTACGCTGAAAAGGCGATTGAACCTTTAGTCAACCAGATTGAAGATGAGAATAGGGTGCCTGATGAGGTAATAGAAGGTTTGAGGGAGCTGGGATTGCTATGTCTTCCGGTTGAAGAGAAGTATGGTGGAGCAGGTGCCGGCTTTGAAGGTTTTGTGGTCGGATTGGAGCAGTTGGCCCGTGTTTCTGGCGGGGTAGGCATATTTGTGTCTGTGGTTATGCTTGGTACTTCTACTATTGCTGTTCACGGAACAGAAGAACAAAAAGAAAAATATCTGACTGGTACATGCAAAGGCAGTTGGATTCCATCAGTTGCAATGACTGAACCTGATGGAGCTGATCCAAGAATGTTGAAGACAACTGCTAAAAAAGATGGGGATCATTTTATATTAAATGGAACCAAGCGGTTTATAACCAACACCAACTTTGCAGGACCAATGGTTGTATTCGCAAAAGACGCAGATACCGGAAGAATCAACGGTTACATTGTTGACAAATTCTGTGAAGGGTATTCTATATCTGAACCCTGGGATAAGCTGGGGAGTAAAGGAGCTTTTCTATCTGACGTTTATTTAAAAGATGTGAAAGTTCCCGTAAGTAATATGTTGGGGACTCCGGACGAGGGGTTTCAAACCTTGAAAGTTACTATGGCTATGGGCAAAATTGGCCTTTCCGCTATATATCTGGGGAATATACTGGCGGCGTATGATGAAGCTTTTAATTATTCAAAAGATAGAATTTATTTAGGGAAGCCCATCTCACAATTCGAAAGTGTAAGAAATTCTATTGTTGATATCGCTATGAAGTATGAAGCAGCTAAATTAATGACTTACCGGATTGGGTATCTGGCAGATAATACCGCCAATAAGGCCAAATTGGTAAAAGATTCTGCTATGACTAAGATATTTGTAACTGAAACAGCCGTAGATGTTTCGCGCATAGCTATGAATGTTTTTGGTTCCTATGGTTTAATGAAAGACTATAAGATGTCCAGGATATATCGTGATGCCATCGTGGGACCTCAGATAGAAGGAACGGCCAATCTCTTGAAAACGGTAGTTGCCACCGACATGTATAAATAAATTTTAGTTGCAGAATGGGGGGGGAGTTTCCGGAGGAATATAATCTTTAGAAACTTCCCCCATCCATTATTTAAGAAATACAAGGGAGGTTGGTTATAAGGTGAATATAGTAGTTGCCATGAAACAAATACCGGATTTACAGCAGGTTAGAATTCGGAACCGTCAACCGGTTCTGGATGGTGTTCCAATGACCTTCGGAAGTATAGATAAAAATGCACTGGAGACGGCACTTCAGCTCAAGGAAGCTGCGGGTGGTAATGTGATAGTAATATCAGCCGGAACAGAAGAGCTGGAAGATACTGTGAAAGAGGCTCTGGCTGCTGGTGCTGACGAGGCTTATCTGGTGTTGGATGACGAATTGGAAAACATAGAAAGTTCAGTAAGTGCACATCTGCTAGCTGAGCTTATAAAGCAGATAGAAAATATAGGGATAATACTCTTTGGAGAAGGCAGCGGGGACAACTATTCCGGTCAGGTAGGGCCACGAATTGCTGAGATATTGGGATTGCCTGAAGTTGGATATGTATGTGATATTGAGCTGGAAGACAGCAGGGTCAAGGTTACACGTTCACTGGAAGATTGTGAAGAAATAGTTAGAGTTAATCTCCCGGCAGTATTAACGATTATGGCAGATATCAATGAACCACGCATACCCTCGGTTACTCAGATATTGAAAGCTGGTAAAAAACCCAAACAAATATTAGAGGTTGAGGATATCGGTCTCGATCTAAAAGGAGATAAAAAAATTATAACCCTGAGCAGTCTGGCTCCTGAAAATAAAAGAAAACAGATAACGGTGAAAAATGGAGAAGAACTGGTAGATGCTTTACTAACAGAAGGCGTAATCAGGAGGTGATTTAAAAATGGCGGGAATAATGATATACAGTGATAAAGATGAGTTATCCTTTGAACTGCTTTCGGCAGCAAACCTGATATCCGGTCATACCGGCCTACCGATAAATGCTGTATGCATAAACAATAGTGAGCAGGCTCAAGGGCTGGCAGCCAGAGGAGCGGAAACCTATCTGATCAACAATGAGGCTATAAATTTGGCAGATTCCAAGGGAATGGCTTCGGCTCTCGAAAGTGCAGCCATCCAGCTTGATGCTAACATTATCCTCTTATCCTCAAACAGAAGGGGAAAAGAACTTTCCGGGAGATTGGCTGAAAAACTGGCAGCCGGCTGTTTGACTGATGTAGGCAGTATAAAAGTTAACCGCGATAAAATAGAATGTATGCGCAACTCGCTGGGTGGTGCTGTTCTTGCTGCACAGATGATAACAAGTGATTATAAAATAATAGCTGTTGAGTCCAGAGTTTTTGAAGAAATGGCAGTTGGGAAAGAAGGCCCCATAAATAACCTGAAAATAGAAGCACAACCTGCAGAACTAGAAGTTCTTGAAGAAAGGGCTAAAGTGGGAGATACAGCAAACATAGAATCAGCAAATATTCTGGTAGCTGTAGGCCAGGGACTCAAGAGCGAAAATGATATGCTTATTATTAAAGAGTTGGCTGAAGCGCTAGGGGCTGAAATAGCATGTTCCAAGCCGGTAGCTACTGATAAAAAATGGCTTCCTGAGGAAAGAATCATCGGACTTTCCGGCAAGAAATGCAAACCTGATCTGGCTGTTATACTGGGGATATCCGGGCAGGTACAGTTTACTGTTGGTATTCGGGATGCCAGGACCATAGTAGCCGTCAACACTGATGAAAATGCGCTTATTATGCAAATGGCAGACTATATCATGGTAGCAGATTTACATGACCTGGTACCGGAAATGACTAGAGCGCTCTTGGTTTAGAAGCGGTTAAACGGGGTTAGACTGTAGAAATACATTTGCATTTAGAATTTCCTAAGGCTATATATCAAGAATTAGTGAAACTCATTATGTTAAAGATATTAATGATATACTGGGGAAAAGATATTGTAGAATTCTATCGAATATTTGTAAGGAGGTGACCGTGCTGGACATTAAGACTACTGACAATATGCTGGATAAATCGTTTCATGAGATTATTATCGAAAGTATTGGCACCGGTATTTTGGTAACCGATTTAGAGGGGAAATTAATAATCTTCAACAAAGCTGCCGAAGAGATGTGGGCATATCCTAAAGAGGAGGCTCTGGGTAATCCTTTTTTTAACTGTATAGCGGAATTAGATAGACCCAGAATGGAGAAAACATTCTTTTATGTGGTCAGGACGGGACGGTCGCTTCAGGCCAGCGAAGCGATAATGGGTAACCGGGCCGGGAAAACGCTCTATATTAATGCCCATGCTTCGCTATTCCAGGATACAACCGGAAACAAAATGGGCGTAGTTATGCTGACTGAAGATATAACTGAAAAGAAAAAATTGGAAGAAGAGGTGCAGCGGGCAGATAGACTTGCAGCTTTAGGACAGCTTTCTATGGGTTTGTCACATGAGATAAGAACCCCGCTGGCTACCATAAAGGCTTTAACGACTTTAGTTAAGACAGATACTTTGGTAGATGAAAGTTTGCGAAAACAATTAAATATGGTTATTAATGAAGTAAACAGATTAGACAGTTTGTGTCGACAATTGCTCAACTTTGCCGGGAAATCGGATTTGCATGTTGAAAAAATCAGTATAAAAGACATGCTTGATCGGGTTTTATTCATGGGAAGGCTGAACCACTTAGAGATTCCGGTAAAAATCAAAGAAGACATTCAGCCTGATCTGCCGGAAATATCAGGAGATAAAGAAATGCTGACTCATGCTTTTATAAATTTGCTTATTAATGCTATGGAGGCTGTCAACGATAGCGGTAATAAAGGAGTAGTTACCATAAAGGCATTTCGGGATGGAAAATGGAATGTAATAAAGGTTAGTGATACCGGTATAGGTATACCACCTGGAGAGTATGTGAAAATATTTGACCCATTTTATACTACCAAGGAAAATGGAACCGGGCTCGGCTTATCTATGGTTCATACAATAATTACTAAACATGGTGGTCATATAAATGTAGAATCCAGGGAAGGTATAGGGACTACATTTACAATAAAACTGCCTGTGGAAGGGTAGGCATTTAACCCATGAAACCATTTAACATTCTCATAGTAGAAGATGATAGCAGTATGGCTTTTGTTCTGGATGAATGTCTTAAAAGAGAACAATTTACTACTATGCTGGCTGATGATGGTCAGAAGGCTGTTGATCTATTCAAGAGGGAATTTCCTGATTTAGTTTTACTGGATTTAATAATTCCTAAAATAAGTGGGATGCAGGTTCTGGAGCACATCAAAGCTATTAACCCTAACATTGCAGTTATAATCCTTACCGGGAATGCGACCATTAATACAGCAGTAGAGGCAATGAAAAAGGGAGCCTATGATTTTCTTACCAAACCTTTTGAAGTAGAGGAATTGCTGCTGACCGTAAAAAAGGGGCTGGATCATACTCGGGTAAATCAAGAAAATCAAAACGCCAGGAATCATTCAAAAGAACTGGGCAGTATTATGTATAAAACGGAAAATTCGTCAAACATGAAGAGAATGGATGAATTAATTGAGAGTATTGCCTCATGTGATGACACAATACTTATTGAAGGAGAAAGTGGTACCGGAAAAAGTCTTATTGCCAAAGAGATTCATAATCTTAGCAACAGGAAAGATGGTCCATTTGTACGTATCGATTGTGCAGCACTGCCGGCCAATCTTATCGAGAGCGAATTGTTTGGTTATGAAAAAGGGGCCTTTACCGGTGCTGTTAATAGAAAACCGGGGAAAGTCGAAAGAGCTAATGGAGGGACACTTTTTCTAGATGAAATAAGCACCCTTGATATTAATGGCCAGGCGGCATTACTTAGTTTGATTCAAAACCGAGAATTTGAAAGAATTGGGGGCAATAGTCCTCAAGCTGTAAATACCAGAGTTATAGCTGCCAGCAACCAAAATTTAAAACAAATGGTAAAAGACAAATTGTTTCGTCATGATCTATATTACCGGCTTAATGTATTTACCATTGACTTACCATCTCTTAGAGAACGTATAGAAGACATTATTCCGTTAGCATATTTTTTCATAAACAAATACAAGCAGGATGATGACCGGGATATTATATTGTCGACAGAAGCAGCTATGAAAATAAAACATTATGAATGGCCAGGGAACATAAGAGAATTAGAAAATGCTATTAAGCATGCTTTGATTTTGTTAAAAGATGATGAGCTTATTACCAGTGCTCATCTTCCTCTGGAATTAAACCAGGGATATTGGGCAGTTAGAGACAAAAACCTTGGCTTGAAGCAGATACTTGAGAGGACAGAAATAAGTGTAATTCAACAGGCTTTATTGGAAAATGATCTGAATGTCAAGGCATGTGCCAAAGCGCTTAAAATGTCACAGAGAACGCTGTATTACAGAATTGACAAACTTGGTATTGGGCTTCCGGTAAAAGTTGAATAAGGTTACCTTTTATAAGAATACATAAAAAGAACGTCAGAGATCCTAATTCAGTATATAAATAATGGAAAACAGATACGGGAGTTGAAATTTGTTATCACTGGATGAGATTATTATGGTAGTAAGCAGTGAGGCACCCACCGGTTCTAACCGGGTGGTGGATTTTCAATACCAGGTAGAAAGAAATCCGGGTAAGATTAATAATCCCAAGCAAAACCGTTAAAGTTCTAATAGCAGCGCAAATAAAGAAAGGGCAGAGTTCCAGATAAATAGGAAACTGCTCTTTTTTATATATCTGAATCTTTATTTTTCTGTCAGGGACTGTTTCAAGGCTTAGGTCCTATTAACGTTCACTAATATTTAAGGGTACATTAAACAGGTAATATATGGTATATTTATAAGGCAGATACGAAGATCTTACTTGAAGAATAGCGATAAAGGAGGAATACTAATTGAGAAAAGCCATCAGCTGTATTATGTGTTTAGCGATACTATTATTGTCTATGCCAGGTTATGCACTGGCCAGTGATGGGGCTAGACAAACATTTATTGAAAATTACCTGCACATAATGGATAAGTCTTTGGAGATGCAGAATGTTTATATGGAGGATATGCAGCGCAACACTATACAATTGAACTTTGATGGAGAGCTTACTGAAAGCAGCTACCAGGGCGCGGATGGAACCATTATGAGTGAGGTGCCCTGCAATGGCAGCCTGGAAATTATTGGTAATCAAAAGAACGGGCAGTGCCAGGTGAATTTCGGAGGACAGGTGTTAGAATATGTCTTAGATGGTACGTTGTATCTTAGTAAAGATGGTATCATCATACCGAAGGCAACTATCGAGTCGCTGGCTAAAATAGATGCAGAAGGGTTGTTAGGGTTAGATGACTTGGAAGATATGCCTGCATATGTAGTGTTTCAGCCATTTCAAAGTGATGAAGAGTGGGCTCTTCTACAAGAGTCATTTACCTATAACACGGAAATGTACAGCAAGAAAAACGAAATTAAGGCTTTTTATAGGGAATTACTTGATACCATACCGGCCAGCTGCTTCCGTTATGAAGATGGATATGCGGTGCTGGACCTGCAGCCGTCCATACTCGGATCAGCAGTATTTATTAATAACTTAAAAAATAACAGCCAGGATCTGGCCGAAAAATTTACTGCCATTATGACCCAACCGCCATATGTCAGTGATGAAGAATTCGCGGCCATGAAGGAAGAAATAGAAGTTGGTATTGTAACCGGTATAGATTCGATACAAATATCTGACCTGGCCGATTTGGAGCTGCCCTTTACAGTAGAAGAATTTAAAATATTAACGAAATATGATGTGATTGATACTTCTATCCATATCAATGGCGACGTGGAAGGGAGTAAAATTAACCTTAACCTGACCAGCAGCGGCGTGCTTACCGGCAGCAGCAATTGCTCCAGCCAGGTAGATATCGCTTTACTGATAGATTCTCCTGATATGTTCATGGATCTGGCACTACATGGGCAGGGAACATCCTCTGCCAGCAAAAGCGATATGGATATAACCGTTGCCGGTGACTTGCGCTCTGGTGAGGTGTTGCTAAGCGGAAAGATTGACTTTGAAACCAGCATGGATTTCGACAGTGAATCCCGAATAAACATACCGGAAATAAACGAAAATAATAGCATGGTCATAGACATGGCTGATTTCATGCCCGATCAGCCAGAGTGGAATTCGGAATATGAAATGTATGGAACGGAAGATTATGACGATGGAAAACTAAAAATATTTCTTTACGGGTATCAGATGGATTTCGGGGAGGCTGAGCCGGTAATAATTAATTCCTGTACTATGGTTCCAGTGAGGGAAATAGGGGAAAATCTTTACTGTGAAGTTAGCTGGCAGCCGCCCGATACAGTTATTTTTAGCGATGGATATAGCGAAGAAGATCTAATACTGAAGATCAATTCCACTACCTATTACGTGGGAGATCAATCCTATACCACGGACACAGTACCGGTAATAATAAATGGACATACTTATGTACCATTAAGGGCAGTTGCTGATTATCTTGGTTATACCCTGGATTGGGATGCGGCCAGCAAATCTGTTTTCATGGAATTCGATTATTAAAATAATCCAGTTGATTGACTTGCAGGCCTAAGATAATATCAATAAGAAGGGGGCAGCCAGGAAAGGCGCCCCCTGAGTTTTGTTACACTAAGTGAATATCAGCACCGGTGAATGACTGCGCATTTTTGACAGCACAGCTAGATGCAATAAGAGCTGAGTTCAAAGTGAAGTACTGTGCTTGCGTTCTCTTATAGAGCTGTCTCTTATGGATCGCAGTAAGTGCAGGGATAATATCCAGCCGCTTCGGCCTCGGCCTTTGAATGGAAGCCGATGAGGTTTTCCGGATTGATGGTTTCAACGTACTTACAGGTTGGGTAATGATATTTATTGGACTTTATACTCCCCAGATATTTGAAACTTCCTGGAGGAGAGCTGTTTTTAACAAGTTGCTTATCCTGGCCAGGGTCTATTGGGGTGCTGGTACTCTGCTCGATGCCCCACAGGCCTCGGCCTGCATCACGGGCAGCTGTTTGCGCAGCGGTAAATCTATCAACATACTTGATATTAGGTGGATAAGTAGACACCTGAGCATATCCTTCCCGTACCAGAGTCTCATTAAATAGTTCACTGCCGATCCATATATAAGCCAGGAGCCGACCGTATTGATCCCGTTCCTGTACATCCAATTCCAGTTCTATTATTTGATTGGACAGACGAGCCATCGTATAATCGGAAGCCTCATGGCCATATGCTTCTTCACCTATGGTGGGATGGACTGTTTCTGGAGTATCCACCCCAATCAGTCGGACTTTCTCGGAGACTCCGTTATAATTAACACAGATCGTATCGCCATCTACAATTCTCTCAACCTGAGTGCTAATCAGATCTGCAGACCGGGGAAGCTCGGCTCCGGTCTTGTCGCCGCTGGACGGGGATTCACTGCTGCCACCATCTGTATCCATTGCGCAGCCGGCTAGAGTACTCAGGCATAAAATAATGATGATAGGATAGAGCATTCGTTTGAGCTTTACGGGAATTAGATTTATCATTTCAACAGATCCTTTCAAGAATGAGCTTGATTTTTGCCAGGAGTGAGTAATATTTCGTTAAAATTATGAACTTAACCTCTGGTAATATATGGGCTTAAGTTCGGCAGCAGAATAATAAAGATAATTATTGAAAAGAAGGTTGAATTAAATCAATCGTTCTTAACGCCAAACATATTACCGTATCAGGTCAATAACTGCGTCCTGCTTCCTTTAAAGAAAGCTGTGAGAGTAAATTGGCAAAGATTGAGCTTCTTCAGTATTATTATTAGTTTGACATCATCTAATTTAGCAACCATAATCTTTTTAATAGGATAACGGAGGATCGGTCATGAAGAAAACCCCAATAGCAGTCATAGGTCTAGGAAGATTTGGATACAGCCTGATTGGTGAATTTAATAAAATGGGATATGAGATACTTGCGATAGACATAGACCAGGCCAGCATTAATAAGGTGCGGGATATTGCCACTCATGCCGTGCGGGCCGATTCAATGGATGAAGAAGTGTTGAAAAGTCTGGGTATCAGGAATTTTGATATCGTGGTGGTTGCTATCGGTGATGATATACAGGCTAATATATTAACAGCCATCACCCTCAAGGAGCTAGGGGTTAAAAAAGTCATCGCCAAAGCTAAAAATGAACTGCACGGCAAGGTTCTGGAAAAGATAGGGGCAGACATTGTGGTATATCCTGAAAGAGATATGGCAGTGAAACTAGCTCACTCTCTGGTCAGGGACAACATCATTGATTATATTAATCTTTCTAATGAGTACAGCATTTTTGAATTATTAACTCCTCGCCAACTGACTGGCAAGACACTGGCAGCGAGCAATCTAAGACAGAAATTCAAGGTTAATCTGGTCGCCATCAAGCGCGGTAATGAAATCATAGTTACTCCCACCCCTGAAGAGGAGATGCTGGCGAGTGATATACTTATATTGCTCGGGCATAATGATAACCTGGAAGAACTGAGCCGTTTGAACTAACATTGGAGAATATAATATCTATGTTTAACCGCTTCAATGCTCCCCAGATACTGGTGAGCAGTTTCTTAATGCTCATATTATCAGGAACTGTTCTTTTGTTAACACCCTGGGCCACAGGTGGCAATGGGACGGATTTCGTAACCGCCCTTTTTACTTCCGCATCAGCAGTGTGTGTTACCGGCCTGGTTGTGGTGGATACAGGAACTTATTGGACCTTCTTTGGTCAGATGGTAATCCTGCTGCTCATTCAAGCAGGAGGACTTGGTATTATGTCCTTTGCCACTTTTTATGCCCTGCTGCTGGGGAAAAAGATCATGCTGCGGCAGCGCCTGATTATGCAGGAAGCATTAAACAAGTCTTCTCTGGAAGGTATTGTGAATGTTTTCAGAATCCTATTAATATTTTCTTTCGCCATTGAGTTTCTGGCCGGTATCTGCCTGGCCATTCACCTGCATTTCAAATATGGATATGAACCTCTCAAAGCTTTCTGGTTTGGAATATTTCATGCTGTATCAGCCTTCAACAACGCTGGCTTTGATCTATTCGGAAATTACACCAGTTTAACGAAATTTACTTCCGATCCCCTGTTTGATTTTCTGATTGCATTCTTGATTATCATCGGAGGGCTGGGTTTTGTTGTCATCTACGAACTGATGGATTATCGTAAGAATGGACGGCTTTCACTTCATGCCCGGATAGTTATAAGGATGACCATGATCCTGGTTGGCTTTTCAACCTTGATTATTTTCGTCACCGAATATAATCATGCTCTGCAGGGTTTTTCGCTGGGGACCAAGATAAGCGCATCTTTTTTCCAGGCGGTAACTCCGCGCACGGCTGGTTTTAACACTCTGAACATGAATTCTCTACTGGTATCTACTCAGTTTCTAATCATATTGCTCATGTTTATAGGAGGCTCACCCGGGTCTACTGCTGGTGGAGTAAAAACATCTACCCTTAGTGTAGTATGGTTGATGGTGGTAAACCAGATAAAGGGGAGAAAAACGGCTTCCATACTGGAGCGGCAGATTGACAATCAGAATGTACTGCGGGCTTTAACTATTATTATTCTGGCTCTTTCTTTTGTTATTGTGGTTACCTTCCTGATGTGTTTGACACAGGAGGCGGAGTTGATGGAAATACTATTTGAGGTTGTATCTGCCATGGGAACTGTGGGTTTAAGCCTGGGTTTGACATTAAAACTGAATCTGGTCGGGAAATTGCTCATTATTATCACCATGTTTTTGGGGCGAGTGGGACCGCTTACGCTGGTGTTGGCTCTGGCTAATAGAAGGGAACAGCCGGAAATGCAGTATCCCGAAGATAAAATAATGCTGGGCTAAAGTACATCGTTGGAATAGAGGAAAGATCCCCTATTAGGGGCGGTCAAATAGGGATTTGTAATCTCTGAAAAATTCGGCATAGTCGTTTATAGCGGCTATGCCGTTTTTCGTCCTCTTCTGGAATGTTGATTTCACCGATGCAGTTGTAGGATATCCGGATGCGCTGTGTTCTTCGTCCGTTTACCTTTTTTGTTTTGAATACAGTGATTCTGTCAATGAACTCTCGGATGATTTCTGCGTCCAAATGAGGTATCTGTGTATACTTCCTGACAAGCCCTAGAAAGCGATCTGTATTGAGGGATTGCTCTTTTGCGGTGTCGAGAGCTTTTTTCAACACAGTTGCTCTTGCTTCCAAAGCCTTCTGCTCGGTCTCGTAATCCGGTGACATCTTGTGAAAGTGTTCCTCCGAGATGTTTCCAAGTACCTTGTCCTCATACAGCTTTTGGATAATTCTATTGTCATGAGGTTGTAGATAAACGGATGGTCCCAGCATTTAAATCCCTCAACATCCACAGGACACAATCACATTGGTTGAGTACCGGGAAAAGTATTTTTTTTGAAAAAAACCTCCCGCTCACCGTATGCCAGGAAAACAGAGCAATTCGGATGGGTTGCGGATAAAATTTGCTGTCCACCGCCTGGATGTGTAGCATTCGGTAACTTCGAATCCCCCAAAATAAAAATAAAAAAGCACCCGCAAGACGATGCGGATTCAAACATGAATAGGCATTAAAAATAATGCGTTCTTAAATTTAAAGGTTATTTTCTCCTATAAACGATATAATTGGAATATAATTGCGGGAGGTGCAAAACCATGGCGATAAGCTATAAAGAAAGACCTGCAACGTCTTTCCGGTGTCAGCTCGGCTACCATCTTGAAGCTTGGCCGAAATGAAAATGTGAACACAGAAATACTTCAAAAGATATGCACCGCTCTAAGCATTAGCGATGTAATGGAGTTTGTACCAAATACAGATAAGATCTGCTGCTGAAACTCGGATAATTTCAAAAACAAGATATCGGTTTAATTGGTGAAAGGAGGACTTTTCCAATTTTTCATTATCAATAATATATGTTATCAATGGGAGGAGGATAATAATATGAGTAAATTATTTAAATCTAAGTACACAATATTTTTAGTGTTCCTATTAGCCATAAGCTTTCAACCATTTATGGGTGTAGCATCAGCTAGTGCTTTAGACCCACTTCCAGAGCGTTATTTTGAGGTGCTGGAAATTGGGTCGCCTGAGTATGACAGCAAGGACTTAAAGACAATATACGATTTCTATAAGATAGATGAGGATTTATTCATAACCGAACAGTTCGAGAAGGTGGCTGAAGGGATGAAGAAAAAGCCTCCTGGAGTTATGGTGTTACAGCCTTCAGCTCTGGATATTAAATACAGAGGGATCGCTGAATTCAAAGAATTGGATCCCATAGCTTTGAAGCGGGGTGAAGTGACGACTCTAAGCCTTAAATATAATGATGAAATGGGTGTAGCATCCAGAAATTATGTGGTTGATCTGGAATTATATTTGGATGAAACACTTGCAAGTGGAGTCGGCTTTAATGCCACTTCTTCGTTTACAGGATACGACATAGTCCCAGAAAATGGAGAATCAGTGAAACAAAGCATCGAAAGAGGACCTTTTACCTCGACAGGAGAAGAAGCAGAGGTCGAAGGTCAGTTTGTTAGGCTGAAAGTACAGGTTGATAAGGATACAGCCCAGGATGAGCGGTGGGGGGGCTACATTCTATACTACCAATTTAAAATATTAGGTGTACAGGCTGGAACAGGTCTAACGGAGGTAGTAAATACTGATGCAGATGCGGAAGCAGGAGAGGGCGGATTTCCTGTTGCTGCTGTTATCATAGTCGGAGTGCTGGGGCTTGCAGGTGCAACAATCGGAATTAAGGGAAAGAGCAATAAAAACAAAAATACAAAGAAATCAGAGGATTCAAAGGAAGAGCAAAGCAGCTATAAGCTTTATGTAAGTAAGGACTTTGGAAACAAGCTCAAACGGGGAGGAGCTCATGAATTTGTATATGCCCGAATGGTCGAGATCAAAAAAAGCGGCGTTGAGATAAACAGGGATGATTTGACTGCTCGGATCGAAATCTTCTCTCCAGATAATTATATAGAGGTCGGTACCCCTATCATCTCTGGGGACTACATGGGTGCCTCAGTAAAGGCTGACTATTTTGAGACCGGCGGTCCAGAGGATGGTACTGTGAGCTTTAGATTTACTGGTGAAGGGGGAACCTTCCAAAACAATGTGAAGTTCAAGCTTGTCGGAGACCCATATATTCATTATCCGGAAAAGGGAGACGATTTGCTTCCTACGATAAATATAATATATGGATGTAACGGAAAATACTCATATAAGGTCGAGTTTTGCGATTTTACGAAGTCACTTACGAACGCCCAAATTGAGATACCAAGAGATGATCTTGCAAGCGGTAAAATCGAGAAGCTGGATGAATTCAATTACGTGATCAGCTTGAATAATCTTAGTACAAAGACAGAAGCATCAACATATAAAACTGAGAGCTTCAATATAAAGGTGATAGGAGAGAATGAAACTGAATATGTTGAAGACAGGGTTAGAGTATTGCTCCAGCCTGAAGGCTTAGCAATAGTAGATATGGATAATCAGTTTGATGAAGAGGGATATTTCAAGGTTATCTGTTATCCCGATTCAGACAACAAGGAATCCGATGAGGTGCTGCCTACTCGTTTCAAGCTGCAACTTACTGTAGCTGAAACAAATGAAAATGGTGAGACAGAGGTTAAGGTGATTCCTTCAAGTGGGTACACCCCAGAATTTGGAGAATTAAAGGGGACAGATTCAAGGACAAACACCCTGATATCTCGTTACCTGATCGAGGTCAATGCTGCAGGAGTTTCAAATAGAGGAGTATATAGATTTGAACCTAAGCAAGTGCTTCCTGAGCCAGAGGTAGGCAGAATTCACGTTAAGCAGCCAATTTCTACCGAGTATGGCAACGAGAAATACGAAATTGAGCTCAAAGTCAGGCTGATAGGAGAGCCCATGGACCCAATGGGAGGCTGGGATGAGGAGCTGGATATTCTTAGAAAACGAGTTGAAAGATATGGTCTAAGTGCTGACCTTGCAGAGAAAATGAGGGTATTGGGAAGAAATCGATCCACGCAGGAGCTCAGACTATTGAACAAGATGATCCTGATCGAATCATCAATATACTTTACTAATGAGGCAAGAGATTACAATGATATCGCGGACCGTTTACAGCAAATAGAGTCGGGCTTAGAGGTTATCAAGTGGCTTGGTGATCAATCGTTTTCAGTTCTGATGACGATTTATACAGGGCCTGCAGGAGAGGCGATTATTACTCCAGCAAAGGAAATACTTGTAGCTATGATAGGGGAGGTTGGTACTCAGATCTTTATGGGTGAGACCTTCGTATTTGAAAACCTCAAGGTCGCCGACAATATTTCAGCTGTATTTGAAAGCTATATATTGAACTCCTTAGGTCCTGACGTGAGCATGAAAAAAGCCGGTGTAGTAATTGCCGGATTTGCGATTTTCAATTTCTCGAAGCACTATCTGCTTGATGTTGACGAAAGTGGCAACAGAGACTTTTATAAAGCCCTTAATTCAGCCTTTAGCGATCTGACCTCCACAACGATGAAAATCGCTGCAGGTAAGTATTTTGAGAATCTGGTCAGCAGCAAGAAAAGTGGAGATAAGCTGCAGGGTTGGGTATCCAATTGGCTGAAAGAAGGATTGCCTGAAATGGTTTATGATGATGCCGGAGAAAAAATACTTTCAAAATATCTGGAAGAGATATGCGGTAAGGGAGCTGCATGGGTCTACGGCACTATGAATGAAGCTAGTGAACGAGGTGAGATCAACGTAGATATGAATAAGCTAATATTGACGGTTCCATTGGAATTTGAAAATACTGGCGTTAAGGTACCGGTTTATGTTGGAGTTGACTTAACAAGGATTACTGAGAGTTTATTCGATTATATCTACGACAAGATGTTTGGAACATTACCTCTTCCTAAAGAAAAAGCAAACATTCCGAAAGATCCAACTTATACACCTGGCATATAAATACAGAGCTGCAATAAACAGAGCAAGCTCACTTACCTTTAAAGTTTGTATAAATAGGAAAAGACCAGCCACACTAAAGCACTTATGCTTGAATGCGACTGGTCTCTTTTTGCCCCCGTTTGAAGCTGTTCACTTGGTTTTTTATTCAATCCCTAAGTGAACGCTTCATTCAGGGGATCTTTCTTTGTATTAATAATTTTCTGCCATTGCTTCGTAATAAGCTCGGGGGTGGTTACAGGCCGGGCAGGTTTCCGGTGCTTCAGTGCCCTCGTGAACGTAACCACAGTTTCTGCATCTCCATTTGATCGGCTCATTCCTTTTAAACACAGTACCCTCTTTAATATTGCTGAGCAGTTTGCGGTATCTCTTTTCATGTTGTTCTTCTACTTCAGCTATTTCTTTAAAATAGTCAGCTATTTCATTGAACCCTTCTTCCCGGGCGATCTTTTCGAACTCGGGATACATACTGGTGTGTTCCTCATTTTCTCCTTCTGCCGCAGCCAGGAGATTATCCTCTGTACCAGGGATTGCTCCTCCCATTAACATCTTGAAGAACAACTTGGCATGTTCTTTTTCATTAAGGGCTGTTTCCTCAAAAAAGCCAGCTATTTGTTCTAACCCATCTTTCTTGGACTGACTGGCAAAGTAGTCGTATTTATTCCTGGCCTGTGATTCACCGGCAAAAGCCGCCCATAGGTTCTGTTCGGTCTTTGAGCCTTTTAGTTCCATATTAATTCCTCCTAGCCATTCATTAATCTATCTATGTTTTGTTTATTAAATATAGCTTATACTAACGCTTGAGTAAACAATTCTTTTGCAAATTATGTAAATTAGACGAAAATAGAATGGAACCTGAAACATGGAACTGCTTCACTTAACTTAAATCAGAGAAATCATATTGTACTACGGTTAAGATTGGACCCAGGTCTGCTTTTGTTATAATAAAGAAAATATAATATAATAGCTACCTACTTGGTTAGTACATTTATGGTTTTAAGACTATAGGTAAATTCGTAATGATACCTGCGGCTTTCTATAGATGGGAGTTATCATGATACCGAACAGTATTATTAAACAAACCTGTGATTTATATCGGGTAGATTTGAGTTCACTTAGGAAGATAGCCGATGATTTTAATAGGGAACTAGACCAGGCATTGGCCGGACAAAAAAGTTCCCTGAGCATTCTGCCTTCTTTTTTATCAGCACCCACTGGTCAAGAAATGGGTCATTATATAGCAGTTGATTTTGGAGGAAGTAACCTGCGGGTGATGCTGGTGGCACTGAAGGGGCAGGGACGTTATGAAATAATTAAGCAAATCGCTCGGCCTCTAAAGGACCCGCAGGGCAGATATGACTATACTACAGATAACACCAGTGGACAGGAGATCTTTGGGTTTGCTGCCGACCTGGTCGCAGAAGTTGTGAGGGGAGAATCACCGGACCAGCTGGGTCTCACCTTTTCCTATCCTATGCAGCAGAATAGTATCTGTTCAGCAAGTCTGATTCGCTGGACTAAGGAACTAAAGCCCAGACAGACTGTAGGTCGGGATATTGGCAGAATGCTGGGGGAAGCTTTAGTAAATAAAGGCCTTGATATAAAGCCGGCTGCGATAATCAATGATACGGTGGCAGTTTTTCTTGCGGGCTGTTATTATGATTCAGCAGTTTGTGCAGGTTCCATCTGCGGCACGGGACACAATACATGTTTCCTGGAATCTAGCCGTAGAACGGCTGCCAATCAGGCTATGATTGTAAATACTGAAGCTGGGAATTTTTCAATGCTGTTCGGCAACCTCTATGATAGGTCTCTGGATCTGGCAACAGAAGATCCCGGACAACAAAAAATGGAAAAAATGGTGTCTGGGAAATACCTGGGGGAGTTATTACGTATTACCTTGCGGGATCTGGGCGAAAAAGGCCTTTTACCTGGTTATACTCCATCTTTGATTCTCTGGAACCAACCTTTTACTCTCCCAACAGAAGTACTGGGTTGGCTGCAGACAGAGGGGAGCAGGGAATGGCAGCTGCTCAACAATTGGATGGAGATAAATGGTTTTGATATTAACCTGGAGAATTTAACCTTGCTCAAGCTTATAGGTGGCGCTATTCTGGAGCGAGCGATGAAGCTAATAGCATCTACCTACATTGCCATTTTAGAACGGCCAGGCCAAATCAACAATAAAAGACGGGTTATTGCAGTAGATGGAGCATTGTTTAAGCATTTGCCAAAGTTTTTGGCCGGAGTAGAGAGCATACTTCGCAGTGAATTGCCAGATCGTTCCGTCTCCCTGCTGTATACAGCAGACGGATCAAATATCGGTGCGGCAGTAGCAGCAGCCCTGGCAGAAGATTGTATAGATACAGATGCACGATCATTGGCAAGCGATAGTACTCCTGAGGGGCCGCAGTTTATCATTTAGGAGGGGGAGCACCAACTCTTTATACAGGTTGACAAATAGCCCGAGACATAATAATATAAGCATATACTTATGAAAAAAGAAAGAAGATGAGTGTTATGCTGCAGTGGTTTGCCGATCTAGTTACCTATCAGTGGTTTAATTTGCAAGAAGGAACCCATCTGGCCGATGCGGTAGACTTTTTTATTTATGATACATTAAAGATATTTATTATGCTGTCGGTTATCATTTTTCTTGTGGCGATAATTCGCAGCTTTTTCCCGCCGGAAAAAACTCGCAAGATATTAAGTTACAAGCATCAATATACTGCTAATATCGTAGCCGCTTTGCTGGGGATCGTAACCCCATTTTGTTCCTGTTCGGCAGTTCCAATATTTATAGGTTTTGTGGAAGCGGGTATCCCTCTGGGCGTTACTTTCTCGTTTTTGATATCTTCTCCCATGGTGAATGAAGTTGCTCTGATACTATTATGGGGGATGTTTGGGTCTAATATAGCCCTGATATATATATCCGCCGGCCTTACTGTGGCTATTGTGGGAGGATTAATTATCGGCAAGCTTAACTTGGAGAAGTATGTGGAAGGCTATGTGTATGAAGTCGCTCAAGATATTCAGGGTATCGAAATGGTGGTGGCAGAACAAACCTGGAAAGACCGCTTTCTATATGCTAGAGACTATGTTAAGGATATCTTGAAAAGAGTATGGCCTTATGTACTGGTTGGAATCGGTGTTGGTGCATGGATTCATGGATACGTTCCTACCGACTTTCTAGCCAGCTATGCAGGGAAGGACAACCTGCTGGCAGTACCCATCGCTGTATTAATGGGGGTTCCTCTCTATTCGAACGCGGCCGGAGTCATTCCTCTAGTGGCGGCTCTGCAGGAGAAAGGTATGGCTATGGGTACCGTACTTGCATTTATGATGTCGGTTACCGCACTTTCCCTGCCAGAAATGATCATTTTGCGCAACGTATTGAAACCTCGTTTGATAGTAATATTTGTGAGTATATTAGCTGTCTCAATAATTTTGGTAGGTTATCTATTTAATGCTTTGATTCCCGGATAAGATCCAGTGAGTGAAAAGAGCAGCAAATGGCAGTGTTCTAAAAATGGTACTGCACAGAAAATTTGTGAGGGTGGTAAGATAATAATCGTACTGTTTGCTGGCAGCTTCGATAAACAATGCATCTTGCCCACCAGGAAATCTGATTAGGAGTGAAAATATGTTTGAAACCTTATTCAAAGCCTTGGGCGAACCGACCCGGTTAAAGATTCTGAAACTTCTTGCAGTTAAAGATTTATGTGTTTGCGATCTGGAAGAAATTATGCAGGCCAGTCAACCGCGCATATCCCAGCATCTAAAAGTGCTAAAACATGCCAATCTGGTTAATGAACGCAGGGAAGGACAGCGCCGAGTTTGCAGTTTGAATAAAGAACTGCTGGTAAATAATTTAAAGGAATTTATGGATTATATCGATCAACCGCTTAATGAAGATTGCGAATTGTCTGAAGAATTATTGCGATTGCGGTCAATGGACGGTCAGGCCTGTGCCAGGAAATATGGGGAAGAAGCCGGGCAGTAAATCAATTATGAGTGCTTTGCAATCAAAACCATGGAATAATAAAGAGGAGGTTATTTAATGAAGATTGAAGTGTTAGGCAGTGGGTGTTCAAGATGTCAGCAGCTGGAAAAGGATGTCTACAATGCTCTGGCAGATTTGAATATAGCAGCTGATGTCTCCAAGGTGCAGGACATCAAAAAGATCATGGAGTATAAGGTTATGACCACACCGGCTCTGGTAGTTGATGGTCAGGTAAGAATTGCTGGTAGATTACCCCGCAAAGATGAACTATATAATATCTTGGAAAATGCTAAATAGGGTAGCATCTTGTAAAATAGGCATGGTATAGTAACTGAAAAAGATATCAGGTGTTTAATAAAGGAGGAAAACAATGGACACTATCAAAATTGAAGTATATGGCGGAACTAATGCTGCAGGTGGAGGATGCAGCTGCGGCTGCAGCAGTTGTACTCCTGCCGATGCCAGAACTGAATTTGAAACAGTGCAAGCTGCTCTGGTGCAAAAATACGGAGAAGGGGTTCTGGATTTTGAATTCATAGATACCGGAATTAATCTTCAGAATTATCCCCAGGTACAGCAGATAATTCAAGCAGGATATTCTTTCCCGGTTATAGTAGTGAATGGAAATCCCCGTTTGGCTGGAGGCATGCCCATAGATTCTATGGTACAAATCATAAGTGAAATTCAATCAGCTTAAATTCACCTGGTCCGGCTAAAGGCCCGGGCTACTCGACGGTTGTTGACATATTGTTTTTAACGCATTAATGTGTCAACAACCCTGTATCCCTGATATACTGACCTAACTTACTCTATTAGTAAATAATCATAGCCTGTTTTAATATAATCAATAATTTTATCAGCAATCAACTTATGTCCTTCTCTATTGGGGTGCATCCCATCTTTGCAAAGAAATTTGGTGAAATCGGGATACTGCAGAAATGCACTTCTAACATCAATAAATTTAGTATGAGTTTCTTCTGCAACTTTTGTAATGACAGAACTATACCTTTCCTGCCAGAAATAAATCTCAGGAACGCTTCCAAGCCATTTAAGAATATTACTTTGGGTAAGAGGGTTTTTTTGGCTGACCCATTCAAAATATTTCTCGGCATTAAGCGGAGGCAAAGTCATAAGTACGGGAGTAATTTTAATATTTTTTAGCAACTCTATCGTCTCTCGCAGGGAAGTTTCAAATATCCTGATATCTGTTTGCGGCAGGTGGTTAGCATCTGGACTATCTGCCACTTCATCCCAATTGAAAGCACAATCATTTCCACCGTATTCAATAAAAACAATATCGGGGGTCTCTTTGCGTATATACTTTTCTAATTTACTAAAGCCTCTGGTTATAGTGCTTCCGAACCTGGAAATATTCTTGATAGAACCTTCAAGTTTAGCGCTGATGGTGTTTACATAATTTTCTGGCAGCACAATATATTTATTTTTAGCTTCATCATATATTACGCCTTTAGAGATTGAATCTCCAGACACCAGAATGTTAATGCTATCTTTAGTATTGATCTCGCTCATATGGTACCTACCTCGTATAATAAGTTTTGCAAACAGATTTACATGCGTTTGCGAGCATTATTTTGTGTTAGTAAGAGTTTTGTCTAAGTATACCTTCTTTATTTTAATTATATAACCCCAATATATCCTTTTCGCAAAACATTTTATAATCCTTCCAACCTGGACCTGCGATCAATAGGTATTCTAATCGTAACGGGTGCACATTCTAAGTATATTAACAACCTTTAATTCTTCATTCACCTTATAAACGAGACGATGCTGGATATTGATACGACGCGAATATAAAACTGTTAGATTACCAACTAGCTTTTCATAGGGAGGAGGATTTGACTCCTGAACCAGCTCCACAACCCATGTAGCCGGAAGCGAAGGCATTCAAGCAGCAACTCTTAATTGACAGCCAGGTAAAAAGTTGGTATATTTAATTCATAATGAACATATGCCCATAAACTGTAGGCTTGATAAAACTAGGATATACTAGAAAAACCACTGAATTTAGAAAGGAGGTAATGTTATGCCGCGAGGAGATGGAACAGGACCGCAGGGTAAAGGTTCGGGTACCGGCAGAGGTCAGGGGAAATGCAAAAAAGGAAATAATTCACCGGATGCAGATAAAGCAAAAGGATCTGGTTCTTCCGGCAATGGTGGCCGTGGATCAGGTAAAACCGGCAGAGGTATGCCGGATAAGGGTCAAGGAAATAAATAATACTAAAATAGTATAGAAGTATGATAGAGGAGGTATAAGAGCATGAAAAATATAGCTATTTGTTCTAGCGAAGATAAAGCTGAGGCTATGGTAGATGGACGATTTGGTCGCTGCTCATATTTTATGGTATGGAACCCTGAATCATCTGACTTTAAGAGTTTAAAGAACACTGGTATCGATGCTGCTCATGGTGCCGGCACCGGAGCGGCCCAGGTTCTGCTGCAGAATAATGTAGGGGTTGTCCTGACTTCTCGTGTTGGTCCCAAGGCTTTTCAAGTCTTGAATTCGGCCGGTATTAAGATATTTCAGGGTCAGGACAATATAAGTGTTCAAGCCTTGTTGGGAAAATACCTGGATCAGCAGTTGCAGGAACTAAAACAGCCCAATAACTAGTCATTTATGATATGAGTTTTGGTAAAGGAGAAGCATTAATGGAAATAGCTGTCGCAAGTGGCAAAGGAGGTACAGGTAAAACTCTGGTAGCTACCTGCTTGGCCAGAATTCTTGCTGAGTATAATCCCATATTAATTGATGCTGATGTGGAAGAACCTAATGCAGGCTTAGTAATACCCCATCGGGTAATAGATACTAAGCCTGCATTCAGGCCGGTTCCGGAAGTTGACATGAAAAGCTGTACCCTGTGCGGCAAATGCGCCGAATTATGCCGATTTAATGCCCTGGTGGTGCTGCCCAGTGAGGTTATGGTGTTTACTGAACTGTGCCATTCCTGCGGCCTCTGCGCTTATATTTGCCCGGAAAATGCCATTAACGAAGTAAATCACAAAATAGGAGTTGTCGAAGAATCTGACTTACTTAGCGGAGGCCAATTAATTACTGGCCGGTTATTAGTGGGTGAAGTTCAGAGTCCTCCTTTAATTAAAGCGGCCCGGGCGACCAGGCGGCAGGACAGTGAATACCGGTTGGTAGACTGCCCGCCCGGAACCACCTGCCCGGCTATTGAATCTATACGGGATAGTGATTTTTGTCTGCTGGTGACCGAGCCATCTTTATTTGGCGCCCATGACCTGGAACTATCTATTGCCGCAACCAAACTGCTGGATATTCGTACAGGTATTATCATAAACCGCTGGCAGGGTGATGATTGCGATGTGGGAATTATTGCCCGGGAACAAGACATTCCCATCCTGGAGCGCATACCCTACAGTCTTGAACTGGCCAAATCATATGCTAAGGGAGAAAATCCTTTAACAGTGATGCCGGAACTGCAGGTCATACTTGAAAACGTGATAAAATCGGTGAAGGAGAGGGTGGCGTGAAAGAACTGTTAGTACTCAGCGGCAAAGGAGGAACTGGTAAAACATCCCTAACTGCTTCGTTTGTCTGCCTGGCAGAGAAAGCTATAGCCTGTGACTATGATGTTGATGCCTCTAACCTGCCGATTCTCCTGAAACCTGTTGATTCCGAGGGGCACGAGTTTAGTGCCGGTTTAACTGCTAATTTGGATAAGGATATCTGTATTGATTGCGGTTTGTGCCGCGATCTTTGCCGATTTGATGCCATCAGCATCGAATATGAGATTATAACCTTATCCTGTGAAGGTTGCGGCTTTTGTTCTGAGGTCTGCCCGGTAGATGCCATAAGCATGTCTGAAAGACCTTCTGGAAGATGGTTTGCGAGCATGTCGGATATAGATGGGAAAATGGTTCCCCTTTTTCATGCCGAGTTGAGACCGGGAGAAGAAAACTCCGGGAAACTGGTAGCCCAGGTTAAAAGCTCAGCCCGCCAAAAGGCTAAAGAAGAAGGGTATTCTTTATTGATATCAGATGGCTCGCCCGGAATCGGTTGTCCGGTCATATCTTCTCTGGTGGAAGCGAATCTGGTCGTTATAGTGGCTGAACCCAGTGTATCTGGCTTCCATGACTTAAAACGGGTGCGGGAATTACTGGCCTTAAGAGGAGTAAGAAGCACACTGCTAATTAACAAGTGGGATCTTAATCCTGAAGCATCAGAGGCCATGGAAAAATGGGCCCAGGAGTGTGATATACCCTGTGCGGGCCGGCTGCCCTATAGTTCGGAACTGGCTGCAGCTGTGGCCGTAGGCGAAGTTCCGGTCAGCAGGAAAGAACTGCATGACCTGATTTTGCCGCTATGGGAAAATATTGTGAAAACTCTGGAAAAACAAAACCAAATAAGTTAGGTACTTGGTACCAGGTACCTGGTACCTAACTTATTATTGTGCAGAAATTTATGTTTGAGGAGATGGCAAGTAATGCAGATAAACGAAAAATGTGTTGGTTGTGGTATTTGTGAAGATTCCTGTGGCTTTGAAGCTATATCAATAATTGATGGCAAAGCGGTTATCGATAAGGATTTGTGTGTGGGCTGCGGTTTATGTAAGGAAATGTGTCCATTAGAAGCTATTGAAGAGGCTGCTTAATATACGGAAGAGGAGAGACTGTTTACAGATACTTCTATTCGTTGGAATAGAGAATACTGGATTGATAGCAGTCACTTTTCAGCTACCTTTCAAATAAACAAATAAGTTCGGTACCAGGTACCAAACTTATTTGTTTATATGAGGATACTTGATACATTACCGGCACTTTTTAGTTACTATTCCAATACAATGATAATAAGATGGTTTGCAAGGGGTAAAACATATGAGGAAAGCTTTAATCCGGTTCGAAGATGTTGGCCCCGGTGGTCATTATGCATCAGTTGAAGCTTTGCAGAAGCTGAGAATCATTTCTGACTATCTTGCTTCAGAACAGGTTCCTTATCATATCTCGATTATTCCTAGATTCGTTAACCCCTCTATAGAGTATGACAAATCCATCGACATGGACCAAGATCCCTATATAAGGTTATTCAATGATACCATTCAGTACTGCAGCCAGAGTAATGGTGCTCTGGGTATGCATGGCTATACTCATCAATATGCAGAATCGGTCAGCGCTGATGGCTGGGAATTTACTTGTTCCTGGTGCAGCAGCAGCAGTCCCCATGATGATGTGCCAGAAGCGTGCAGCCAGCAGGATGCATTGATAAACTCCTACGCCTATCAGCGCATGAAAGAGGGCTTTAACACCTTTTCTAAATCTAAGCTTCAGCTGAGCTGGGGCTTTTCTACCCCCCACTATACTGCTTCATCCACTCAGCGATGTATCATAGAGGCGTGGTCAGGCCTGATTTATGAAAGCTCTCCCTGTGGTTCTAACCCTCGAAGAGCAGCGCTTTACGATACCGATAATCAGTTTTATCGGGGTGTTATTTACGTTCCCACCCCGCTGTTCTATGTGAAGCCGGATAGTGCTGATCTGGACGTGGAACGGATCTGTCTGGAAATTAAAGAATATGAGGAGGAGGAGTTGGGGTCTTTTTTCTTTCATCCCTATCTGGACTTTCCCTTTATACAATTGGCTGAGGATGGGAAGGCAAGCTATGACGAAAATTCCTATCTAAAACGTTTGATCAGAGGTTTTAAGGAATCGGGCTTCATTTTCGTACCCCTGTTAAGCCTGTTTGATTTTGTCCCCGCATCCCGCAGAACCAATTTCTATTCGGGTATGGAAAATGTCATGCTTACAGCTAATATTGACGGCAGCAGTATGACTGGTTTGGTAATCTGGCAGCCATCCAGCGGCAGGTGGTTTCTGGAACCTTGTCCCCTGGAAAACTATCCATGTCGGCAGTGTGAAGTGGATCACGATACAAGCAAAGGCAGCGCCTTAGATAACTGGGCGGTAGGTGAGGGATGGAAACCGCTGGTAGGGGATTTTAATGGAGATGGTATAGATGATGTGGTGGTATGGGATCATCTCAACGGTGATTGGCAGTTAGCTGTCAATGACGGAACCATATTGACCCCTGATCCAGGGCGCGGTGACTTTAGCTGGCTCAAACCATGGGCACGGGGTAAGCATTGGGTTCCTTTGGTAGGTGACTTCGATGGTGACGGTAGAGATGATATTCTGGTATGGGATCCTGGTACCGGCATCTGGCAGGTGGCTTTAAGCGATGGCACCCAGTTTGTTCCTAGCCTGGGTCGGGGTGATTATATCTGGCTGGAGCTCTGGGCCATAGGGAGCGGCTGGATTCCTCTGATTGGAGATTTTAACGGAGACGGTAAGAGCGATATCGCTATATGGAATCCGGACAATGGAGAATGGCGGGTGGCTGTGAGTGATGGTACACGGTTTGTTCCTGATGCAGGGAACGGAGACGGTATTTGGTTGTATCCCTGGGCTCTGGGCTCCAGTTGGAAGATACTAGCGGGGGATTTTAATGGCGATGGATACGATGACATCGCGGTAGTGAATCCCGACCAGGGGGAATGGCAGGTAGCTTTGAGCACCGGGAAATACTTTCGCCCCACCGAGAACATTTTTCGACCCTGGGCTGCTGACCCCGATATGCAGCCTTATGCGGGCGACTTTAATGGAGATGGGACATATTCCATAATGGCTCGGCATCCGTATCTGAGAAACGGAACCCTGGACGTAGCAGTGTCGGTAATAAACAAAAAACAGAAACTAAATATCTATGATACATGTGATGAGATGAAGTGAATTTAGGGTCAGCCCGGTTCCTGAAAACAGAAAAATGACAATAAAAACCGGGGCCGTTGATGTGTGCCCCGGTTTATTTTTGGCTATGATCAAAAACATGTTAACGAGATAAATTTCGGGAACCAATCTTATAGCCAATAATAATGGGTGTACCTGTCTAAAGTCCCCTGACTACATAATCTCTGCAGCATATGGCGGTTTATGATTTCTTAGACCGGACTATAGCCAAATCCTCTGATTCATCCTGGTTAGTGTTCACATTATCGCACTTGATGACCCGGTTTTCCCAGGTGCGGATGGTCAGCTCCTCATCATCCAGGGAGAGCATGTAATCAGGAAGCAGCGGTGTTTTACCATATCCATGCGGTGCATTTATTATATAGGTCGGAATTGCTAATCCAGAGGTATAACCTCTCAGGTTTTCCATAATATTTAGTCCGGTTTCAATATTGGTCATGAAGTGAGCCGTACCTTTTACCTGTTTGGCATGGAAAATATAATAAGGACGCACTCTTATCTTGAGTAGTTCCTGATTCAGCTTTTTCATAACATGGGCATTATCATTGATCCCTTTTAATAATACCGCCTGATTACCCAAAACTACCCCTGCTTTTACCAGTCTGTCACATGCTTTTTTGGCTTCTGGAGTAACTTCCATCGGGGAATTAAACTGGGTATTTATATACAACGGATCATGTTTGGCGAACACCGCACACAATTCCGGAGTAATTCTCTGAGGCAGCGTAACTGGAGTTCTAGTCCCCAATCTTTTAATTTCCACATGCTCCATATTGTCCAACTCACTGAGCAGCCAATCAAGTACCGAGTTGCTCAACATCAAGGCGTCTCCACCGGTTATGAGTACATCTCGGATTTCCTCATTATTCCTAATATAATCTAGTGCCAGAACCAGATTAGCCATAGTGGCATGGGTATCCTTTTGCTCGAAATTCCGGCGTCTCTGGCAGTGTCGGCAGTACATACCGCATTGATTAGTTACGTTTATAATCAATCGATCCGGATATCTTCTGGTTATTGTGGGTGCTGGACAGGTTTCAGCTTCTCCCATAGGGTCCTCATGACCGGTATCGTCTTGCAGTTCTCTTATATCTGGAACCGACTGCATATATATGGGGGAATTTCGATAATCAGCGGTATCAATCAAACTCAAGTAATATGGCGAAATCGCCCAGCGAAACTCCTGGGATATCTCTTCCAATTCTTGAATCTCGAAGTTTTTGAGAGGAATAAGATCTTTTAGAACTTGCACCTCACTTATGCGGTGCTTCATCTGCCATCCCCAGTTATTCCAATCCGTTTCTTTAGCACCCAAATACTTCATTATATTTTCTTTATTTTTTTTGCTTCTCTCCATCATGCTAAAACCAGTTTCTATGCTTTGTTCTACGTCTAAGTAATCCTGTATGCGGGATTTTAATTCCTCAGCTCTTTTTAACCCGGCTGCATGATCTAAGTTATAGTTTTTTCCCATAGTAAAGTCCTCCTTCATTGAAGTTGCTGATAGTTCAGCTGCTTTTGTGTTGAAATGATATTTATCTGCTGAATTCATATATTTCTTTACCTTCTTGATCACCTTTACTTACCAAAGAATTATCTTTATCGGCACAAAGGACAACAACAAAAACATATGCGCTTGAAGCGCAACTATGTATTCTCCTGCACAAGGTAAAGCAAAAATATACGCCAAATACTTGTGTCCAGCAGTAGATATCAACTGTTGATGAAAAATAAGAAAAGCTTGAGATGATGTTTAGGAATAAATATTAATCACTCATCCAACTTTTCCTGTAGTGCCTACGAGGTTAGCTGACGGATTCGGGCCAGGAAGCCCTACCAGTAAATCTGGATTCACCCCATTAATTGGTTCCCCCGTTTCCTGCATCGGGAGATGCAAGAATTCGGCATAAAATTGAAAATCATTCCTGTTAAATATTCTCTATATCTATATATATTATAATGGCATACCCGTAGGTGTGTCAAAGCCCGAATAGTTCATTTCTAGATTTATTATCATTCTATATGCTATTTATAGGCTGTTATATAGCGATATCAAATATCTATATGATAATAATACAATAAATAACAAAAAAAGGAAATGCAATATTCGATGCGACAGCCAGATAGCCTTCGGCATGGAATGAACAGTTTATTTAATGAAGGATTTTTTAATTACTCCCAGGCATTGCAAAGTCCCAAAGTAGATATTTATGATTCTGGCAACGAAGTAGTTGCTTCCTGTGAAATACCAGGAATAGAGAAAAAGGATGATGTACGCATTGATATACGTGATGATATTTTAACCATAAGCGGCACCATACGCCGGAGCGAAGAAGTGCGAGATGAACAAATGCACAGAAAAGAACGTTTTACCGGACGTTTTCAACGTTCCATACGACTACCGCATAATGTATCACCGGATAAAACTACTGCGTCCTACAAAAATGGTATTCTAGAAATTAAGATGCCGAGGGCCACGACAGGCAACCAGAAGGCTATGGAGGTAAGTTTTCACTAATATTTTCATGAATGGACAGTCTTATGAACATATTCGGAGAATAATATTATGGACAGGAAAGTTGTTCCTTGTGTTCTAAATAGAGGAGCCCCCGGTGGAACACCGGGGCTCCTCTATTATAGCTCTATAAACAAAGATGATTTACTATATGACACTGATCAAGTCATTTTGAATATCGGCTTCATGGGGACTGGAATAAAAATAAAGCGCCGGGTTTTGCCTCTGCAAAAGAGTAAGGGTAGATTCATATTCGCAAAGGACAACTATACGCTGGTCCTGATCAGTTACACACAGGCTGCTGAGAGTACTAAGCCTACCTGGATCAACTGATGTGTTGCGGTTTGTCCACCGTGCCAGCTGATAGGGAAGTCGTTCCAGTCTGATATCAGCACCATATTCGCTTTTGAGGCGGTAGGCGAAGACTTCAAACTGAAGTTCACCCACTACACCCAATATTAAGTCCTCGGTCCGATCAGCAGTACGAAAAGTCTGGACAGTTCCTTCTTCTACCAGCTGCGCTACCCCTTTTTGGAACTGTTTGTATTTCATAGCATTAATATTCAGCACCCTGGCAAAATGTTCAGGTGGAAATTGCGGCAGTGGTTCAAATTCAAAGCTGTCTTGAGCACACAGACTATCTCCGATGCGAAACGTACCAGTATCATGGAGTCCAATGATATCTCCGGGATAGGCTTCTTCAATAATATCCCTATCCTGAGCCAGGAACTGCTGAGGCTGGGCCAATTTTATCTTTTTCCCGCTGCGCACATGGTTAACGGTCATTCCACGTTCGAATTTTCCCGAACAGACTCGCAGGAAGGCGATTCGATCGCGATGGGCTGGATTCATGTTGGCCTGGATCTTAAAGATAAATCCAGAAAACTCGGTATTGACCGTATCCACTGGACCGATACTGCTGTTATGGGCGTGAGGTGCTGGCGCTAGCTTAAGGAAATTATTTAAAAAGGTCTGCACTCCAAATTTGCTAATAGCACTGCCAAAAAATACTGGTGTGAGTTGTCCCTGTTTAATCATATCTTCATCAAAAGGATCTCCAGCTATATCCAGCAGATCTATTTCTTCACAAAGTTTATAATGCCGGGAAGTACCGATAAGCTCAACGATAGCAGGGTCTTTTAACCCACGTCCTTCCAGGGAAATAGATTGGGACTGCCCGTCTTTACGGTACAGTTCTATCTGTTGGTTCTGGCGATCAAAGATACCGCAGAACTCATCGCCCATACCTATGGGCCAGTTCATGGGACAGGAACGGATACCCAGTACCTGTTCAAGTTCCTCCAGAAGTTCCAGGGGGTCCTTACCATAACGGTCCATTTTATTGATAAAAGTAAATATAGGGATGCCGCGCTGGCTGCAGACTTTAAAGAGTTTGATAGTCTGGGCCTCCACTCCTTTAGCGGCATCGATCAACATTACCGCGCTATCAGCCGCTATCAGAGTGCGATAGGTATCTTCACTGAAGTCCTGATGCCCCGGAGTATCCAAGATGTTAATATGGTGCCCATGGTAGTTAAACTGCATAGCACTTGAGGTAACGGATATTCCTCGTTCCTTTTCAATCTGCATCCAGTCCGAGGTAGCGAATTTCTTGGCTTTACGCCCTTTCACTTCTCCGGCCATACGGATAGCACCACCGAAAAGCAGCAGTTTTTCAGTAAGGGTGGTTTTGCCCGCATCAGGATGAGAAATAATTGCAAAAGTCCGCCGTTTTTCGATTTGAGACTGTATTTCTTCATGTATCATTGCCACTGTCTTTAATCCTCTCTAATAAAAATACATCAGCTTATTATTTTATCACAAAACTCTTTCATGCCCAATAGGGCAGGGTAGGAGGATGAAAAAAGGAACCAGAGGTAATTCCTCTGGTTCCTTACAGGCCGACTTTGTAGATAATATGCCAGACTGGTGAGTATTTAAGTTTCATTTTCCGGGCGGATGATTACAGATTCTACCTCATAACCCCGGTTTTCCAGCTCTTTCACCACATCGTCAATTTCCAGTTCTTCCAGGCGGATTATCAGCTTGTAAAGCCCCTTTTTTTCATCCAAGTACGCAACTGTATTAAGAATATTTTTGCCTTTGGAGGCAATCATTCCGGTAATCTCAGCCAGAGTCCCCTGACGTTCAGAGGTATAAAAGTCGATGCGGCTGTGAGTGCGTTTGACCCCCAGGATATCAATGAAGGCAACGAAAATATCTGTTTCCGTGACGATCCCCACCAGTCTGTTTTTTTCATCGATGACCGGAAGACCGCTTATCTTGTTCTGGTGCATGAGTTTAGCAGCGGTTTCGATATAATTATCTGGACCGATGCTGATAACCTTCTGTTTCTTCGGAAGGATTTCCTTAATTTTCGTCTTCATTAGCAGGTAATTTAATTCATGAACACTCAGGGACGTAGCTGAAGAGGGTGCTGCCTTATTCAAATCGCTAAGGGTGATGATCCCAACCACTTTATCCTTTTTCATCACCGGGAGCCTGCGGATGTTGTTTTCCTCCATCAAAAAAAACGCGTCGGTAAGGCTGCTTTCAATCTCAACAGTCTTAACGTTAGCGGTCATTCGCTCCTTTACCTTCATTATTCGATCCCCCTGTCACTTTCATTTCATAAGTATCGGTTTACATCCTACCAGAGGATAATAGTTAGTTTTGCTGAATTATTATTAGGATATTAAGCTAGCCTCCCAGATAGGCTTTTTTTACTTCCTCGCTCTTCAGGAGTTGTTCGGCAGATCCCTCCAGAACTATTTCACCGGTTTCGATGACATAGGCTTTGTCCGCAATTGATAAAGCCATATTGGCGTTCTGCTCGACCAGCAGGATAGTAGTACCACGTGAATTGATATCCTTAATGATGTCAAATATCTCTTTCACCAGCAGGGGGGCAAGCCCCATAGAGGGTTCATCCATCAATAATAGTTCGGGTTGAGCCATTAATGCTCGACCGATAGCCAGCATCTGTTGTTCGCCACCGCTTAAAGTTCCTGCCTCTTGTTTACGCCGTTCCTTCAATCTGGGAAAACGGGCAAAAACATTTTCCATATCTTTTTGGATCTCTTTTTTGTTAGAACGAAGATAAGCCCCCATCTCCAGATTCTCCAGCACCGACATGGTCTGAAACACTCTACGTCCTTCCGGTACTTGAGAGATACCCAGGGCAACGATATTTTCTGGTGCAGTCTTAGTGATATCTTTTCCTTTGTAAAGGACGGCTCCGCTGCTGGGACGCAGGATTCCGGAGATGGTCTTTAGAGCAGTGGTCTTACCTGCTCCATTTGCACCGATCAAGGTAACAATACTGCCCTGCTCAACATCCAATGACAAATTTTTGAGAGCATGGATGGCGCCATAATATACGTCGATTTCTTTAACTGCCAGCACTACCCTACCTCCTCACCTAGATAAGCTTCTATAACCTTCTTATTATTACGGATTTCTTCAGGTAATCCATGGGCGATGATCTGGCCATAGTCAAGCACATATATCCGTTCACATACACCCATTACCAGAGACATATCATGCTCGATCAAGAGGATAGATAGTTGGAAATCCTTGCGGATCCACTCGATCAATTGCATGAGTTCTCTGGTTTCCTGAGGATTCATTCCGGCTGCCGGTTCATCCAGGATCAACATAGTTGGTTTGGTAGCCAAAGCCCTGGCGATCTCCAGACGGCGTTGTTCTCCGTAGGGAAGGTTAGATGCTATTTCATCCCGTTTATCCTCCAGTTTAAATATCTTGAGGTATTCCAGAGCTTTTTCTTCAATAATCTTTTCTCCCCTAAAAAACGCTGGGGTTCTAAGAATGGTACTCAGGAGATTGTAATTTACATTTTTATGAAAGGCTATCTTTACGTTATCGATTACACTCAAATCCTTAAACAAGCGGATGTTTTGAAATGTACGTGCAACACCTTTTTTACAGATATTGTATGGGGCCATGCCGGCGATATCTTCATTATTGAAGACGATACTGCCCCCATTTGGTTTGTAAACCCCGGTTATGAGGTTGAAGACCGTAGTCTTACCAGCTCCATTAGGACCTATCAGGCCGACTAATTCCTGCGCATCAAGCCGGAAATTAAATTTCAGTACTGCACTGAGTCCTCCAAAGGATTTATGCAAATTAGTGATCTCTAATAAACTCATTTTTTTCCACTCCAAATCCTGGCGAATGTTTTTCTGGTCAGCTCTTTACTTCCCATCAACCCCTGGGGGCGGTAAATCATCACGATGATAAGGATCAAAGAGTAAATAATCATTCGCACTGCCGCATATTTCTGCAGTGCAAAAGTAAGGAAGGTGATAAATATGGCTGCAATCACTGCTCCGGTAGTGCTGCCCAGACCACCTAATACTACCATAACAACTATATCAAATGATTTCAAAAATCCAAATGTTTCAGGTTTAATGATATAGAAAAAATGTGCATATAAAACCCCCGCCAGTCCGGCAAACATGGCACCGACCACAAAGGCCAGAACCTTATAACTGGTGGTGTTGATTCCCATCAATTCTGATGCGATCTCGTCTTCGCGAACAGAAATAATCGCTCTTCCATAACTGGAGTTAATCAAATTAACAATGACCAGTATGGTAACGATGGTGGCAGCGTAGAGCCAGGGCCAACTGGTAAGTCTGGTTATGCCCACCATTCCTGCTGGACCGCCTACGTAATCAATATTTTGGAGCACCACCCGTATGATCTCGCCAAATCCCAGAGTGGCGATGGCCAGGTAATCGCCTTTAAGCCTCAGAGTCGGGACCCCGATCAGAAAACCGGCTATACCGGCCGCCAGACAACCAACCAGGATTCCAACGATAAAGGGCATTCCCAGATTGTTGGTCATGATGACCGAAGCATAAGCGCCTACCGCCATGAAACCTGCATGCCCAAGAGAGAGCTGTCCGGTAAAGCCATTGATCAGGTTTAGACTAACTGCTAGAATGATGTTGATACACATGGAGGTTATGTTAATCTGGTAGGATTGATTGATCAATCCTACTGTCATTGCATATTGAACTATCGTAAATAATACGGCCAGCACGATTACTTCAAATATAAATGTCAGCCAGGTCTTTTTTTTCTCGTGCATTTCTTATCACCTACACTTTTTCGCCGGTGTTTTTGCCAAACAATCCGGTGGGTTTAATCAGCAATATCAAAATAAGTACCCCAAAGGCTACTGCGTCCCGGTACATACTGTTTCCGTAGCCGCTGACCATGGTTTCTAGAAGCCCCATTACGAAACCTCCTACCATGGCTCCCGGTATGATCCCGATTCCACCCAGTACCGCAGCAACAAATGCTTTAAGACCCGGGATGATCCCCATCAAGGGATTGATGGTATTGTAATATACACCAACCATTACACCGGCTGCCGCAGCCAGCGCAGAGCCAATAGCGAAGGTAATGGAGATAGTTTTATCAACACTGATGCCCATCAAAACGGCTGCTTCCATGTCCAATGATACTGCTCGCATGGCTTTTCCAGTCTTGGTCCATTTAATAATGTATTGGAGGATCAACATTAAGACAACCGCCGAGATAAATACAAAGATATTTTTATTTAAAATTGAGATGCCCGCGATATGGTACTCCGTAATCGGAAAGGCACTACTGGGGAAAACTTTCTGGGCTGGGCCCAGGATGAAAATGGTTATATATTCTAAGAACAAGGATACGCCGATCGCTGTTATTAGCGCAGCTATACGGGTTGAATTCCGCAGTGGACGGTAGGCAACTTTTTCGATGATAACACCGAGTATGGCACAGAATAACATAGCAACCAGCATGGCTGCCAGGATGTTGGTACCAAGAAGGGTGATCGAAAAAAATCCGACATAGGCACCTACCATCATGACATCCCCATGGGCAAAATTGATCAATTTAATAATACCATAGACCATCGTATATCCTAGTGCAATTAGAGCGTAAATCGCCCCGAGTGATAAGCCGTTGACGAGTTGTTGTGCAAATTCTATCAAATTGGCCACTTCCTCCTACTACTACTTAATAAGAAAGAGAGGGCTCAACCCCCTCTTTCTTTTAACTGCATATTTTAAGGCTGGATTCTAGTCCTAACTACCTGTACACCATCCTTGAATTCTATGATTACACCAGCTTTTACTGGATTATGTTGTTCGTCAATGCTCATCTTGCCGGTTATTCCCTCAAAGTTAGTTATTTTTGCTAGAGCTTCTGCGATCTTGACTGAATCAGCAGCATTTGCATCTTTGATACCCTGTACCAGCAGCTGTACGGAATCATATCCCAAGGCAGCAAACGCATCGGGCTCTTTGTCATATTTAGCTTTGAATGCTTCAACAAAGGCTACGATTTTGGGGTCGGTGTCCTGGGAAGAGTAATGATTGGTGAAAAACGTATTATTCAGGGCATCTCCACCTGCAACCGATACCATATCAGGAGAATCCCATCCATCGCCTCCACCTATGGGAGCAGCGATTCCCAGTTCACGAGCCTGCTTGATCAGAGGAGCAACTTCCTGATAGTATCCAGGAACATAGATGAAATCAGGATTTTTGCTTCTAATCTTGGTTAAAGTGGCATTGAAATCACGGTCATCTTTGACAAAACCTTCTTCGGCTACAATGGTTCCGCCTTTTTCAACGAAGGTCTTTTTAAAATATTCAGCCAGACCTTTGGCATAATCACTGGAAGTATCGGCATAAATAGCGGCATTCTTCGCTCCCAGCTCGTCAGCGGCATATTGGGCCATCAAAGTGCCCTGAAATGGGTCTATGAAGCAAACCCGGAAAATATAGGCTTTGGTTTCGCCAGTCTTATCATCGACTGTTACATTGGCTGCAGTTGCAGCAGGAGCAATTAGAGGAATCTTATTCTCCATCATAACCGGAGTGCTCCCCTGGACGTCACCACTGGTGAGCGGTCCGATTTGAGCGACGATATTTTCTCCTGCCAGGGCAGCACTTACGCTCATAGCTTCATCCGCAGTTGATTTGCAGTCTCTGATAATAGGTTCGAGTTGCATGCCGAGCACACCACCGGCTGCGTTGATCTCTTCGATGGCCAGTACAGCACCATCTCTCGCGTTGCTTCCATAGCTAGCGACACCGCCGGATAGTTCAACATTGATACCTACCGCAATCTTCTCAGCTTCAGTGGCCTGGTTTTCCTCGGCTGTTCCGCCGCCACAACCGGCAACGAAACTGATCATCAATAACATCGCAACCAGGATAACAAAATATTTGTTCCCTTTTCTCTTCATACTAAGTCCTCCTCTTATTAATATTTTTCACAATCAAGGATTGTTATAATCGATTAAAACTCGTACCGTCCTTTCCATGCCAAGATTTTTATAAAATAAATCGAACTGACGGATGCAAAAAAATTGGATATCACTTGCTAGTTTAGTTTGCCCGATAACTAAGCTTCATATTGGATTCGGCATAAACTTTAATCTTCCCTGCATCCAAATCAAAATTAACTATATTAATAAATTGAGCAGGGGATAGAATAATATAAACCAACGTTTATCCATATTTATCGCTGCCCTTTTTATAAACATATACTAGTTCTATATTACTGCAAATGCAGTTACAACCTGCTATAGATAAATATTATAGATGGAAATAAAGTTTGCATATTGACTCTAACGTAACGGCATAGTTTATTATGATTATGGAGGTGATCCGATGTCTTACAAAGTAAAAGAAGTGGCTGACATGGTTGGAGTGAGTGTGCGAACCCTTCATCATTATGACCAGATCGGATTACTGCGGCCAGAGTCTGTAAGCCCGGCCGGTTATAGACTTTACAGTGACAATGATCTTGAAAGACTGCAGCAGGTACTGTTCTTCAAAGAATTGGGTTTTAGCCTGCAGGAAAGCAAAGATATTATCAATAAGCCAGGCTTTGACAGGAAAGAGGCATTGAGTGCGCACAAAAATCTCTTGATTGAAAAGAAGAACCGACTTGAAAAGATAATCTCTAATGTTGAGCAGACCATAGGGGCAATAGAAGGAGGCAGACAAATGGATAAAAAAGAAATGTTTGAAGCATTTGATATGTCGGAGATAGAAAGACATAAAGAAAAGTATGCAGAGGAAGCTGAACAAAAATACGGCCATACCGACGCTTTCAGGGAAAGTCAGAAGAAGACCGCCCAATATACCAAAGAAGATTGGACAGCTATTATGAACCAGGGAAATGAACTGTATACCAGGATAGCATCCAAGATGGATAGAGGACCAGAAGATCCTCAGGTGCAGGAAGCCGTGGCCCAGTGGCGGCAGCACATCACTAACAGTTTTTATAATTGTACTCTGGAGATCTTTCGCGGATTAGGTGATCTATATGTCAATGATGAACGATTTACCGCTAATATTGACCAGATCAAGCCAGGTCTTGCCAGATTCCTGAGAGAAGCTATTAATATCTACTGTAATAAACTGTAATCTGACAGAAGCAGGGGGACGTTCTTTTTGCTTCCTCATTTAGGAAGCAAAAAGAACGTCACCCTGCTTCTTGTTGTAGGCTTTTATTACACTATGGTTTACAATTAAGTCTATAAATGAGAGGTGATAATGATGTCCGAAGAAACGATTCTGGTAGTGGATGATGACCAGAATATTTGCGAACTCATCAACCTTTATCTGAGCAATGACGGCTACCAGCTCTTTTTTTGTCACAATGGCAGCGACGCATTGAATTTATTGAAAAATGAAGAGATAGATCTGGTCCTGCTGGACGTTATGCTGCCGGTGATCAACGGCTGGGAGGTCTGCCGTATGATCAGACAGAGCAGTCAGATCCCTATAATATTTTTAACTGCCCGGGATATGGTAGAAGACAAAGTACAGGGCTTTGAAATGGGGGCCGATGATTATCTGGTTAAGCCATTTGAACCTCGTGAGCTGCTGGCCCGGATAAAAACCCGGTTAAAGAGTGTCAACAGGATTTCCCGGCAGCAGGATAGCTCTGTGAATCTGGGCAATTTATCGGTAGATATTCTCAGCTATCAGGTAAAGGTGAATGAGCGAATCATAGACTTAAAGCCTAAAGAAATACAACTATTGTATTTCCTGATATTAAACAAGAATATCGTTTTATCCCGGGAAATGCTGTTGGAGAAAGTCTGGGATTATAATTATGAAGGCGATACCAGAACGGTTGATGTTCATATCAATCGCCTGCGGGAAAAACTGGATGACTGCTGTGATGCATGCAAAATCAAAACCGTCTGGGGCGTTGGGTATAAGTTGGAGGTTATGTAATGTTTAGGAGCATATTTACCCGTCTGCTGGCAACCTATCTTCTTCTTACCCTGTTGATCACCGGGAGTCTGGCCCTGATTTTGTCCTTCGGCTTCAATCATTATATTTTTATGGACAAGAACCGGGTTCTCAGTGCTGCCGCACTCAAGGTGGAAAATTTAATGAACGGCTACTACCATGGGACACTTCAGCCGGATGAACTGCAGATAGGACTCGATACCCTGGGATATATCAGCGACTCAACGATATACGCTCTCAAAGTAGATAAAACCACCCTGTACAATTCCCAGAACAGAGAAATGGAAGCAGAGCTTGCTCAAGATTACCTGCTGGATGATTTGAGGAACATACTGGATGGGCAAAATGTATACCGTAAGAAGCAGTTTTCAAAAGCACTGGATACTGATGTGGTCTTTTTGGGAACACCATTAAAAGTAGATGATGAAATAATAGGAGCGGTACTCATCTTTTCACCCCTGAAGAATATTAACACCTACCTGGCTCAAATTAACGCGGTTATTGGAGCAACCGCCCTGGCTGCAGTGATCTTTAGTTTTTTCTTTATCTCCATTACCGCTGCCCGTATTTCCAAGCCTATCCGAGAAATGGATCAGACTGCCCGCAAATTGGCAGCCGGTGAGCCTGCTAGGGACCTGGATATCCATACCGGAGATGAGATAGAGGGGCTGGCTAAGAGCTTCAACTATATGAAGAGTCAGGTTGAAGCTACCGAGCATATGCGCCGGGAATTTATCGCGAATGTTTCTCACGAATTGAGAACTCCATTAACATCAATTAATGGGTTTATCCAGGGGATGCTGGATGGATTAGTTCAGCCTGCTCAGCATAGCAAGTATCTGCACCTGGTTCAGGATGAGACCCAGCGTCTGATTCGTTTGACCGGGGATATACTGGAACTGGCAAAAATTCAAAGCGGGAATATAAAATTGAATAAAAGAATTATTATAGTAAAAGAAATCCTGGCGAAAGTACTGGAAGGTTTTGATATTCCCAGAAGACACGGCGAGATTACTGTTGCTGTCAAATGTGCTGAAGAACTAAAGGTGTGGGCAGACCCGGATCGTTTGCAGCAGATCCTGAATAATCTGGTCGGAAACGCCCTGCGCTACACTGGAGATGGGGGTTCTATAAGCATCCAGGCATATGAGCAGGAGGAATGGCTGGTGTTTATGGTTACTGATACCGGCGTGGGTATCAACCAGGAAGATCTGCCCTATATCTTTGAAAGGTTTTATCACGATAATAAGTCCCTTCAGGGACATAGCGGATCAGGATTGGGCTTGAGTATAACAAAAAATCTGGTGGAAATGCATGGAGGTACTATCCGGGTGGAAAGCCAGCCGGAACAGGGTACAAGTTTTATTTTCCAGCTGCCTCAAGGATAAATTTACAAATTGTTTACAAATCATCTGTTTTTTATTGATAACTTGGTTTTATGCTGTAATCACACAGACCATAGAAAGGAGGATGCTATGAAAAGATATGTCATTTTACTGATCACATTAGCTGTCCTGGCTTTTATCGCAGGCTGCGGCCAGGGTTCAGTTGAATCTATGGAATCGAAGACGGCGATAGAAACTGAGATAGGAACTGATTCGAAAACTGGTATTGAAAATGATAGTCAGAATGGCAGTCTAACTGATATTGGAACTGATAGTCAAACAGATACTAAAGCACCCGACAGCCTGGAGGTTGGAAGTGCAGGCGAAAGTGATGGACAGGGAACAGAAATAATCGCCAAATCAGGAAACAGCATTTCCAGTCAGAATACTGAAGAAGTAATCGATGAGATCGATGAAGAATTGGATCGTATTATAGATACTATCAACAGCCTGGAAGATGTTGCTGATGAAGATCTGAGTTATTAAAAAAGGAGTGAGTAAATTAATGAAGAAAACTATAGCATTGATATTAATAACAGCATTCATATTAAGTTTTGGCACCTTAGCCTATGCCCAGTCAGGCTCGACAGACAACGGTTCAGGTGGAAATGCGTCTGTTGAACAACAAGTGGGAGATGTGCAGCAAAAAATCCAGGCTGGCAAAGATCTCAAGGACCAGATGGAACCGCAGACCAACCGGATCCGAAACAACCGAACTGAAATTCTGGGATTAAGAAATGAAGTACAGGCGGCCCACCAGGAAGCAGTGATGCACATTCAGCAGTTGAGACAGAATCAGGACTGTCTGACCGACGAGCAGGTAGAAGCACTGAGATTATGTCTGCAGACTTTACAGCAGAACCGCCTGCAGATATGCGAAACCGTAGGGGATATTCAGAGCGAAGGATTAAAACTCAGACAGGCTCGCAGGGAGCAGAACACGGAACAGATGCAGGCCTGCCTGGAAAATATGGCTGCGGTACAGGAAGCCCGGATCAAGCTTTTGGAAGCCAGTTTGGAAGACATAAACGATATACTGGATATATAAATACCACCATAATTATCGGCAATCATGCCTATATAGTTAATCCGTTTCAAATCATTGAATAATAACAGTTAATATAAGCTTGAGAAGCAGAGGGATATACATGAGGTACATGTAAGCCCTCTGCTTTTTTGGTGGAGGTATAAATATTGACCAGAAGTAAAGCGCATGACAGCATCGCATCATGGATGAAGGAGTTTTCTTGTGATAGGATTAGATAAATAAGGAAAAACTTAATCGTAACAAGGAGGATATTATCAGGGCCAGTTTATATTTTTTCTGGCTCAGGTTCTGGAATAGGCAGGATTGCAGATATAATAAAACAAATACTATTTGCCGGAACTGCGATGCGCAGGAAGCAATATCAAAGGGGGACTCGACATGGAAAAAGCAGTAATCAGACAGCTGGTCAGGGACAGCAGCAGATATGAAAACCAGGAAGTTGAAATCAGTGGTTGGATACGGAGTAATCGTGACCAAAAATCTTTTGGTTTCTTAACCTTAAACGATGGAACTCATTTCAACTCTATACAAATAGTATATGAAAAGGAGTCATTATCTAACTTCCAGGAGGTAGCCAGGTACAGAGTAGGTGCTGCGGTAAGAGTCCAGGGGGTTTTGCTTATGACCCCCAAGGGTAAACAGCAGTTTGAAATAAAAGCACGGGTAGTTAATCTGGAAGGTGACGCACCCGAAGACTACCCCATACAGCCCAAGAGGCATAGCAGGGAGTTTCTGAGACAGGTGGCCCACCTGCGTCCCCGGACTAATCTGTTCACTGCCGTTTTCAGGGTTCGCTCGCTGCTGGCCTATGCCATCCATATGTTTTTTCAGGAACGAGGTTTTATTTATGTGCATGCCCCCATCATTACTGCCAGTGATGCGGAAGGTGCCGGGGAGATGTTCCGGGTAAGCATTTTTGATCCTGAAAAACCACCCCTGAGTGAACAGGGCGAGGTGGATTTCTCCCAGGATTTCTTTGGACGCAGGACTAATCTTACCGTCAGTGGTCAGTTAGAGGCAGAGGCTTTTGCACTGGCATTCAGAGATGTATATACCTTTGGCCCCACGTTTAGAGCCGAGAATTCCAATACCGCCCGCCATGCGGCTGAATTCTGGATGATAGAGCCGGAAATCGCCTTTGCCGATCTGCAGGATGATATGAAGCTGGCCGAAGACATGGTGAAATTTGTGATAGCATATATACTGAAAAATGCACCAGAAGAAATGGCATTCTTCAATGAGTTTGTAGATAAAGGGTTGATGGGAAGACTGCACAACGTGGTAAATTCTGATTTTGCCCATGTGACCTATACTCGGGCGATTGATATCCTTAAAGAATCGGGAGAAGAGTTTGAATATCCCGTGCAGTGGGGCTCTGACCTGCAGACTGAGCACGAAAGATGTTTGACCGAAAAAATCTATGAGAAACCGGTATTTGTAACTGACTATCCCAGAGACATAAAAGCTTTTTATATGCGGCAGAACGATGATGGTAAAACGGTGGCGGCTATGGATTTACTGGTTCCTGGAATAGGGGAGATAATCGGCGGCAGTCAAAGGGAAGAAAGAACTGAGGTATTAGAAAAAAGGATGACCGAATTGGATATGCAAAAAGAAGATTTATGGTGGTATCTGGAACTGAGGAAATATGGCGGTGTAAAACACGCCGGCTTTGGACTCGGTTTTGAAAGGTTGATCATGTATATAACCGGAGTAAGCAATATAAGAGATGTAATACCGTTTCCACGTACCGTTAAATCCTGTGAATTCTAGGCTGACAGGGGGAGGGTTTCCTTGTTCCCCCAGGATATATAAGCCTTTATACACTAGCAGTTGGCCTGAGCAGATGTTTACAGTACTTTACATTTTGAAGGTAAAGTTGATAATATATTACCTAATACCTTCATAAAAATATCTGGGGATAGTATTTGCGCTTCACGATAGACTGCAGATTATGAAGGTGGAGGTGAGAGCAATTATGAATGGTCCCCTGCAAAAACTCCATCAATCTTTAAGAATTATCGATGGTCCTATCCGGGAAATGCTGAACCAGCAGTTGTGGGCTAAAATGCTGGTGGCCATGATCCTGGGAGTTCTAACTGGTTTAATTATCAGCCCCTCTACAGGCTGGTTTTCATATAGTACCGGCTCAATCATAGGAAACTGGCTTGCTTTGCCAGGCCGGGTCTTTCTTAGCTTGATACAGATGATAGTAGTACCTCTGGTTTTCGCATCTATTATCCGTGGAATAGCCAGCAATGAAGATATTGAATTTCTAAAAAAGATGGGTATACGCCTGGTAATTTATTTTATTGCTACCACCAGTCTGGCTATTTTAATTGGAATATCTATGGCTGTGATTTTAAACCCTGGACAATACATAGATAAAAATATGTTTGATATAAATCAAGAGGTGTCTGCAGCTGCCGTAACAGATCAACCTTTACTGGATACCAGCATTACCAGTATACCGGAGTATTTTGTTAATATTTTGCCTAACAATCCTCTGCAGGCCATGGTAGAAACTCAGATGCTGCAAGTGGTAATATTTGCGGTGATCCTGGGAGTTGCTTTGGTCAGCACCGAGGTGAAAAATTCACGGCCCCTGCTTGAGCTTATGGATTCAATACAGCAAGTATGCATGACCGTGGTCCGATGGGCGATGCTTATCGCTCCCCTGGCCGTCTTCGGTCTGCTGGCCCAGATTACCATAAAGGTGGGACTTGAAGCCCTGGTGGGCATGGCTGCATATGTGTCCACTGTACTTCTGGCATTATTCTTATTATTATGTATGTACTGTATCATAGTATTTTTCGTGTCCCGAATGTCTCCCTTTACTTTTCTAAAGAAGATTCGATCAGTCCAGCTGCTGGCCTTTTCTACCTCTAGCTCAGCAGCAGTTATGCCTCTATCCATCCAAACTGCTGAAGAAAAACTAAATGTCCGTCCGGCTGTTGCACAATTTCTAATTCCCCTAGGTACCACTATAAATATGGATGGTACAGCCTTGTATCAAGGAGCTGCGGCAGTATTCCTGGCCCAGGTGTTTGGGGTAGACCTCAGCTCTACAGTATTACTGCTGATCCTGGTTACTTCGGTAGGAGCATCAATTGGTTCCCCGGCTACCCCAGGGGTTGGTATAGTTATTCTTGCCACCATACTTAACAGTGTGGGAATACCAGCTGGGGGGATAGCAATCATACTGGGAGTTGACAGGATTCTGGATATGAGCCGGACTGCGTTAAATGTCACCGGAGATCTGACTGCATCGATGGTGATGGATCGGTGGCTTGGTAAGCAGGATGAGCTTGAGATAAAAGATGGTATGCTATGATTGAAGTCACACCCGAGCTTTACGGCAAATTGTATATGCAATAATTCAGGCACAAGGGTAATAGGGTTTTGGAAGATAAAAATAGAAACGTTTAGTGAGCAAAGATAAAGGTTTATATGGTCTGCATTTAATGTGGTTATGAAAGCAGGATAGATGTGTATAATTTTGATGAGGTAATTGAGCGCAGGAACACAGACTGTGCCAAATGGGATATTGTCAAAGATGAAGATATGCTGCCTATGTGGGTTGCGGATATGGATTTTAGATGCCCGCCGGAGATTATCGATGCACTGTACAGGCGAGTAGAGCATGGCGTATTTGGTTATGCCGGGGCTTATCATTCATACTATACCTCAACGATAAACTGGATGAAGAAACGTCATAACTGGGAAATAGAACTGGACTGGATCTGTTCCAGTCCAGGAATAGTACCTGCCCTGGATATGCTGGTGCGAGGACTGACTCATCCCGGGGATGAGGTTATAATCCAGACTCCTGTGTATCACCCTTTTTTCTCAGTAATTAGCAACAATCATTGTAAGGTAGTTGAAAACGAGTTGGTTTTGGACGGTTATCGCTATATGATGGATCTAGATGACCTGGAGAAGAAATTAAATCCTAATGTTAAGCTGTTGATTTTATGCAGCCCACATAATCCAGTAGGTAGAGTTTGGACTAAAAATGAACTTATAAGATTAGGGGAATTATGCCTAAAACATGATGTAACAGTAATATCGGATGAAATCCATTCCGATCTCGTTTTTCCCGGTTATGAACACCAGGTTTATGCCTCAATATCACCTGAGCTGGCCCGGAAATGTGTAGTCTGCAATGCTCCCAGTAAGACATTTAATATTGCTGGAATACAAGCATCCTCCATTATCATTCCTGATGAGAGTATCCGAAGGGAATACCAAAAGATTGCAAAGAATACCGGGTTGGGATTGCCCAACGTATTCGCTATTACTGCCCTGCAGGCAGCTTATGATCATGGCGGTGAATGGCTGGATGAATTAAGAATATATTTAAAAGATAATTTTGAATATCTGCAAAAGTATGTGCGAGAAAAAATACCCACAGTAAACGTAATCTCCTCAGAAGGAACCTATCTGGCCTGGTTAGATTTCCGCGGCCTAGGTATTGATGATATGGAGTTAGAAAACTTAATGAAACAAGAAAAACTGGTGCTGAGCCCGGGACGTATTTTTGGTAACAATGGATGGGGATTTCAGAGAATCAATATCGGCTGCCCCCGGGCAATTTTAATCGAAGGATCACATCGGCTGGAAAAGGCCGTTGGTAAAATTAAGTGATTTGATTCCACAATAGATAACAGCCCTTGATACTTCTTACTTCTTAGCTACCCAAGACATGATAGAGTCTGAGTAGATTCGGCCCGCCTCGACACCCATCCTGGCAGCCCAGTAAGTTTTAACCAGAGCTCCAAACATCTGCTGGGGAGATTTACAGGTAGAAAGGTGGTCCGGGAGATCCGGGTAAAAAGTCTCGCAGAAATTTATCCATCCCGGGCTGCATGATGTGATCATAGGAAACCGCTCATTATTTCTTGTTCTCTGAGACCTATTGATAATCATTAAGAGCACCCATTATTAACATGAAGTGGTAAAATCATATATAAAGGCTGCTCTCAGCATACCATGTTATCAGTCAGGAGTTACCTCAGGGCAGAAGATCATATGGTTTCTAATGCCAGCAAATGCCAAGAGTTAGTTTTGATCACAGCAGATAATAAAAAGGAGAGGGTTGCTATGTATTGCCCAAACTGTGGCGCAAATTTACCGGAGAATGCTAATTTCTGTACCGGGTGCGGAAATAGCCTTCAGACTCCAGATCATGAAATTAATTCCCAAGCCAGTATCGGTCTAATCGGGTATTCACCCAGGATAAATGATCCAGCTTTCCAAAAATATCAAACTGCTTCAAAAAAATGGGCGATTATATTCTCACTGATTCTTTTTGTTATAGCTGTTATAGCTTTTCCCATTTATGGCCAGGTGAGCGGAGAAATGGAGATGCCCTACTCACTCTACTATGGTATGGGAATAGGTGGTATGTTTGTGGCGATAGCCCTTATTCAAAATATCAGTAAAAATGCTGACAGCACCTGGGATGGCGTGGTGGTGAACAAAAAAACATATAAGAGGACGCGCTACGATAAGAACACAGATTATCATACTACCTATACCGTGTATGAATACCAGGTAAAAAGAGACAATGGCAAGATATACTCCCATCGAACCGAGGATGATGATACGGTTTATAATTATTACCAAATAGGTGATAAGGTACGTCACCACAAAGGCTTTGGATATGAGAAATATGATAAGTCCAGGGATTCTTTTCTTTTTTGTACGGCCTGCGCATCTATAAATGACATCTCCAACGACGTGTGCTTTCGCTGCAAATGTCCGCTCTTAAAATAAGTTATAAAAATCAAGAATATGTATGAATCATGAAAGGAGAGGTGTAAATGCCTAAAGTAGGAATAATACGCTGTCAACAAACGGAAGACCTGTGTCCTGGTACGGGGGTGCGGACATTATTTTGGACTTACTCATGCCACTAAACCAATACTTCGTCT
>JAENYG010000068.1 GCA_016841875.1 Syntrophomonas sp.
GGGATGACATTCTAGCTGACGAGTTATACCATGACATTATCACTGATTAACAACAGAACACATCAGTTTTTCTTGCAATACAATGTGAAAGTTGTTATAATAATTTGTGCGCGAAAGCGCCTTAAATTAACATTGGGGCGGATGGCGAAGAGGCTAACGCTGTGGTCTGCAAAATCACCATTCGCCGGTTCGAATCCGGCTCCGCCCTCCATATTGCTTATACTCATGCCCGGGTGGCGGAATAGGCAGACGCACGGGACTTAAAATCCCGCGACCTTTACCGGTCGTGCCGGTTCGACCCCGGCCTCGGGCACCAAAATTTAGTATCAAGCAAAGGATTTACCGAAGGTTTAAGACTTTCGGTAATTTTCTTTTTTGGGGAATATACAGAAAAATGCAAACGGATGTTCCGAAAAGCTTGTTTTTGAAACCCAAATTCGTTCGCCCCCTGGGGGGATAATGAGAATTATTAAATTATTCCTGGTTTTCCTTCGGAAATAATATGCAGGTTTATGAAATACCATATCAGAATAACCAAGTTTGCGGGCCAGATTTGAGGTGCAGAGTGATAAGAAATCTGCTGGCGAAACTAGAGAGGGAGATGACTGACCGGGGCTAAAAGCCCCGGTATTTAAACGAGCGAGGAATTATATTCAATTTCTAATCTGGGATGCATTTCTGAGTTCGGAAATTGTTTGCTTTTGAAGGCTAGAAGGGCATGAACTTTTTCTTCACCTCTAAGCAATATGCCATAGTTTTTACTTGAATCTAAAATCCATTCTTTACATATATCAGTTATATTGATTTCAGCACTTTCACTAAGATTGGGTGAAATGGCCATACTGGCAAATGGCTCGCGATTCGCTTGCGGTTGATTCTGCCAGCAAATATTATCTTCCCTCCAATCTTGCAGCACCTTATAAATTGCTAAAGTATTATCACCACCAAAAGCAGTTCTATAAATATTGAGCTTTATTATCGCATTAGTTACATCTGTGTTAGTCGGTATGGCACTGGTATCGAAATGCAGATATGTTCGATAAATGTCATCTTCCTTTCGATACTTACCCGTAAATAATGCATCGCTCATCCCGAAATTTTGTTTAGGATAATATGATGAAACGTAAGCATCCCTTCCTGGATCTATATTTAGAACATTAACTTGTTTGAAGAATTTTTCCAGCTCGGAGCCTTTGATTTCAATTTTTTTGGCAAGAAGTTCGGCAATGTCATAAAAAGGGTTAGATTTATTCTCTAAGTTTTTCAGCAAACTATCGATAATTTCTTTGTTCTGGTCCTGTCCTTGGAAAATGCTATTAATCAGATCCTTACTCCCTGGTTTGGATCTAGCCGTGTCTAAGTTATGGAATGCCGAGCTATGTTTTTTATTTATGTTTGATGATTTTAATAGTAATTGTATAAATTCTTTTTGATCCATTTACAGATCCCTCCTTTTTTTATCTACCCATATAGTATGTTGTAAGAAAAATATAGTTACAAATCCATATTATGTAACATATTCCTTTTCATATCGTATTCTGTAGTAACCCGGGTTAAATAATAATAAAAGGGGGTACACAAAAATGGCCAAAACTTTTAAACAAATGGTATGGGATGCTATAGCAGATGAAATAGGTGCTGTTTCCATGTATGCTACAATGGCAAACATGGTCGATGATGTTGCACTTAAGACTCTTATTTTAGGCATCGCAGGGGATGAATACGGACATGCGAGAACCTGGTTAGCTATTTATCTTCTTGACGATTGATAAATCGATGTTTATTTAATTCAAGGTTGAGCCCGGATAAAGTGTCCGGGCTCACTAAATAGGGAAGACCATATAGTATGGGTTGAAACAAGAATAAGCCTTTAATCCTAGAGGAAAAAGGTCTAAAAAACTTAGGGAGTTGCAGTATTTACAGCTGTAGTTCATGGAGCAAACAAATGGAAGGAACTATTTAGCGGAATGGAGGATTTTCTTCGCAGTTCCCGTTAAGATATTACCTGGTAAATGAAACTAATCTCGTACGAGACCGGTATCCTTTTCCGGCAGTAATGCCCATAAAAGGGCAGCGACCCAGCCGATGAATGTCCAGTCCAGCAGTATATTAAGTATTAAGATGTATAATCGTTTGGGATCATTCTTTATAAAGGCTATTATGGTAGGGATTAAGCTTATAATAAACAATATTAACATCAATTCTCAGGGGCCGTAAATGTCCATTGATCCAAACAAACCTTATTACCTCTTCTCCATCTCAATCCACATATCAATACGAGCTTTCAGGTGCTCAGCTTAATTCCAGCCTATTCTGTCAACTAAATATACTTTTGCATCCAAATCACATCAAAATTAGTATTCTGTTTTTCGCCAATTCGGGTAAACTTTCCACACTCCGTGAATCCCTGTGCTATATGAAAATTTAAGCTAGCCTGATTGAGGGAGCTGATGTCTGCGAGTAAACTATCAATTCCCATTTCCTTTGCCTCGGTGGACAATATGTTTAGCAGTTGTGTTCCTAACCCTTTTTGGGTATGCGCTGGCAATATGAAATAAGTTAATTTAGCCACTCGATTAAATACTTGGGCAGGGTGATATCTGCCCAGCGCTCCAAAGCCGATTACGTCATTCAACTTATTTTCAATCACATAAAATGGATAACCCTTATACATATCCATTAAAAGCTTAAACTGATCATAGCTTAGCTTATTATCAAGAAAGGCAGCGAAACTATTTTCTATATAATAGTTTAAGACATCGATTACTTGCCGCCCGTCATTTTTATTAACTTTTCTGAAAATGTAATCCATTGCTATCCTACCTTTTCCCATCTCATAATTCCTGCTGATGCAGATAACTCAAAGACATCCGCCCTTTCGTACTCTTTCACCGCTTTGCACCCCGCTGCATATACTAAAATGGGGGCTTTGGGATGCCACACTATGGGCATACTCAAGTGTTTCCTCCAGCCCCGGCTGTCTACTCAGCCGGGGTTTACTATTTGTAAGCCACTATTAGTCCCTATCCCTTTCTTAATATGGGGAGGCCGGGGGGCCAGGAGGTTAAATTTTATAAAAGTTTATCATCAAACCCCTTAATCATCTACTAATATGCATTTAACATAAACCAATCCTCTCCTAATTCTACAACGCTGCTCCAAAATCTTCCATACTATGGTAAAATTGAGCAAATATAATTGGAGTTAATTCTGGAGATCGATCTTGGAGTTAGTGGAGGCAGTGATTATGCTGCTCCTGAACGATTTCAGGGCAAGCTGGAAATTTACCTGCAGGAAGCTCAGCAGTTGGGATGGCTTAACAGTAAGACAGTAGTTATATTCCCTGAATATCTTGGAACCTGGCTGGTCGTAGCTGGTGAGAAACAGGAGGTTTATACATCTGCTTCTGTAGGTCAGGCTATGAAAATCATGGCTCTATCCAATCCCTATGCATTTTTCCGGTCGTTTCAGGAAGCATCGGGGCAGGACCGGTTGAAGGATGGCATGTTCAGAATGAAAGGGGAGTTAATGGCCCAAACATATAATACAGTATTTTCCGAGCTTGCGAGCAAATATCAGGTTACCATAGTGGCGGGGAGTATGGTATTACCGTCACCTCAAGTACAGGAGGGGAAGTTATTGATTGGGACCGGGCCTCTATATAATGTTGCGCCGGTCTATATGCCGGATGGGCAGGTTTCAAGTAATCTGGTTTTTAAAACATTCCCCACTGAAGATGAACAAGGCTTTATCAATGCGGGACAAGTAAGCGACCTGCCTGTTATTGATACTCCAGCGGGAAAGATAGGCATACTGATTTGCGCGGATGCCTGGTTCCCAGAGGCTTATGAGGTCATGAGTAATAAAGGAGCATCAGCTGTCGTGGTACCTTCTTATATTACCGGTGATAGGGCATTGGAACGTATTTGGCAGGGCTATAGCGGTTTTGACAATCCGGCTGACGTGATGGAATCTGATATAGGGATCATTACCAAAAAGGAAGCCTGGATGAAATATACCTTACCTGGCCGTTTGCCATTATCCGGTATCAAATATGGAGTTCAGGCTTGTCTGCGCGGTCAATTGTGGGACCTGGGCTCGGATGGTTCTACTATTGTAGTGGAAGAAGATAAGACAACAGCGGTATCTAACGTAGATGGAGCTGCCATGGTGAATGTGTGGCTGTGATGGAGACTTAAAAAATCAGCGAGATTTACCCCTCTGCCGGTTCGACTCCGACCTCGGGGCATTAATAGAATTATTACCGGCTTTTAAGCCAGTTTTACTTTCCAGGGAAAGACAGGCATGCGTGAACTGCATTGCTGAAAATGGCATTTTGAAAACGGTTTATAGCAAATTTGTTCTGTTGGAGTCAATCGTTTTATTTATTCTTTATTGCGGCAGTTAATTGTAACAATAAGTGTCGCTAGATGTTAAGCGACCTGTTGATAAAA
>JAENYG010000021.1 GCA_016841875.1 Syntrophomonas sp.
TTTCTGCTGCTCAGTTATAAAGGGAAATGGGTGACATTTTCCCTGACTATTGACATCCTGGGAAGCAGGGGAACGGTCCTTCTACTTCCCTTCTCAACAACCTGCAATAAAGCCCATTGGGCCTTATGTCTGCTGGGGGCCGAGGGGGGTAACCCCAGCGGACATAAGAAGAATATATACTAAAGGGGGAGTTACAGGGTATGAAAATGAGGGTTAGAATTAACGTCTATTCCTAATATCAATTTTAAATATTTGATATAACCTGGTTTATATAGATAGCTGCATATGAGTTATTTTAGACCACATCTAACCATTCGCAAGGTATCCAGTTGCTTATCTTATTACCTATTAATACCTTGCATTCGATATTGCTCCTATAGCAACTAAGACCTTGTCTAGCTCGTTGGCTTACAACTACAACTATACCTTCTTGACCAAAAAACACTTCCGTTGGATCCTTAATTATCACTCTTTGCTTTAGCACTTTTTTTCAACCACCTTTACTACGTATCTTGCTGAAATGAATATGTTTTGCTCACGTTTAAATATTTATATGCAATAAGCATGCCATAATTGAGTTTAACAAAATTTATATATTCTATATAAACTTCAGGATGTTATAAATATACTTTGGCAAATAGTAAATCGTTATATTTACTTCCCAACATCCTATTCATGGAAGTCCATCCAAGATAATGACAAAAGCATCTAACTAAATATGTGGTTTTTATGTTGATTAATTGTTTTAAACAACAACACTGTAGGATTTTCTTACATAAAAGGCTTTCCGTTGATTAAATGCGGTAGAAGCAGCTAAATTTGCTATCATCACGGTCATATGGACTTTGGCGCACTTTTCTATATCAAGAATCTATCATCAAGCAATTGTAAGTCCTGATATTGAATGTGTATCCGATATAGAAAGGATTATCATTGCTAAAGGCGCTCTCTTCGCTAGCAAAAGGGATAACGTTACATTCCCAAAGGAAGTGATAGCGGAAAGGGGCGTTAAAGCTAGAAAGTGGCATATAAATTGCAATAGTATAGATTCGGGATATAGCATTAGTCAATAAATATTGGCAAGGAGGTGAAAAGGAAGTCAAGGATAAGGGTGTCTGTTTACAAATAATTTTAGAATGGAGTGTTTTTAAATGTCAGGTCATGGAACAGGATGGGCAAATCCCTCACCAGCAGGTCTGGTAGCTTTAGCTTTAGCGTTAGTTCTATTTTATGCAGTAATAGGAGGACATGTAGAAGGAACTGCTGCTCCTTTAGTAGGATTGTGGTTGTTGGGTGGATTTGTAGTTCAGATCATTGTAGCTCTTATTGAACTCAAAGAAGGGGCTTTTGTAGGCGGCAATGTATTTACTATTTTCGCTGCATTCTTTATGCTTACAGGGGCTGCTAGTTTTTATTTCAAGTACTTCGCAGGAATTAATGGCTGGCCTCTTGATACTACGGTAGATGGTTATGCCTGGGCAGTTTTGACCGTTACCTTGATAATATTTACTCCAGCATATTTCAAAACAACTCCTGCAGCATTTAATATTCTGTTTTTATTGATGGACATTGGATTAGTTATTCTAACCCTTATGGATCTTCACATTATTTCACATCACCCCTGGGCATCAATATTTTCAAACATGTGTTTGGTAAACACTTGCCTTACACTATACATCGTTGCAGCAATAGTAATTAATAGTACTTTCGCTAAAGTCATATTGCCTATGGGAGCGCCTTTTATAAAAGCCAAACCAGAAACTAGTAATATAGCGTCATAGATCGTATAGAAAGATAGAATAGCGTGGAAGGCACGGCGAGTTCTCGTCTTCTCCCTCCACCGTACGCATCGTTCGGAATACCGTCTTGGTAACCCACAATATGTGTCCCTCATCGAGTGGGAGGGGGCGACTAGCCCCCATCCTCTCACACCATCGAATTTTCTCATCGATCATTTTTAACGTATTAGATCTTAATTATCTTCCCCCCTTGCAAGCCGTATTATCGATTCCGGTTATTCTAATCCAGGCTGATTCGTCCCAGCTTTCCTTTACGAAAATCCTGCAAGAGTAATTTGCAGGTCTTTGCTGTATCTGGACGTCCTTCTTTAAGTAAATGTCCCCTCAGAATTGATATGTCGTCCAATATTTCCTCATTAGGCTTATTAATGTCTTTTAGCTTTAACTTACCTAATAACACATCGGGCTTCTTCTCTTTCAATACTTCCAACAGAAAAAGGGCAACTTCATATTCCTGATAGGCGTTTTCTCCCACTATGTTTAAAAGCGCAAGTTTCATACCCTGCTGGTCATTTTCAATTTTAGGCCACATCAGTCCAGGAGTATCCATCAATTCAATATCATCCCGTATGCGAATCCACTGCTGCCCCCTGGTCACACCTGGCCTAGCACCGGTCTGAGCCACTTTTTTCCCTACCAGACAGTTCAGGAAGGTTGATTTTCCAACATTGGGAACACCAGCCACCATAACCCGCACTGCCCGGACTCGTCTGCCCCTGGCCAGCATCTTGTCTGCCTGTTCACGAAAGGTATCGCTGATTAGCTGAACTACCCCTTTGCTTCCCCGGCCATCCAATGAATTTATAGTCGCTACTGGGATTCCCTCTGCTGCGAATTGGGCCGCAAATTTCCTGGTATCGCTTGGATCAGCCAGATCCACCTTGCTAAATATCATAATTATGCTTTTTTTGCCGGCTATCCTTTCCAAATCAATATTTCTGCAGGAAAAAGGCGCTCTGGCATCCAGCAGTATTAGAACCATATCTACCATTTTGAGATTTTTTTCTATTTCTCGTCGGGCTTTAACCATATGCCCGGGATACCAGTTAATACTCACAATACAACCTCCGAAGCAAGGGGACGGCCCTTCTGCTTCCTTCTTTTTTGGGGGAAGCAAAAGGACCGTCCCCTTGCTTCCAATTAAAAAAGAATACCTGGTCGGTATTCTTTTTACAGCTTTTCTAGTATCTGCCTTTTTCCTTAACTCGGGCCTTTTTGCCCATAAGTTTCCTTAAGTAATACAACCTGGCGCGACGGACTTTACCCCGCCTGGTAACTTCAATCTTATCGATTCTTGGTGAGTGTATAGGAAAGGTTCTTTCTACCGCTACACCGTAAGATATCCTTCGCACGGTAAAGGTCCGGGATAGGCCTCCACCTCTGATTTTTATTACGGTTCCCTCGAATACCTGTATTCTTTCCCGCGTACCCTCGACTACCTTAACATGTACCTTCACGGTATCTCCAGGGCCGAAGCGGGGAATATCCTGTTTATAATGTTCTTCTTCTATTGATCTAATGATATCTTGCATTCCTTCAACCTCCTTCCAACGGGTGTTCGTACATCTTATCTTAATGCAGCGGACCACCTTTTTTACACAGAACAATGGTATTATATCACAGTGGCTTTATGTTCTCAAGAAAAACTAGTTCTGGAACCAAAATTCACCTAGTAATCGGTCCAGTATAATCGAAACCGCACTTCTTACTGATAAATGATTGTAATCACTGCCGGCCTGCACCGGTTCCAATATGTAATCACATTTTTCTATGAGATCCTGGCTTATTCCCCAGCCGGTTCCAAAGAGTATGATAAAGACCTGTTCTTCACTGAAAATAAGGTTCTTCATCTTATGGCAGGAAATGCTATCAGGATAAATCCGGGCATCGGTAGCTACCGTTAAAGGCTTATTACCGGTTTCCCTTTCGATATCTGCTATAACGCTATCCAGATCAGCAGCCGTCTTTAATATACTAAACGCCTCCTGACGATCCGGATTGTACTGAGCACCATACCCCTGGCGCCAATAAGCCAGTATTTCATTCAAAAGATTATGCTGATTCTGGGATGGATGAACCACATAAAATCCTTCCACATTGTAGGTTCGTGCAGCCCTGGATATATCATGTAAATCCAGATTAGTAATGGATGTGGTTACTGTATCCATTCTCTTGTTATACATCGGGTAATGAAGGAGCGCTATATATACCCTGGATTTCCTCACTGCTTTTACTCTCCCTGTCGAATAATATTTCATACAATAATTGTTTTTCTTCTTCATCGAATTGGTGCTTCAGAAGCAGTTCAGGACGCTTCAATAATGTACGCAGGAGACTCTGTTTCTTTCTCCACTTCCGAATATTTTCATGGTGTCCCGAAACCAGCACCGGTGGCACTTCTCGATCCGCGTATACCTGGGGGCGAGTATAGTGAGGATATTCCAGCAGTGATGCGGAAAAAGACTCTTCTTCCAGTGATTTTTCATCTCCCAGCACTCCAGGGATCAACCGTACAGCTGCATCTATCAGTACCATGGCTGGGATTTCCCCGCCGGTGAGTATATAATCCCCGATAGATATTTCCTCATCAAACATATCGGCTGCCCTCTCATCTATTCCTTCATAATGCCCGCATAAAATGATGAGATGCTTTTTATAGGCTAGTTCCTGTACTTTGCTCTGCTCCAACACTTTGCCTTGAGGTGACATGTAAATCACCCATGAGTCCTCGGTTTGGTGATGCTTTATGGCAGCCTGAACTACATCAGATTTCATGACCATCCCCGGTCCTCCTCCATAGGGATAATCATCAACCTGCATATGTTTGTTCGTGGCAAAATTCCTTATGTTGGTAATATTAATTTCAGCCAGGGATTTGTCCCGCGCTCGTTTTATTATACTTTCCTCGAAGGTGGAAGAAAAAACTTGCGGGAAAAGTGTTAATATATCAATTCTCATCTTTCCTCCTGGATATTCATTACTTGTGCTCTATAAGTCCAGGTAATAATTTTACCCGCATCCTATTGAGTTCCAGGTCTACATCCAGAATTACATCCTTAATGGCCGGTATCAATACCTCTCCATACTGCTCTGACTTTATTACATACACATCATTAGCCCCGGTCTCAAGTATATCCTTTAGCTCTCCCAGCCCGCCCAACTCAATGTCTTCTACCTGCATTCCCTGCAGTTGAAAGTGATAATAATATCCTTCGGGTAACGGATATAATTGTTCCTCCGAAATTTTAATCAAAGCCCCATAATACTGTTTGGCTGTCTCCAAATTATCAATACGGTTGAATTTGATTAACAGCTGTTGTTTATGCTTCCGACAGGTTTCAATGACAAATTCATCTTGGGCCCTACCGGTATCAAGGATAACCTTCTGTAGTTCATTAAATCTATCCGGGAAATCGGTGAGCGGGTTCACCTTAACTAACCCATGATATCCATGGGTTCCAGATATTCTCCCTATGCTGATAAGTTCATTTTCCTGCACCTGCATCACCTCTTACGTACCAGTAAACAATCCGGATATTAATCCCCAAAAAAGATTAGATAACAAAAGCTTAAGGCTATAATATAGCCCTCCAACTTGTCAACAAAGTCGGCAAGCTGCCAGGCCGATGACAGAAGCCCCTTCCGGGGACCACACTTTAGCTCGCTGGGCTCAAAATAATATGGAAGTGAAGATCGAGGCATGAAAAAAGGCCGGGATTGAGTCGTACCTGAGTACGTTGATTGAGCGGGCTTCTTTATCACTTGTAAGCCCTGCGCGAACCCTAAATTGCACCCTTAATTGTACCGCAATGAAATGCATGCACATCAGCTGCCCCGTAAGCGGGGTATCCTGTAAAGGGCTTTTGTCATCGGCCTGAAGGGCTATAATATAGCCCTCTTACCTCAATATCTCCACTACTACTCTTTTTCCTTCTTTTGCTGCCGTTGCCTTGGTAAGGGTACGAATGGATTTGGCTATTTTTCCCTGTTTACCAATTACCTTCCCCATATCATCAGGCGCAACTCGGAGTTCAATAATGATAGACCTTTCTCCTTCAATCTCCGTGACCTGGACCGCATCCGGGTTATCCACCAGAGATCTGGCAATATATTCCACAAGCGTTTTCACTTATGTTTCACCCCCTGCCTGAGTTAAAATTATTTACGGCTTTCAGCAAATTTAGCCATGATACCCTGTTTTTTCAAAAGCGATTTAACCGTGTCAGACGCTTTTGCTCCAGTTGCGAGCCATTTCAAAGCTTTTTCTTCATCGATTTTCACAGTGGCAGGATTGGTAGTAGGATCATAATACCCTAATTCCTCAATAAATCTACCATCACGTGGAGATCTAGAATCCGCTACTACGACTCTATAAAAAGGTCTCTTCTTGGCACCCATTCTTTTTAATCTTATTTTTGTTGCCACTCACTTCACCTCCTCTACATTAATTAATTATTTCACGGAAATAAACAGTATAAACAATTTTAGTAAATCCGTTTACTCCCTATCAAATAACTGATGTTAATAAGAAATATTCTAAGAGAGGGAACATAACTCTTCTAATCGGCCAATCTCGAGACCACTCAGCTAACTTACAATTAAGAGCTAAGACCGGCCCCAAGCGTTCTTAAGCCTTCAGCCCCACCCTCAACCAATGTTCATTAATGGTTGTGGCCTGCGGCCATGGGGGGTATTTTAATTGAAGGGAAAATTCATGGGAGGAAAACCTCCTTTTTTCCCTTTCTTACTTATGTCCGCCAATTGTTTCATCATCTTCCGTGACTCTTCAAACTGCTTTAATAAGCGGTTGACATCTTGAACCCGAGTTCCGCTTCCTCTGGCAATGCGTTTTTTGCGGCTGCCGTTGATAATGGTGGGATTACGCCTTTCGTCAGTAGTCATTGATTGTATAATAGCTTCAATATGAACGATTTCTTTATCATCAAAACTGGCCGGCATCCCTTTAAGTTTTTTCCCCATACCGGGTATCATGCCCAGCAACTCGTCCAGTGGGCCCATTGATTTGACCTGCTGCATCTGTTCCAAAAAATCTTCCAGGGTAAATTCCTGTTCTCTGATTTTGCGTTCCATCTCCCGGGCTTTATCCTGGTCTATATTTGCCTGGGCTTTTTCAACCAGACTTAATACATCACCCATCCCCAGTATTCTTGATGCCATACGATCTGGATAAAATGGTTCCAGAGCATCTAATTTCTCTCCCATACCGACAAACTTGATAGCGCAACCGGTTACCGCTTTAACCGATAGAGCTGCCCCACCCCTGCTGTCGCCATCCAGTTTAGTTAATATAACTCCAGACAGCCCTAATTGGGAATTAAAATGATCAGAAACATTAACCGCATCCTGTCCGGTCATAGCATCTACTACCAGGAGTATTTCATCCGGTTTAACCGCCTCTTTGATCTGAACTAATTCATCCATCATTTCACTGTCAATATGCAGCCTCCCGGCGGTATCCAATATTATCATGTCACAGCCCCGGTTTTTAGCATACTCAATGGAAGCCCGGGCAATATCCAAGGGTTTGTTTTGCCCCATAGCAAAGACCGGTATCCCCGTTTGTTCTCCCAGAACCTGCAGCTGTTTAATGGCTGCGGGTCGGTAAATATCGCAGGCCACCAGCAGAGGTTTTCTTCCTTGTTTAACTAAGACCTTTCCTAATTTGGCCACCGTAGTAGTTTTTCCAGCCCCCTGCAGCCCAACTGCCATAAATATGGTGGGAGGCCGGGAGGAAAAGGTCAATTTGCTTTCCGATCCACCCATCAAGGCAGCCATTTCATCGTGAACAATTTTAATAATCTGCTGTCCGGGAGTCAAACTTTGCAAGACTTCCTGCCCGATGGCTCTTTCTTTAACCCGTCCGATGAAATCTTTAACGACCTTAAAGTTCACATCAGCTTCCAGCAGAGCAAGACGCACTTCTCGCATAGCTAAATTTACATCATCTTCACTGATCTTCCCTTTTCCCCGCAGCTTCTTAAAAACATCCTGCAGTCTTTGTGATAGCCCTTCAAAAGCCACTGTAACTCTCCTTTATCTCAAATCAAATCATCAATTTCCCTTAAAATCATCAAAGCATCATCTATCTTTTGTTCATCGACTGATTTCACTTCGTTCAACAATATAAACACTTTTTCTAGGTGCTCCCGGGTGAGCGAAAATCGCTCCAGCAGGCAGAGCCGCTGTTCATAATCAATCAGGGCCTGTTCTGCTCTCCTTAACAGGTCATAAACACCCTGCCTAGATATCCCCATACTATCTGCGATTTCAGACAGCGACCAGTCATTTTCATAATAAAGATTCAGGGCATCCTGCTGCTTTTGAGTAAGCAGCGGCCCATAAAAATCTTTAAGCATTATTATCTTCTCAGTCTTTTCAATCATCATAAGCTTCTCCGTGTGTAAAGTAAAATTACTTTACTTGTAAAGTTTACTCATATTAACTGCCGGTGTCAAGAAATCAATGGATTTACCTTTACCATAATGTAAATTATATATAGAATAATATAAGGAGCATTGTGTCATAATAACATAAAATAATATTTTAAAGGAGCAGCTATATGAAAGAAAAAATTGCACTTTTGACTGATAGCATGTGCGATCTACCCAATGAGTTTATACAGAAGTTTAAGGTAAAAGTGCTGCCAGCCAAAGTCGTATATCCAGATCATGAATATTCGGACCGGGTTGAGATTCAGCCGGAAGAGGTCTACAGCCGTATGCCGGAAGAAATACCCACTACCTCTCTGCCCTCCCTGGATGAAATCAAACAAGCTCTGGAAGAAATAAGGAGCGAGGGATTTACTCATGTATTGGCAGTTCACATATCCAGTGGACTCTCAGGCACTTTCAATGCGGTCGAGTTTATATGCCGGGATGTTCATGATTTAACTATCAAGGTCATTGACTCTAAAACCCTCTCCATGGGAACCGGATGGATTGTCCTGGAAGCCGCCCGCAATATTAAAAATGGACTCAGCTTCGAAAAAGTAATCGAAAGAGTACATAAGCTACAGGAAAGCGCCAGGGTATACTACATCCTGGAAACCCTGGAATATCTGCGCCGGGGTGGGCGTATCGGTAAGGTCGCTGCCGTGTTGGGTGAATTTTTGCATTTAAAGCCAGTTATATCGGTAGGAGAAGACGGAAAATACTTTACCTACTGTAAAGCTAAGGGGCGAAAAAAGTCTATCGAAAAACTGGTGCAGATTGTAGAAGCTGCTGCCAGTGAAAAAGAAATAAATCTTGCTGTAGTTCATGGCGGGGCGCAGCAGGAGTGTCAGAAGTTAGCGGAGCGTCTGCGGAAACTTCCTAATATTAAGGAATTAATGAGTTCGGATATAAGTCCAGTTTTAGGAGTACATACCGGCCCGGGTTTACTGGGTGTATGTTTCCACGAGGTATAATTCTGCTCGGTTTTCACGGGTAGCTGACCTGTCAGCTGCCCTTTTTTTATTTAATCAACCTTTGCAGGGCTTATTTCTCAGGTCATGATAAGTATATGTTAAGGACATATCACCGAACAGCCGCTCTAGAAGCGGTATTTTTTTTCTTATAGATTTTGCCTGCAATATAAATGATCGTAGGGTAGAGAATATGTATAGGCAGGGAATGAAATGGCAGTACCCGGACCTGTCGGGAAAATACTTCTATATCGGCAGCAAGCATATAGCTGGTAAATACTACCAGGAGCAGCCCCACAGGCAGTATAAGATACCGCATATCATCCCGATCCAGTAATTTTTGCACTCCCAGTACCAGGCCTTGGTACCAGATAAGCAGGGCAAAAAAGCCGGTTATGAATAGTAATCCAAAAAACATCATGTCAATACGTTCAAAAGTACCCACTTCCAATAATCTCAACGCTTGATAAGTCGGGTACCTGGTAAATTTAGTAATCTCTGCTCCCAGTATCGAAACATTCAGGACACTTCTTATCACCAGGATTAAGGCTCCGATAAGATACCCGGTATAAATTGCTCTTCTTTTCTCCGCCAGGTCACTTATGAAGGGAAGATACATGATCAAGACACTAACCTGGGCAAAAGGCCAGTTAGCCGCATATAGACTTCCAGCCATTACCGGTTTCCAGTCTGCCAGTACAGGTGTGAGACACGAAAAATTTGAACCAGACACAATAGATATAGAAATACCAAGTGCTAAAAATAAGGCTACTAACCATACTAACAAGTCCGCCAGCCGAGCTACCGCATTGATGCCTTTGTATATACAATAAGCAGCTAACAAAATAAGAATGCTGTAATGTATTTGTCGCTTCAAATCCAGTATTACTATGTCTAAGAAAATGAATAGATCATAGAGATAAAAAACAGTAATAACAAACAGCAGCCAAACGTAAAATGCATTCAGTATCCTGCCGGCAAATTTACCCAGGACCAGTTCACTAATATCCATCATATTCCTACCCGGAAACATTATTTGTAAAGTAATAATAACAAAAAGAATATACATGCCGACTGGAACTGCTATCAGAGTCGATAACCAGGCATCTCTCCCGGCAATGCTCTCCGGCATATATATTATGGCAGTGCCCAGGACCAGGAAAAAAGTCAGGAAAGCGGCCTGCCGGCTTGCTATCTTGTTCTCGTTCATGGCTGTATCTCATCTCCTACTTGCAGTAATGACTGGAAAGATTCTGCCAGGGGATCAAAGCTGTACAATATCTGATTGGGATTGGGCAGCATCTCGCTGTGCAAATGATATGCTATCCCATAAGCTGTAGAAAGAAACAGCAGCAGGGTAACGATCATTATATCCTGGTAAGCCTTACTTTTAAGTAATTCAGGCAATTCCAGGATTACAAACAGGGCAATAAAAATAACCAGGATCAACAGCATTATAAACTCCTTCCCTATTTACTGAAACTGAAAAGCAGAATCGCTCATCTGACTTTTCCTCAGAACCGCCTTCACTTCAATACTGCTGGGGATATGAGAAAATACTTCATCCCAGAGAGGATCTACCCTATCCCATACATCCGGTTCATAACGCCAGGTACTTAAGCCCCAACCCAGGATATCACTGTTAAGAGCCTGGGCTTTCTGGATACAGTGTTTTACCTGTTCTTGTATTTGAAGCCGGGCCTGATTTTCCAGCAGGCCCCGGTTGGCCTGGGAATAGATATTGGTGGTACCTGCCTCCTCCAGGAATTTCAACTCACAGTATATTGATACTTTCATCCTCAGTTGGCCCCCCTGGATCTCAGGCCGCATTTTGCTATCGAAGCTGGTAACCTCCAGGGTGACTGAATCTACCCCTTCCACAGGATTTTCTATTACAATCAACCCTCCATCTTTCCTTTTAGCTCTCAGGTAATGGTACCCCTGACTTTCCATCTCATTCAGAGAACCGATCACTTTATTACTTTTCACTACTGCCATACCCTGGAACTTGATTTTTTCCTGTCCGGATGCTTTATCGATAACCACCTGTGGAATAACCGGCTCTATTCCCGGGGTCACCATGTCCTCCAGCAGTTCCCCGGTCTGAATGGGAACATAATAACCAAGATCTTTTTCTATCATTTCCACCTGCTGGCTTATGCATCGGGCCGAACAACTGCCAAAGGAGTTTTCATCCAGTACTTCCAGCACCTCTTCAACAGTTGCATCATGAGTAACAAACACATAGGTTTGAAGCCGGGTATTCCTATTCCGGATCAGGAAATCGGTTACATGAGTCAAATCCTGATCAGCAAGGTTCTCCCCTATGAACATGGTATTGGAATGTATCCATAAAAATATACGGGGAAAATATAAAAACATATTGCGGGCAGCCTCTACTGCGGTATTTCCAGTTCCCATCACAGTGATATTGTGGGTCGGAGCAGCCTCTCCGGTTTCCGTTCTGGGTATTGGCTCCGTTGTTTGGGCATAAAATGCCAGCTGGCCGTTTTCTAACAGGTCTACACTGAAATTCTGGGCTACTACAGCATCGTTAATTTCCAGCAGGTTATAACACCCCGAGTGTAATGGCAGCAGGATTAAAATAATTAATATTAGTATCCGTTTCATAGAAACCATCCTGTTTTCACAAACTTGTCCATCGAGAAGCATTATCAATCATAGCCTGCAATGGGTTGACCAGGGGCCACTGGAAATACTGGGCCAGGGTGAGATAAATTCCAAAAATAAATACCAAGGAAAACACCAGCAGTTCTTTGCGCCAGGTATTTCTAATCAGAGATGGTACTTCCAGGATAAGGATCACCAGGTACACCAGAATAAGTGTCAAAATCATGGTTTGCCTCCAAAATGTCTTTAGTACGGTAGTTTACTTGAGGACCATCGACCTGTCCGTCAAGTATGATCTCCTTATATCAAATTTCACGGTAATCTCTGCATTGATACCGGGGAATATCTTATCCCAGTCATTCTCTGCCTGCTTCCATAAATCAGGATCCCAACTGTTGACCATATTGCCCCAGCCAAAGATGTCGCTGCCTAATTTTTGAGATTTGCTTATACAGGCCTTGATATCCGCTTTGATAGCTTGTTCAGTCAGGGTTTCCAGGACAGGAATATTTTCCAGGCTCAAAATATCTGCCGAGGATGTCTGTTCATAGTAGTTCCCCTCACCTACATATTCAATCTTCATCACGATCTTTCCATCTTGCAGCTCAGGTTTAACTATAGTCTGTGACCTGGTCAGTTCCATAGCCACCATGCCGGGATCATCAAAGGGTGCAGGTATATTGATGATCCCTCCCGCCATGCGCCCTGGAGTGATAAAGCGAAATCCCCTGCTTTCCCTGGAGTTTAAAGACCCTACCATTCTTCTGCCTTTGAAAACTGCAGTACCTTCCAATTTAACGGTTTTTCCATTGAGGCTATCGAACAGCGTGACCTGAGGGGCGACAGCTTCTATACCGGGAGTTGAAAGCTTATTGAGAAATTCATCGTAGGTAACACTTTTATAAATACCGATCTGGCTTTCCTGGTTTTTGAGCATCTTGGGGATGGCCGATGCTGAAAGCGACTCCATCAGCACCTCGGTGTTAAATATATCTTCCGGGGAAGCAGCTCTAGCCACAGCTACCACAGAATTTTTTCTGATACTAGGGTTGCGAAGACTGGCATCAGCCACCAGGGCCAGGTCAGTCTTGGACAGCTTCTCACCTAAAATTATCAGATTCGCCTGTGACAGTAGTGGTTCCCGGGGAAAGGAGAGTCCGATCTTTTTAAGGCTTTCATTGAAGGATCGGCCGGTTTCAGAAACTACTTTAAATGGCGGTCCAGATGAGCTTGAACTCTGTCCTGAAAGTGCAGGTTGAGCCAGCTGCAGCGAAACTTTCAACTGCTGATCCTCCAATTCCATACCTATGCCGGCAACAATGGCGGCGTCATTCAATTCCCGGGCAGCACTGCAGCCTGAGCCTGCCAGCACGATAATAATAAGGCCAATTATTCTCAATAATTTCATCAGCTGGCGTCATCCTTTCCGTTCCCCTGGCGGATTTGATTCAACATCCCTTCTAGATAAGGACGACGGCGATTCACAAACCAGGGTCGCCTTACCATAATATCTGAAATTTGCGATAGATCGAGAGGAGACAGGGGAGCTAGATAAGGAACTCCAAAAGATGTTAAGGATACCATCCTTATAAGCACTATTACCAGTAAAATCATGATGCCTAAAAAGCCGAGCATAGCTGAGGCAGCCAGGAATCCAAATCTCAGAATGCGGACTATGAGTGAAGCGTTATAGGATGGCGAAACAAAGGAAGCTATTCCGGTGGCAGCTACTACAACTACCATAGGAGTTGATACCAGACCGGCCCTGACTGCGGCATCCCCTATAATTAATGCCCCCACGATGCTGACCGCAGGACCAACTGCTCTCGGCAGACGGATACCGGCTTCACGCAGCATTTCGAACATGGCTTCCAGCAGAAACGCTTCGACAAATGATGGAAATGGAACCCCCTCCCGGCTGGCAGCTATAGTTAATAAAAGAGCCGTGGGAATCATTTCTTGATGGTAGCTGATCAAGGCCACATAAAGAGATGGCAAGAGCAGGGATATCCAGAAGGCTGAAAAGCGCAGTAGTCTAATCAAAGAGGCAGGAATAAAATGAGTATAGTAATCATCCGGTGAAGTGATATACTCACTGAAGGTGGTAGGTAATATGAGGGCCATAGGGGAACCGTCCACCATGATGCAGATTCTTCCTTCCAGCAGCTGCCCGCATACCCGGTCGGGCCTTTCAGTATGCATTACCTGAGAAAAAAGGGACTTAGTGTCATCTACAATAAATTCCTTGATATAGTTGGTGTCCAGCACTCCGTCAATATCGATTTCATTAATGCGCTTTTTTATTTCTTCTATCATCCCAGCAGGTGCTATGTTTTTTATATAGCACATGATCACATCAGTTTTGGTTACCCTTCCCAGCACAAAGCTTTCTATCTTAAAATTGGTAGATTTCAACCGTCTTCGTATTTGAGCTGTATTAAAACGGAGCGTCTCATTGAATCCTTCCTTGGGGCCAAAGATGACCACTTCATTTTCGGGAGCAGTGATACCTCTGGTCGGCCAGCTTCTGGTGCCAGACACTATTCCATCCTCATAACCGTCTATTAATAACGCGCTGTCTCCAGAGCTGATATGATGGCAAAGCTCATCCCAGGTTTTAACGGCCTTCATTTCGGCCGGGGATATTATTTTGTTCTTTATTTCTTCAAAAATATCCTTTCCTGAAAGGTCGTCATCTTTCGTATCCAGCATATCCATGCCCAGTAATAGGGGGCGCAGTATATTTTGTTCTAGTTCGTCTTTGTTAACCAGACCGTCAAAATAGATCACCAGCCCTCTAGTCTCAGGACTGCCGAAACTAAAATCTCTCATCACAATATCTGAACAAGAATCAAACAATACATTAAGTGCCTGCCGGTTATCCTCCAGGGATGAGGAAATTTCTGCTTTTATAATTTCCTGCGGACTATCTGCCTGGTCTTGTTCTTCTTTGCTTTTTATATAGCGCATACCTTCACCTCTTTGTAAATCAACTGATATATCCTTATATCCCCATATCCCCCATAGTTTTAGCCCTGCCCTCAAGATCTATGCACTTCACACCTCTAACCAGTAATAGGTATAAAACGAATCCATCAGGCAGTATTCCCCATCTGGTCATTTTGGCCCGTGTTCAAGACCTGTTCGTTCACTGGATAAGGTTTGAACAGGGTAATAAAAAATATTATCAGCGGAATGATAATAAAGAACGCCCCTTCTATTATTGGAATCAAACGCTGGGTAACAACCAGCAGTTCCAGAATATTAGAACTTATCAATATAGAGATAATACCAATCATCAGCGAACTCGGTGCTGCTAAAAATTTATAATCTTTTAGGCCAAATAAAATTTGAGTTGAATAGCAGACCATAAACCAGGCCATAATTGTGGCTGCAAAAATCCCAAGTATCCAGAAACCAATGAAAATGATATCTATATTCTGGATAAAATTGCCTATATTAACCAGGGTCACCATGCTGAAGGTGGGAAAAGTGAGGAACGAAGTAATGATGCCCCCAAAAGTCATTATAGTAGCCATGGTAGTAAGTGTGATTATTATTATGTAGGTCCACAACGCCTTGACCATGATCGAAGCCACCTGGCCTTTTTTCTCGCACCAGAACCCCAACGTCAATACAATAAATAACTTGCTGACCACAAACATGGTACTTCCTATCGAGAACATAAAGAGCTTATAATCAACGTGCCCAACCGGCAGCAGCCTCTCTGTATTCCAGTGGGGGCCCAGGATCAATACCAAAATAATTATTATGAATGGTAATGCAATTATCAGTATGATCTCGTGCAGACGCGCTATATTGACGATACCCGATCTTATCCCAATTACCAGGGCCAGGAGTAATACCCCAATATGAATGCTTATGGGCGTACCTGGCAGCACATTGGTCTCTATAAAATCGGTAAAAAAACGAAGCGTGAAGCTGGTCAAAAAAACAAAATAAAGGATGTAAAAAAAGCCCACCATGCCACCCAGGTATTTGCCCAGATGTTCAATTAGCAATTGCGGAAATGGATAACGGCTTTTCTTCAAAATGTAGTTAAAAACAAAAATCATAAGATAACCGGGGATGATACCAAGAAATGCTGCCAGCCAGGCATTTTGATTAACCAGATTAGTCAGTATTTCCGGTATCTCAAGAAAAGCCAGCGGGGAAAGGAACAAAAATAACATGGCGTAGAGCTGAAAATTGCTTATCCTTGGCATTAACATGTTCTCCTTCTCAAGAAACGTTATTACCCCTTTACCCATACTGGGTATCAGAGAAGCACAAGGCAGAACTCCTCTTTCCTGCAAGTACCGCACTCAGTATGCATGAGGCTGATAATCATTAGTTTATCCAAGAATGTTAGATATATCCTGAAGAAGTGGGTGAATAATGGGGAGAGTGTCCAAATGGCCTTGGACAAAAAATGGAGTCATGAGATTACAGCATATCGGACACTACAAAATGGATCCTATCGAGTAATCAAACCGTATTTATAATCATATCATGACATAAACTGAGGAATCCAATCCATCAGGGTATAAACATAAATTCCAGCCCAAGAAACTACATTTTGTAATATATTCTTTCACTATTCTCAAAATGTATTTATTTAATCATTTTGTGCTGCAAAAAGTTGATATATATTCGACTAATATTTATATGCCATTTATTTCCAGTATATTATACTTCTTCTATATGCTTTATTAACGGAGGGTGGTCACCTTGTTCAAACGCTGTGCCATATTTCTTATTCTTCTGTTCCTCATTTTGAGCTGTGGTTATTCTTATGTCAGCGGGAAAGAAAGCCTGCAGGACACTGCAGAAATGAAAAAGTATGATCAAGCCTGGGGTGACATGATAAAAAGCTTTGAGCTGTACCTGGCATTTTTCAATGATTCATATCCAGCCGGTAATTTCACTATTTCCCAGCACGCTGATACCTATGAGAAAGCATTGGCCTATTTTTCCCAGGGTTTTAATACCGAACTGGCATCAGAGATCACCAATGCCTATACCTTCTATAATCCAGATAACCAAAAATTGCAGATACTGCCAACTGATGGTCTGCCGGTACTGCTGCCAGAAAACCCCAATATGATCAGCACCCAATTCATAGATGCCGACCATGTCATATTCGAACGATATTTTGAGGATTATTACGGAGAAAACACAAAATATCTCTATCGGGTATTTTGTAAATATGATGGATTCAAATGGAAAATATACCAGCTGGAATGGGAACCTGTGGAACAGAGTTAAGTAGTCAAATGATCTGGTCTTTCCCTCTTCACAGCAGGCAGATGTTCAAAAAAAGGGTAAAATCTCATATGTTGGAAGCTTAAAAGCTCCTGGGCCTGACAGCTATCCGGACTACCGCTCATCCAGGGCCATATACTTGGATCTTATGGCCACGCTTTTATAGGCTGGTCTCATGATTTTCCCGGCGTTTACGATCTCTTCTATTCGGTGCGCACTCCAGCCCGCAATCCTGGCAATCGCAAATATAGGCGTGTATAATTCCGGGGGAATATTGAGCATGCTGTAGACAAATCCCGAGTAAAAATCCACATTGGCACTCACCCCTTTGTATATTTGACGAAATTCACTTATGACTTCAGGAGCCAGCTTTTCCACCTTTTCATATAGCTTGAATTCATCCTCCAGCCCCTTTTCCCTGGCCAGACGGGCTGCCTGACACTTCAAAATTACCGCCCGGGGATCTGATATGGAATAAACTGCATGGCCTATACCATAAATCTTACCTGTCCTATCAAAAGCTTCTTCATTTAATATTCTAACGAGATAATCTGCTATTTCTTCCTCATCGTCCCAGTTGTTAAGCTGCAGCTTCATATCGGCTATCATCTGTACTACCTTATGGTTAGCACCTCCATGCCGGGGACCTTTTAATGCTCCCAGAGCTGCAGCTATTACCGAGTAGGTATCGGTTCCGGATGAAGTTACCACATGGGTTACAAAGGACGAATTATTGCCTCCACCATGTTCAGCATGGAGCACCAGAGCAAGGTCCAGCAGAGTAGCTTCCAGCCTGGTATACTCACTGTTGGGGCGCAGCATATGCAGAATATTTTCCGCGATGCTCAGGTCAGGCTGGGGACTGTGAATATACAAGCTGTTATTTCCATGATAATGTGAAAAGGCCTGATATCCATAAACTGCCAGCAGGGAAAAACATGCTATTAATTGCAAACACTGTCTCAGTACGTTTTCTATCGAGGTGTCATCAGCTCGATCATCGAAGCTGTAAAGAGCCAGCACACTCCTGGCCAGTACTACCATCATATCTTTACTGGGCGCCTTAAGAATCATATCTGAAACAAAATATTCCGGCAGGTTTTGATAACTGGCCAGCAGTTGCTTAAAATCCTCCAGCTGATCTCGCCGGGGCAGCTTACCGAACAATAATAAATAGCAGCTTTCCTCAAAACCATAACGATCTTCGGACAGAAAACCGTTCACAATATCATTGATGTCTATTCCTCTATATATCAGCCGCCCGGGTACCGGCACTATCTCATTTTCATCGGTAATATAGGAATGCACTTCACCTATCTCAGTCAGACCTACTAGCACGCCCCATCCATCGATATCTCGCAGTCCCCGTTTAACCATGTATTTACTATATAATTCCGGATCGATCAAACTGTTATCTTCTGCCATAGCAGTCAAATCAGGCAGCATTTTTACTTCCAACTCTTTTGCTTCAAAACTTCCCATAAGATTCTCCCCTTTTAGATAGACGCTCCGCTGTGATGTAATTTACAGCAGAGAGAATAATAATCACTGTATCTATTATTTTACCAGTATCAAAGGTGATAAGTACACAATATACACTTCGCCATATATAAGTAACTTCTGCAGGGCGCTCCAAGCTCAGCTTATTACTTAACGGAAGAGATAAAAAAATATCCGGCCTTACACATGAATCTCAAGCAACGGGGCTTTGGAAATGCAAGTGGGCCAGTTTACTCCCTGAATAAACTGGTAAGGCAAAACTCAATACCAATATCACAAGTGCTATTAATCCAGTTTCAGGCCAGCTAGCGCCGGAGATAGCAGAACCTGCCAGCGCAGTAACCGTAAGGGGTAACAGCGTAATTTGGATGGAACTGCTGATGCCCTTACTTATATCATGGAAATCCAGGGGGAGCATGCGCAGAAAAATATTGGTACTATTTTCATTCCAGCTTATTTCTATCCAAAATGTACAGGCCATCACGATCGCAGTGAGAAACAGCAGTTTAAACCATAATGGTACAGATAGTATGGCAAATGAAAAAGCCAGGATATAAAACATGGTGAGTTCCTTTTTTAATCCTCTTTTCCGCAATAGATACTTCATAAAAAAATAGGCCAGCGCATTTTCACTTCGAAAATGAAATCCCCATCTTCCTCTGGACAACAAACCTGCTTGAATTTTTTTTCCTGAAATTCTTCCGCCATCCTGATTTCCCGGAATCAGACGTAAAATCCAGGCATTCTGATACTGTTCCCATTCAGCTACCAACTCCCAATCTCTTGGTGGTAGGAACCTGGCAGATAATATCAGCGCCAGGGGCCAGATTATCCCACTCAGTATTAAATAGAGTATTTCTCCGGTACGTATAAATGGTACTACGGCTCCTGACCATAAGTAAAGAAAAATAGCCATTTCTACCGCCCTGAATAACCACCGAGCCGGTGAAGAAAGACCCAGGAATACCACCCAATTAATCAATGAGAATGCAACATTGATCAATAATGTCCAACCACCGACTATAATCCAATTTGCTGTGGTAAGCTGTTCTATATGAAGAAAAAAGGGGTATACAAATATCAAAACTATAATGGTCTTCAAACATAGCAATAGAATGCTGAACATCAGTCCATCTTCATACAGCTGTTTGAATACATCTTGTTTATGGATGAGAAATACCAGATCTGCCTTACTTATATATGTTCTGGGCATTCCCCAAATTGCAGATGCTCCAATCAGTACTGTCAATAAAGGCTGAAATTCAGGCAGGAACCAGCTTGGGAGGCTTTGATATAAGTCCAAATACCAGGATAATGTGAACAATAAAGCTGGAATCAATATATATAATCCCACCCAGAAATCAATCACTATTCCGGTTAAATCTTTTACTAATCTCCAACGAGAGATTATACGCCGCCTGAATAGAAACCTGCTGATCTCCAACCTGTATTCACCCTCCCAACAACTCGTCATAGAGTTCAAACAACGCCCTGTCCGGCATGCTGCAAATAGACTGGAGTTCCTTTAGATTACCTTCAGCTATTATTTTACCCTTATCCATTACAATGAAACGGTCACATATACGCTCAGCCACATCTAGAACATGAGTACTAAGTAAAATCCCGGCTCCGCGCTTTTTTTCCTCATCAAGAGAATTCAAGAGTTCCCTGGTTGCTCGTGGATCCAAGCCATTAAAAGGTTCATCAATCAAATAAAGACCGGGTTCAATAAGAAATGCACATAAGATCATTAGCTTTTGCCTCATCCCTTTGGAAAAGGTTCCCGGATATGCATATCTCTGCTCGGACATACTAAACTTTTGCAGTAATGTTAGAGTCCGTATATTAAATACTTCCATATTCATGTTAGACGCCATAGCAGCGATCTCTAAATGTTCCTGCAGGGTTAGCTCCTCATAAAGCGCAGGAAGTTCTGGAATATAAGCATAGCCCCCGTGCTCCCTGGATGGTAATTTAACATCTCCCTGGTAGCGGGGCAGCAGACCTATAATAGCTTTGATAGTGGTAGACTTTCCCGCTCCATTAGCACCAATCAGCCCCACTATTTCACCGGCTTTGACCGAGCAAGAAAAATCGGTAATAACCGGTAATTTTTCTTTGTACCCAGATCTCAATCCTTTCACCAGCAGCAGGGATTTTTCGGCCCTGTTCAACATATAGTCGTTGGGACAACTATTTTCAGAATCTGTATGAGTTCTTTTTTTCTGGTGATACATCTTCATCTGATTGTACAGGTAAGATAGCAAAGTTAGACTCCTTTCCAGCAAAAAGGCAAACCGTCTCTATTTAATCGGACTCTGCTGCACAGGCTGGCAGCAGTTTCTCTTATTGTTGCTCTAATTATTGTTCTTATCGGTTTTACTACCTGGCTTAATAACTATTGGAGCCATATCCATGTTAACGATTTAAGTTTAGCACTTAACGTTAGGAGGCATAAGGTGTTTTTGAGCCAACCTCCCTACAATTAGATTCAAATCGTCACACTCCCAAGCTTAAAAACGAAAGGGTTCCGGAGCTTGTTATAAAAACTCTGGAACCCTCTATTATTCTATGGTGGGCGATGACGGGCTCGAACCGCCGACATCCTGCTTGTAAGGCAGGCGCTCTCCCAGCTGAGCTAATCGCCCTTATGGTGACCCCTAGGGGACTCGAACCCCTGTTACCGGCGTGAAAGGCCGGTGTCTTAACCGCTTGACCAAGGGGCCTTAACGGAAATCGGATATGGACATCGGAGGATTGACTGCTAGGGCTTGACTGCATTGATTTCTTCTTAGTCTTACTTCCTGTTTCCGATATCTGACCCTTTTGATCTGACTTCAAAACTCTTTAGTCCAACTTCAGACTTCTGCTATCAGATATGGTGGGCCTACCAGGACTCGAACCTGGGACCAACCGGTTATGAGCCGGTGGCTCTACCAACTGAGCTATAGGCCCTGGTTACTGCGGCAACCCCGCAACAGTTAGTATATAAAAATTCTGTACAAAGGTCAATAGCAAAACATTAATTCTTTTTAATCAATTTTCACTAGTACCGGTACCCTGGGAATACACCCTTGTTGCAATAATTACCTATATACGATAATTAATCAAAAAGCGGTAACTCAATTGGGTTACCGCCTGAATTTTCAATGGCTCCCCGAGTAGGATTCGAACCTACAACCCTCCGGTTAACAGCCGGATGCTCTACCGTTGAGCTATCGAGGACCGTCTCAACGAGATTCATTATATTATTTATGATACGCCGTTGTCAATATGATTTTGCTAATTAACTCAACTATTCTATATAGTCTTTCAATTTCTTACTGCGTGATGGATGCCTGAGTTTGCGTAAGGCCTTGGCTTCTATCTGTCTGATCCTTTCTCTGGTAACACCAAACTCCTGCCCCACTTCTTCCAGCGTTCTCGGCCTTCCGTCATCCAGACCGAATCTCAACCGCAGGACTTTTTCCTCCCTTTCGGTCAAGGTATTTAATATGCCGTCCAAATGTTCCCGCAACAGCACAAATGATGCTGATTCCTCTGGTGACTCTGCATCTTCATCAGTAATGAAATCACCCAGGTGACTGTCATCCTCTTCTCCAATAGGAGTTTCCAGAGAAACTGGTTCCTGTGCAACTTTCATTATTTCAATAACCCTATCCACCGGAATATCCATTTCTTCTGCCACTTCGCCCGGGGTAGGTTCTCTCCCCAAAATCTGCAGTAGATTCCTCTGCACCCGTGATAACTTGTTGATAGTTTCTACCATGTGCACAGGTATCCTGATGGTTCGGGCCTGATCAGCTATCGCTCTGGTTATGGCCTGCCTGATCCACCAGGTAGCGTAGGTACTGAATTTGAACCCTTTACGGTAATCAAACTTCTCAACTGCTTTCATAAGACCCAAATTTCCCTCCTGGATTAGATCCAGAAACAGCATACCTCTACCCACATACCTTTTAGCTATGCTGACTACTAATCTCAGGTTAGCTTCTACCAGCTTTCTTTTAGCTTCCTCTTCCCCTAGTTCAATCCTCAAAGCCAGATCTATCTCTTCATCGGCCGTCAGCAGCCTTACCCTTCCTATTTCCTTGAGGTACATACGGACCGGATCATCTATCTCTATACCATCTGGTACAACTACATCCGCAGTTTCCAGGGTTTCCTGCTCAACGTCCTCTTCGGCTTCAATATCACTTTCAGTACTTATGGCTATACCTAATGACTGTAGGTGTTCTAATATATCGTCTATATGATCAGAATCAAGGCTGAATCCCTGCAGTTCATCTATAATTTCCTCATAGGACAAATTCTTCTTTTTCTTGCCTTTTTCAGCAATAACAGTTATTGCTTCAGCAAGTTTTCCATCCAGTTTCATCTATATCCCCCCTTCCCGGGTTTTATTTAGGATAGTATCAATTTCCAAAATGAATTTCATCAAACTATTAAAATCGCCTTCTGTATTGAGGATATTTAGCTTATGGTATATTATTCGCTGGCGCCTTTTAGCTTTCATCATAATGATCCGGCGAATAAAGTTATCTATTCCAATATCATCTATTTCACCTATATCTTCCATCATGAATTCTATCCTGGCTATTATCGGCATCATTGTTTCATCATCTATTTCAATCATTTGCTGCAGATCCCCAATAAGATCATACTGGAAAATAAATTCTTGATATTCTGGCTCAGTAAAAAAGTCAATTCCTATAGAAGATTTAATTTTATTAAAAACCTGCCTTTTTTTCAGCATGGCTGCCAATATTTTCTCTTCTAAGCTATAATTGCCGTATTCAATATTATCCCTATATTTTACACTTTTATTCTCAGCAATAGGTCGATTATCCCTGTTTTTTGAGCTTATTTCCCTGTATACTATGTTTTCTTCCAGCCGCAATTTCTTGGCGAGAGTTTTAATATAGTAGTCTTTTTCAATTTCACTCGCTAAACTGTTGATATCTTTTTTCACTGCATCGATTATCTTTCTTTGCCCCTCTAAATTCATCTCTTTTTCTTGATTAATATGTCGATTTATTTTAAATTCCAAATAAGTTACTTTATTATTCTGGATATAATGCAAGAATTCCTCTTTTCCATACAATTCTAAGTACTCATCGGGGTCCTTTTCCGCAGGCAGAGTAACAATTTCTACCTTCAACTCCTGATCTCGAAGAATATCTACCGCCCGCAGGGTCTCCCTTTGTCCTGCCTCGTCACCATCATAAAGAATTATAACTTTTTCCGCATAGCGCCTTAATAGAACAGCTTGTTCGCTGGTAAAGGCAGTCCCCAGGGAAGCTGTGCAATTCTTTATCCCATTTTGATGAATCTTAACACAATCCATATATCCTTCTACCAGCAGCACCTCATTCTCTTTGCGCACTGCCTCCCTGGCCTGATATAGACCATAAAGATTTCTCCGTTTGGAGTATAATTCGGTCTCCGGAGTATTTAAATACTTGGGCATGCTGTCGTCAATGACTCTGCCCCCAAAACCCAATATGTCCCCATTATATTGGCTGATAGGAAATATAATTCGGTTTCTAAAAAGATCATAATATCTTTCGGTACTGCTTCGTTTAATTAAACCTGATATCTTAATATATTGTTCAGGATACCCTTTCTTTAACAGATATTCTTCCAGGGCATTCCACGAATCTACAGCATATCCTATTTTAAATTCTTCAATAGTCTCCTGGTTTATTCCCCGTCTTACCATATAATCATGAGCAACCTGGTGTTGATGGGACAGCAGGGCTTGATTATAAAACTGCGCAGCAGCCTGGTTAATCTCCAGAACATTCTTTCTAATCTGATCAGCCTTTTTGTTTTTGGTGGATAGAGTAAGTTGAACTCCTGCACGGCTGGCCAGCATCTCTACTGCTTCCCCAAATTCAATCCCATCCCGCTTCATTACATACGTAAATATATTGCCTCCAGCATGACACCCGAAGCAGTAAAATAGGTTTTTATCTGGAGTTACCGAAAAGGATGAAGTTTTTTCTTCATGAAATGGGCACAATCCCCAGTAACGATTGCCTTTCCGGGTAAGTTTTACAGTTTCTGATACTATATCTACTATATCCAACCTATTCGTTATGTCGTTTAATAGTTGATCATTATAGTATCTAGTCATTATCTCCACCTACTATTCTATTTTTTAAATAGAATTCCTTTAAATTGTACGAATTTTATCTATTTATTTTGTTTTTTATCAATTTTCAGTCCTTGACCCAGGCTTTCTTAGCCTCTGGAACCAGAGAACGAGGTACATATATGTCAAGAAAAGATGAAATACAGTATTCATCACTCATTCCCGCAATGTAGTCTGCTACCGCACGATCTAAGCCTTCTTCTTCAGCTATTTCCAGGTATACCGGCGTCATTTTCCGGGGGTTTTTTTTATAATACCTGAACAAATGTTCGATAATAAAACCTGCTCGGGAGCGTTCAGCCTGACAGACCGGGCCATTATAAATAAAATCGAACATATATCTCCGCAGACCTTTTAATGCCTGATCGATTTCTGTAGACGGCTTAACTGTTATTTCCTTTTTCTCATAAATCAAACGTCGGGTATGTATGATCGTGTCATTCACCAGAGTTGCTATTCTTTTACTGTGGGTATTTCCTAATACATCCAAGTAATCCTTGGGAAGGTCTTCCAGGGACAACAGTCCTGCTCGTACCGAATCATCTATATCATGCTGAACATAGGCAATTTTGTCACTCAGCCTTATTACCTGTCCTTCCAGGGTAGCCGCCATTTTATCACTGGAATCATATCCACTGTGATGAATAACCCCATCCAGTACCTCCCGGCTTAAATTCAAGCCTCTTCCCATCCGGTGCTGTTCTACTCGGGTTAACACCCGGATACTGTTTTCGTTATGCCGGAAGCCAGTATCCAATAAACTATTCAGTATTTGTTCTCCCGCATGGGCGAAGGGGGTGTGCCCCAAATCATGAGCCAGAGCTATGGCTTCTATCAAATCTATGTTTAAATTGAGACCTGCCCCAATAGTTTTAGCAATCTGGTTAACTTCCAGGGTATGAGTCAGCCTGCTTCGATAATGATCACCAGGAGGGGCGATGAATACCTGCGTCTTATGTTTCAAACGTCTAAAGGATTTGGAATGAACGACCCGGTCCCGGTCGACCATAAAACAAGTGCGGATGGGATCTGCTTCTTCCTCTCTTTCCCTGCCGCTGGAATTTACTGCCAGAGCAGCATAGGCAGCTAACATTTCTTTTTCTCGTCTTTCAATCTCTTCCCTGATACTCATACCTGCTCACCTCCCTAAGGCTTTTTACCAGGCCCTGCAGTTCGATCAGATTTCTATGAATATTATCCTATTAATATAAAAATCCTCAGTCCCTGGACCAAGGATCACAGCGGATTTTTGTTTTAATCCGATATCCTTCATCGTCTTCTTAAAGGAGACGTAGCCTTGGCAACTTCAAATATTCTTTTGCCCAATATGCGTGCTCTTTTTACAGCGTCTTCATCATTCCAGACCGGATTCTGACCTGCTGCCCCCAGGTGACCACAGTCATCCTGATAATATCCATCCCCTACCACTATCATTCCCTGCACCAGAAACATATCTTGTATAGCTCTTAAGGTTGTTTCCTGGCCTCCGAATCTTGCAGCGCCGACCGCGATTGCTCCCCCAACTACATTCAAAAGTTTTTTTTCACTTCTCAGTTTTCTTCCTTTATCCCAGACCGCTTTCAATTGTGCACTAACCGTGCCAAAATAAACCGGACTCCCAACTATCAATGCATCTGCCCGTGATATAAGTGCAAAAGCATGATCCAGTTCAGAATTCTCATAACATTTACCAGAACAAGGGGACGAACACGCAGTACAAAATGGAATTTCTTCACCTGCCATCAGTTGCTGACAGCAGATAATTTCATTCTTCGCGCCCATTCTCTTACATTCATTCAGAGCTTCCTGTAATAAAAAAGCGGTATTGCCTTTTTCATTCGGGCTGCCATTTATGGCTATCACATTCAACTCCGTCATACGTCCACCCCCAACTATATATTCTTAATACTACAAATAAATATGTAATCCTTTATTTATAGACATAAATTTTATAGGTTAACTTTACGAAATAATATATATAGTATAATTTGCTCTTCTGATAAGGTGTTTAAACTCATATTCTATTTATTTTCCTGCCAATTGATTTATAATCAGTTGTAAATAAATATTTTAAATTTTCAATATTATTTTTTTTTAGATTGGCTGATTGCACAAACGATGAGGGGATATTCACAATGACCAACCTTAAAATTATAGAAAGACCCGATGGCAGATATATTAAACTGCTTAAAAAGATGGATTCTTGCCAAATCGAAAAGGATTTATCTCTGCTGGGTATCCGTCTATCTTATCAATCCATTCACGACCTGGCCGTTGGAGAACTGGATAAGGAAATAAAGATTTCAGAAGACAATTTGGATCAAAGCCAGTTGCCAGATGAAAACGATTGTATACCTCCTCTGATAATCGAAGTGTCTGAAGATAATATGATGGTGTTTATAACCGTAGACTCCAGATCCCATAATGAAATCTCGGTCCAGGATATTATAGCTGAACTTAGGAACCGGGGAATAGTATTTGGCATCGATGACCAGGCGATTGAAAACTCTTTAAACAATCCTGGTACTCCTATTCTCGCGGTGAGAGGAATTAGCCCGATAAAGGGAAAAAATGCCAGTATACAGTACTTTTTTGAAAAGAACCCCACCCCCAAACCCATTTTACTTGCCAACGATATAGTAGATTATTATGAACTGGGACAAATTATACCGATATATACAGGCGATATTTTAGCTGTCCGAGAACCTGCTGCCGAAGGAACTCCTGGCACTGATATTTATGGAAAAGAAATAGAAGCTCAAGCGGGAGAAAATATCAAATTCAAAATAGGACGGGGAGTTATTATTAATCAAGATAAAGCCGTAGCTGAATATGAAGGAGCCCTATCATGGATCAATGATAAACTGCATGTCACCAGACTATACCAGGTATCAGGTGATGTTGATTTTTCGATTGGCAATATAGATTTTATGGGTAAAGTATTGATAAACGGCAACGTATGCGATGGGTTTAAGGTTGAGGCTGATGATGATATTGATATTCGCGGTGGAGTAGGAAATGCTCGGATCAACTCGCGCAAAGGATCGATCTTTGTAAAGAATGGGATTATAGGCCGCGGAAGAGCCCTGGTTACCGCCCATAAAAACGTGGAAGCCAAGTTTGTTCAGGCAGCAACTGTAAATGCTGGTCAGTCAGTTGTAGTAAATGAATATATTGTACGCTGCAATATTAATGCTGGTGATTCAGTCCTGATACATGGTCGTAAAGGACGCATTCTCGGCAGCAATAAAATATCGGCTAAAACAAAAATTAAGGCATCCCGAGTAAAGAATTCCCGCCAGCTTGATTTAAAAGTTGAAGGCATCGAAAGAAAGCAATATTATGAAAGAATCCATGAACTTAATCGTAGGGTAGATAGATTAGAGGGTAAGCTGAAACAATCTGCTTCAACTATTCGAACTCTCCGCAATAGAAAGGACGATGCTCGTTCGCTGTTCCTGCTGGAAGAAATGCTGCCCGAATATATGAACCTGCAGGAAGAATTAGATACCATGATCGAGGAGCGAAATCAACTGAGCAAAATGCTGAAAAGCACACGCGGTGAAGGTATGATCGAAATTGGCGGTGGACTGGAAGAAGGCATGTCTTTTTCTATAAAACATGAATTTATAAAACTTCCTCAGGATATTAAGACCCTGAATATGTATTATGACCCGGATGAAAAGAAACTGCTTTTTTATTAAATTGTGATTGATCAGTAAGTTATACTCTTTGGTTTCTATTATTAATCAGACCGTAAAGTAAGCAAAAATTCCAGGCAAGAATAATAACCGACTCTCGCCCACAGGCAGAGTCAGTTATTGTACTTAACCTTATAATTCCAGGCCAATTTATAATCCAGCGGCTTTAAGAACCATAGCCTGATGATCTTCATCTATCCGATCAGTACCATGAGTCCTGCTGTTTAAAAAATGTATACAATAATGTCCCGGAAAATTATTGTCGTAGATCGATTGACCTTCATGAGGCATGCCGTTCTGGGAAGCAGCTAATTTTATACCATCTACCTCAACGATAATCGCTCTTCTCGCCCAGCTCCACTCTCCATCATAAATCTGTTTCATTTTAGCCGTATCGGCTGCAGTTAAGGGCTGGCAGTCAGCATGATTGGTTCCGGCTTTACGTACTGTATAATAGCTTATTCCTGTTTCCACATCAGTTATTTTTGCCACTTTCTCACGCGTAAATTTATACTGCGCCTCTGTCCACCAATCAGCTAGCTGACCATAACGGGATGTACCTCTTGACATCTCATCATTATAAATATTGGGGATTTTCAGAGTATCGCCTATATAAATCAGGTAGGAGTTCAGGTTATTGGCCTCCATCAATGAATTTACCGATGTTTTATACCGGGTTGCGATTGCACTCAAGGTATCACCGGCTTTGATAGTATAATATGTATTCTTTACTTCCATACATTTTTCCAGCTCTGCCCTGGTAGCGGATCCTATTATGCCATCCACTCTTAATCCCTGCTCAGACTGAAACTCTTTCACTGCATTGTATGTGTTAATTCCAAACCAACCATCGATTCCATAGGTATCAAATCCCAAAGAGGTCAAATCCTGCTGCAGTCTGTATACATTATCACCCTGGGCCCCCCATTGCAAAATCTCTTCGCCATAACTTGCACCGGCTGAGGGTAAACAAATCAGTGATGTGCTCAACACCAGCAGTATAATGAACCCTGTCACAATATTATTATTTTTTCTCTGCTTCAAACATTAGCCACTCCTTTCTTCATATTCTAGAGCATATGTACATTGTATCTGCAGCCAGATAAGACAAGCAAATGGCCTGACCTTGCAGTCAGCTGTTTATGATGATTAATATGAGCATATATCAATATGTTTTGCCAATACGCTGAATAATTTATATCTGGGTTATTATGGGTTACCAGACCATATAAAATAACGCTCGTAAGCCTTTTATGGCTTATGAGCGATGAATAGCCCTGGCCGTATTACTCAAGCAAAGAAATAGTAAGGTACATAGCCTCCCCGCTGCTCCGATACCTCTGTAAGGAAGCTAAGCTGCTCATATCCATCCCATATTACCCGACTGTAATATTAATGTCGACTTTGGTACCTCTTATCGTAACCGGTGAGTTTTCCTTACGCAGACATAGTAGTTTAGACAGCTGCTCATAAATTCTTACAAGCCTCTTTTTTCGATTAATATAAAAATATCCTTATTGATTTCCAGCATCTTATGTATCACCTTTCTATTCCTGCTTGTTATCCTGGACTGGCACCTGTTCTGTATGGACCTTTTCATCGGTGCTGCCTGGTATCGATATCGACTGGCCGTCATCAACAAATTTCTGTCCCTCTATTATTAGAAGATCTCCTTCTTTAATATCACCAATTACTTCCAGGTTTTCTCCATCTTCTATGCCGATAGTAACCGCAACGCTTATGGCTTTATCCCCATCTGCCAGGAATACATAGGATAAGTCATCCTCGGTAACAATTGCCTGTTTGGGGATAATAACTGCATCCTCGTGTTTTTCTAATTCTATATAGACTTCAGTGTACATGCCTGGTTTTAATAACAGCCCTTCATTAGTAAGTACAATTTCAACCGGATAGCTGTTTGAAAGATCATCCTTGGTCAAGCCAATAGACTTAACAGTTCCGCTAAAAACATCTTCGGAAATAGATGGTATATAAACATTTGCCTGCTGACCGGCTGCACATTTATTGATTACTTTGTCACTTACCTGAGTTTCTACGATAATAGAATCAATATCGACTATAGTCATTGCCGTTGCTCCACTGTATAATTTCCCTTTGCTGATATTTATGGAGCCTACTATGCCGCTGATGCTGCTGATTACATTGGCATCATTATAGGCTGAATTCAGCTGGTTACTGATCGATTCCAGACTTGATTGGGATTGTTCATAAGTTAACCTGGCCTGGTTATAAGTTAATTCAGAATCCTCCAGATCAACCTGAGCAAGTATTCCGGCATCGAATAGTTCTTTGCTGCGATTGTAACTGGCCAGTTTGCTTTCCATACTAATACGATTCTGTTCCACACTCAATTCGCTTTGTCGTCTGGATATTTCCAGACTGGTAATATCTTCTGCATAGTCAATTGTGAACAGTATGTCTCCAGCAGATACTTGATCCCCTTCATTTACATATATGTTCTCCACATTACCCCTGGCATCACTGGTAATTTCGTACTCCTGCTCTGCCTGCAGGGTGCCAACGGCATAATAGCTTTCACTGATACTGCCTGTCTTGATTTCTTGTACTTCTACAGTAACTGCCAGATCCGGCGCTCCCCCCATAGCACCAGCAGGAACCTGTGAAGAACAACCCGCTAACAGCAGTATTAAAAGTATAGATAATAATAGATAATTTCTTTTCCGCATGAGTCTACCTCCCTAAAAATATTACTGTAAAACGTTCAATCTATTCTTAATTGTGATTTTTACATCTTCAAAGATTGAGTACACAACCGGAATTATAACCAGGGTAAGAGCTGCCGATGCAAACAGTCCAAAAATGATGGAGTAACCTAACTGAGCATAATCACTGCTTTTTAAAGCCAGCGGCAGGATAGCGCCGATGGTGGTCAAAGTTGTTGCCGTAATCGGAATAAATCGGGTTCTAGCTGACTTGCTTATAGCTTCCTTCATCTCATATCCGCTGGCTCTTAACTGATTGGTGTAATCCAGCAGCACTATAGCATTGTTAACCGCTATACCTACCAGAGAAATAACCCCCATAAAGGCATAAACTCCGAAATCATTACCAGTCAGTATTAGTCCGATTATAACGCCTATTATGCTCAATGGAATTGATAAGAGTATAGCTAAAGGCTGTGACATTGAATTGAACTGTATTGCCAGTATTAAGAACACAAGAAAAATAGCCTCAATAAAGCTGAAGGTTAAACTGCTAAAAGATTCTCTCATTTCCTGAGCATCCCCGCCATAGCTGACCGATATCCCTTCTGTTTCCGTAAGGGCAGCGGCTTTAGTCTCAATTGCTTTCGTAATATCGCCCAGATTAGCATCTGCTTCCATTGATGCATAAACACTTACTACTCTCTTGCCATCTTTGTGTTCAATTTCTGCCAGACCAGTTCCTTCTTCTACTTTTGCTACTGCGGAAAAAGGTATGTACTGACCGCTGTTGGTACTGAAATATATTTTTTCCAGGTCCCTGGCAGATGTTATTTTTCCTTCAGTTAATTTGATTTTTATGTTTATTTCATCCTGGTTATCCAGATAACTGCCGGCCGATACGCCCTGAATAGCCTCTTTAATACTTGAACTAATACCTACCGGGTTTAATCCCATGGCGGCAGCTTTAGTTCTATCAATGCTTATGGTTAATTCGGGAGGTCCCCCTGCAATACTGGTAAAGGGATCAGTAACACCGGGTATTTCTGCCAGTAAATTTTTATATTCTCCTGCCAGACTTTCAAGATCATCGAAGTCATCTCCGCTTAATTCAATCACTATAGGGCTGGTCTCAAACCTACCTCCCCGGTCAGTAGAGACACTAGATTCCGCACCCGCTATATTTTTCAAAATCATAGTCAGTTCTTGTTGAATATCCATACTGGTTTTATCTCGTTCGTCTTCGGGTCTCAATTCTACTGTTATCTCGGCACTATTTGCAGATCCAGATGACACATTAGAAGTAAAGGATTCCACTTCTGGATAGGTATAAAGTATCTCTTCCACCTGATTAGCAGCTTCAATAGTATCCTCCATTATACTTCCGATAGGCAATTCAACGCTGACATATAATGATGATGCTTCACCGGAAGGGTATAAGGCGGTTTTTATCAAACCCAGAGGCCAGGCAGCCATTACTAGAATAAAAATTAATAGGCTGGCACCCAATACCATAGCTTTTTTGCGATTGCTGCTGAGCACATCCTGCAAAAAGTTTACGTATTTATTCAGCAGCCCTGATGCCCTATTCTGCTCATTGCCATCCATTTTAAACTGTTTATAGGCCATGGCAGCAGTTAATAAAATCGGTAACACAACTGATATTATGCTTATTGAACCGCTTCGCGCAAATGCCAGCAGGGCCAGTACAAATATAAATAAACAGCTGACGATTTTTCTAACTCTGCTGCTGATAATGCTGTCAGCTTTTTTACTTTCCTTACGTTTTTTTATGAAACGGGAGCATAGGGCTGGAGTGATGGTAATTGATACTATCAGCGAGGCTCCAAGAACAAACATTATAACCATGGGAATTATTTTTAATATGTCACTCATCCGCCCCGGCATAAAAGCCATAGCCAAAAATGCAGCGATAGTTGTCAAAGTTGATGACAATACTGCCGGGGCAATCTGGTTGGTAGCATATTTGGCGGCGTCTCTTCGGTCGAGTCCTTCGTTATGTATTCGGCTTATATTCTCTAATATGACAATAGCATTATCAACTAAGAGGCCCAGCGAAATGATTAATGCCAGCAGAGTAATAGTATTAAAGGTCATACCATACCAGTGCATAACCATAAAACTAGAGAATAAGGACAGGGGTATAACGAAAGCAACCATTATCGATTCTCTGAAACCGATAAATAAAAACAGTACTATTATTATAACCAGAAGACCGGAGATGGCATTGCTGATAACATCATTCAAGTCCTGCTCAACATCTACTGCTTCATCGCTGGTGATTAGTATCGAAATATCTTCGGGGTATAATGTACCTTTTCCCTCTTCTATTATCTGTTTTACCTGTTCGCTGGGGCCAACAATATCGGCTCCATCCTGACGATAAATGCTTATGGATACTGAAGAAGATGCCTGGTTGAGATTAACGTCATCTGCCATGTACATAGCTGAATAACTATCAGCCTCTTCATAACCATTAATTACGGTTGCAACATCCTTTAACAAGATTGGATTATCGCCATTTTTGACGACTACATTATATATTTCATCTATCGAGGCAAATTCGGCTTCTATACGAATATCATATTCGCTCCCGTCCAAAGCAATATCGCCCCCGGGTGCATTGACGTGGGCATTGGCAAGAGCAGTTTTAATATCACTCATACTTATGCCATAGCTCATTAGCTCAACTGGTTGCACATAAATCGATATTTCGCGATTGAGCCCGCCTACAACATCGACCTCATCAATACCCTCAATTTTTTCAAATTCACTTTGGAGATCTTCACCAACACTTTTCAAAGTTGCTAAATCATAATCACCGGCAACACTGAGCCTCATAATCGGCATAGAGCTGGTCGAAAACACACCTGCTGAAGGTGTGCTGCAGTCATCTGGCAGGTTTACTTCGGATAACAGGGAATTAATTTCCTGCTCCTTTTCTTCAATATCAACATCATCGTCAAACTCAATGCTGATATTGGCCATTCCAGAAGATGTAGTAGAGCTTATTGAATATACATCTTCCAATTCCTGAAGTTTAGCCTCAATTTTGTCGGTAACCAAACTCTCGATTTCCTGGGGAGCCGCTCCCGGGTACTGAACCGAGATTCTGGCGAATGGCATGACTGTTTCAGGCATTGATTCCCGCGGAAGTTGAGTGTAAATATTTATTCCTGCAATAATAATACATAGTATTATCAAATATACTATGCGATAGCGTTCAATAAAAATCGCTGATATTTTCCCCAAAATATTAGTTTCCTGCTTTATATTGCTGCCATTTTCTTCAATCAATCTTCGACCTTCTTTCCCATAATTTAGGGCATAGTTTAATAAGCCATTTCTAATACTTGCCAATTTAATATTTTAAGCTATAAATTTAGGATAACTATGAAGAAAGTATTAAGATTTCTTGATAATTATAGGAGAGCATGGTATCCGTATAAGGATAATACCGGTAAACGACCTTGGCATGCAACAGCCAGCATAATTCTGAAAATACTTGATTCCACTGCAAAAACACTGCAATATACTTTTCGAATACATAAATATTCAGGAGGCATTGGCAGATCATAGTAGGAACTCCCACCCTTCACCCTCCGGGTACTACTGATGTTCCCGTTGGTCACTATTAAGGTTGCGGGTACAACTTATACTCCCTCTGGTCGTTTTCAATATGATGCTGCGAAACCTCAAAGCAAAAGAGGATGAGCTCCGCAGATGGGCGAGAAGGCAGTTGAACACGGATGCGAATCTGTCTGGTACCACTTTTGCCTTGAGGTATGCAACAAGTGTTTTCCATGCGGAGAATGACAACGGCATATTTATGTATTCGAAATGGTGTATATTACTTTTTACAGAGGAATCATACTTTATCTATAATGGGTGAACTGCTATAGAAAAATAACGCTCCTAAGCCTCTTATGGCTTAGGAGCGTAGGATTAACAACAGATCGGTTATTCTTCTTATCCTTTTTTCAGCATAGCCTGTGCAGCAGCCAGTCTGGCAATTGGAATTCTATAGGGTGAACAGCTTACATAATCAAGCCCTATTTGATGACAAAATTCAATCGAGCTTGGTTCTCCCCCATGTTCACCGCAAATACCCATCAAAATACCTGGTCTGGTGGCATTGGCTTTTTCTATGGCCATAATCATCAAGCTGCCTACTCCTTTACGGTCCAGTACAGCAAATGGATTGTCCTTCATGATTTTCCTTTCCAGGTATACTGGTATGAATTTCCCCTCTGCATCATCCCGGCTAAAACCCAGCGTAGTCTGAGTCAAGTCGTTGGTGCCAAAAGAGAAGAATTCCGCTTCTTCGGCTATTTCGTCAGCCATTATGCAGGCTCTGGGAAGTTCCAGCATAGTTCCCAGGGCAAAATCAAGTTCCTGCCCCTTCTCTTCTTTAACTTCTCCATATACTTCATTAATATGCTTTTTCAAAAACAGAAATTCGGCAACATCTATTACCAACGGTATTTCTATTTCCGCAAAGGTCTGAACGTTTTCCAGCTTCAATTTGCTCATAGCTTCAAAAATTGCTCTCACCTGCATGCGGTATATTTCAGGATAAGTCAAACCCAACCGACAGCCACGGTGCCCCAGCATTGGATTAGCCTCCGATAGATTATGTATCTTTTTGAGCAGTTCTTCTTTTCTAAATATTTCTGAAGGGCTGGCATTTCTAAATTTAAGTTCAGCAATCTCCAGCATCAGCGATTCCTTATCGGGTAGAAATTCATGTAAGGGTGGATCTAGAAGGCGAATGGTAACCGGAAGAGGAGACATCGCCTTTAAAATGCCATAAAAATCTTCCCGCTGAAAGGGAAGCAGTTTTTCCAGCGCTGCTTCTCTGTCTTCCAGGGTCTCTGCCATAATCATCTCCTGAACAGCAGGTAATCGCTCCTGAGCCATAAACATATGCTCCGTTCTGCACAAGCCAATTCCTTCCGCACCAAAATCCCTGGCTCGGGCAGCATCTTCTGGTGTATCGGCATTAGCTCTAACCGCCAGTTTCTTGATATCATTGGCCCATAATAAAAGCTGTTCAAATTCATCAGATAGAGTCGGTTCAATCATGGGGACTTCGCCTAACATAACTCCCCCGGTAGCCCCATCAAGGGTTATAACATCTCCCTGGTGAATTACAATATCCCCTACCTTAAAACATTTTTGCTCGGTATCTATTTTAATACTTTCGCATCCGCACACACAGGGTTTACCCATCCCCCTGGCTACAACCGCAGCATGTGAAGTCATTCCGCCTCGTGAGGTTAGAATACCTTCAGCATAAACAATGCCGTGTATGTCATCAGGCGTAGTTTCACTTCTCACCAGCACTACCTTTTCCCCTGTCGAGCCCTGCTTTTCTGCTGCATCAGCATCAAACACTACTTTACCGCAGGCTGCCCCAGGAGAGGCAGGCAAACCAACTGTAATCGGGTTAAACTCGGCACTGCCGTCAATCTGCCGATGCAGCAGCTGGTTGATCTGCTCAGCATCTACCCGCATTATAGCTTCATTTATATCAATAATCCCTTCTTCAACCATGTCAACCGCAGTCTTAACCGCAGCCCGGGCAGTTCTTTTACCATTACGGGTCTGCAGCATATACAATTTTCCTTTTTCAACTGTGAACTCTATATCCTGCAGGTCACGGTAGTGGTTCTCCAATTTTTGACAGGTATCAATGAATTGCTCATATACTACTGGTAATTCCTCTTTAAGTTTGCTTATCGGGGTAGGAGTCCTTATACCTGCTACTACGTCTTCTCCTTGAGCGTTGACCAGGAACTCCCCATACAGCTCTTTAGCTCCGGTAGAAGGATTGCGGGTGAAAGCAACTCCAGTTCCACAGTCCTGTCCCATATTTCCGAATGCCATACATTGTATGTTTACTGCTGTACCCAGATGGTCATCTATTTTGTTTATTCGCCGGTAGACAATAGCTCTCTGGTTGTTCCAGGAATCAAAGACCGCCTTGACGGCCATTATCATCTGTTCACGTACATCCTGAGGGAATTTAAAATCCTTTTCTTTTTCTACCAGCGATTTATATTCAATAATGATTGCTTTTAATTCATCAGCAGGTATTTCGTAATCAAATATTAATCTTAATCTGCTTTTATATCTCTCAACAACATCGTCAAATCTAGTATGATCTATATCCAATACTACATTGCTGAACATTTGTATGAATCTACGATAACAATCAAAGGCAAATCTTTCATCTCCGGTCAGTTCTGATAACCCCTGTACTGAATCATCGTTAAGACCCAGATTTAATACGGTGTCCATCATACCCGGCATAGAAACAGATGCCCCGGATCTTACTGATACCAGCAGCGGGTTATTTTTATCCCCAAACTTCTTGCCCGTCTTTTCTTCCAGTATACTCAAGGATTCAAAGGCTTTATCAAGCATTCCAGCAGGAAAATTCCGGTCTGCAGCAAGATATTCATTGCAGGCTTCGGTAGTTATGGTGAACCCTGGCGGAACTGGCAGTCCAATCCGTGTCATTTCTGCCAGATTAGCTCCTTTTCCCCCTAATAAGGAGCGCATCATAGCATCCCCTTCTTCAAATAAGTATATATACTTACTGTCAGACATTGCTTAACCTCCTATAGTATATTTCCAGAATTTTGCTAGCAGTTTCTTCTACAGCCCGGTTAGTTACTTCAATTACCGGGCATCCCAGTCTTTTCATTATTTTATTGGCAAACTCAAGCTCTTCTGCAATTCTTTCTGTGTTGGCGTAATTGGCCTGGCCTTTTAAACCCAAGGTCTTAAGTCTTTCAGTACGGATTTGATTAAGCTGCTCCAGATTTATAGTAAGACCTATAACTTTACCCCTTTGAGCAGCAAATAATTCTTCTGGAGGTGGTACCTCTGGAACCAGCGGCACGTTAGCAACTTTAATACGTTTGTGCGCCAGGTACATAGAAAGCGGTGTCTTCGAGGTACGAGAGACACCGATCAGAACAATATCCGAAAGTTCTATCCCCCGGGGATCTTTGCCATCATCGTACCGCACTGCAAATTCTACCGCCTCAACTCGCCGGTAATACATTTCGTCAACTTTTCGCAGCAAACCCGGTTCTCTTCTGGGTTCTATATGACTGACATTATTAAAAGCAGCCATCAATGGTCCCAGAATATCAATACAAACCACCCCATATTTTTCAGCTTCAGTTCTGAGGTGAAGTGCAAGTTCATCTATGACCAGAGTATATGCTATCAGAAATTTATTAGTTGCTGCCTGATGGATTACTTCATCAATAGTGTCAGTATTTGATATGTTGGGAACCTGTCTGATTTCCATTTCCCCTGAATTAAACTGGCTGGCAGCAGCCCTTACTACCATCTCGGCAGTTTCACCTATGGAATCTGAGACTATAAAGACTCCAGGCAGATGATTCACCAATATTTACCCCCTTTCGTTATGTCTGGATGCCAGGTCTAAAAACAACCTGGCAATATTAGTTTTAGTTAGTTTACCGGTAACCTCCAGCCTCTCTTCCCCTTCCTGATCTATGTGACACTTTACCACTGGAAGGCTGTCGATCTCCTGTTCTACTATTTTTTTTACTGCCTCAACTACCGTTTCATCCATAGTGGTAGTAACTATATTAGGCATACGGGTCATTATCACACTAACTGGCATTTTGTGAATATCTGCCTGGCCCAGAGTGGTCTTCAAGAAATCTTTACGGGATACTACACCGGATAAAAAATTATGATGATCAATGATAAAAATGGTTCCAGTGTCCTGTACAAACAAGGTCACTATGGCATCGTAAATGCTGCAGCTTTCTTTCAGTACCACCGGCATAGACTGAACATCCCCAACCCGATATTGATTCAAAAGCCGTTTAATTTCATTATCCACTGCTTCGGTTTTAAAGGTATATCCAACCCGCGGCTTGGCTTCCAGAAATCCTGACATGGTAAGTACTGCCAGATCAGGCCTTAATGCGGCTCTGGTAACACACAATAAATCGGCTATTTTTTCGCCGGTTATAGGTCCGTATTTTTTTACTATTTCCAGGATTTTTTCTTGTCTCTCATTCAGTTCCATAAAATACACCATCCAATTATGCTATACTTTTTATGAACTTTAACCCTAATTATACATCCTAACTAATTATATATACTATATCAAATAGAAAAATCCTGTTTAATTATTCAAAAAAAGCATCATTTATTGCACGATTTTGCTAAAATCCGCTATTAACCTACATAAATCGGATATTGATTTTAATAATCCCAGTCGGGCATTTTTCAATTCTTCATCATCAACCATTACCATAACCGCTTCAAAAAACTTATCTACCTCCGGTCTCAAATCAGCAATAGTTTTCATAGCCAGATCATATTGACCGGCCTGAACTTGTGCCTGCACCTCTCCCCTGACCTTCTTTACCCGCTCATAGAGCTTGATCTCACTTGCATCGATCAGTCTGTCAAATTGAACTCCTATAGATTGCAGTTTCTTGGACAAATTATGGGAGCGGTTAAATACTACCATCAGGTCATCAAATTCCGGCCTCATCTTAAATTGCTGCAGGCATACAGCTCGATTATATACGTCAGTTATATCAAGGGCTGCAGGCATGAGTAATGCATCAATAACATCATATGAAATGGTTTTTTCTATCAGTACTCCTCGCATACGCTGTAATATAAAATTGATCACCTCTTTAACGGTATCTTCCATGCTCTGTTCAGGCTTGATACCGCTAAATCCTTCATAGGCTTTACTTAATACATCGGGGAGATTAAGCTTCAAATTCTTATTTAAAATGATGTTTACTATACCCAGAGCCTGCCTGCGCAGAGCATAGGGATCCTGTGAACCGCTGGGTTTAATTCCTATAGCATAAGATCCTATGAGATTATCGATCTTTTCACTCAGACTCAAAACTATACCGGTTGGTGTTTCAGGCAGTTCATCACCGGCAAATCGGGGCAGGTAATGTTCGAATACCGCCTGGCTGACCTCTTCTTCTTCTCCGCTTTTTTGGGCATAATAGCGGCCCATGATACCCTGCAATTCTGGAAACTCATAGACCATGCTGCTCATTAAATCAGCTTTACATAGATAGGCAGCCCGTACTAATCGGCTCCCTGTACTCAGCGCAGTTTCCTGCCCTATATAGCAGGCTAGAGCCGTTATCCGATCCACCTTATCCATGATGGTGCCCAGGCGTTCATGGAATAAGACGTCGGACAGACCTAACGTCATATCCTGCAGCGGTTTCTTGGTATCCTCTTTCCAGAAGAAAAGGGCATCCTCCAGACGAGCCTTGATAACTCTTTCATTTCCAGCCCGGACAATGTCCAGACAGTAATCGGTTCCGTTTCTGACCCCAATAAAGCCGGCTTTCAACTTACCTGCGGTATCGTAAACCGGGAAATATCTCTGATGTTCTATCATCGAGGTAGTTAATACCTCCGGGGGTACTTCCAGGTAAGAACTGGAAAATTGGCCGTAAAAGGCCTGGGGATATTCAAGCAGATAAGTGACTTCCTCCAACAGTTCAGCATTTTCCATCGCTTTGCCACCCTCGGCCTGAGCTATGCCCTGTACCTGTTTCCAGATCATAGCTTTTCTCTCGTCCTGATCCAGGATAACATAATTATCCCGTAAAGCCCGGAAATAGTGTTCAGCACTCTTGATTTCCAGGGTTCCTTGAGCCAGAAATCTGTGACCCCAGGTAATATTGCTGGATTTAACATTTTCAATTTGCATATCAATTACCTGCTTTCCAAAAAGAAGCAGGATCCATCTTATCGGCCGGGCAAAGCGGGTTTGATAATATGCCCAGCGCATGGATTTAGGAAATACTATGGAATAAACAATCTCCTTTGCCACATCGGCCAGTATATCTTCTGTTGGCCGGCTTAATTCATTTTTTATCGCAAAAACATATTCTACTCCATCTACTTCTTTGACCTGCAGTTCTTCTACTCCAACTCCCTGGCCCCGAGCAAAACCCTGACTAGCAGGGGTGGGATGGCCTTTTTTATCATAAGCTATGGCTTTTTTGGGACCACGATTTTCTATTACCGCATCCTGCTGCATTTCTTCTAGGTTCTTGATAAACAGGGTTAAGCGGCGAGGGGTACCATAAACCTTCAACTCCCCATAGTTCAGACGGGCTTCAGCAATTTTTTTTCGGGCTAAACTTTCAAAGTCATTAATAGCTTTGGACATGTAAGCAGAGGGTAATTCCTCCACACCCAGTTCAAATAATAAATCTTTAGCCATTACAGCACCTCCTCATCTGCCAGAAATTCCCGGCGCAGGTTTTCATCTTTTAACAGCGGATAACCCAGCGTCTTCCTCTGCTCCAGATACCTTCCGGCTACAATTCTGGCCAGGTTTCTTACCCGGGCAATATAACCTGTTCTCTCCGTAACACTGATTGCTCCCCGGGCGTCCAGGAGGTTAAACAGGTGGGAACATTTCAATACAAAATCATAGGCTGGAAGCACCAGTTGATGCTCTGCAACTCTTAGCGCTTCTTTTTCACAAAGATTAAACATGGTTGTAAGGGTCGCAACATCAGCAACCTCAAAATTGTAATGGGAGTGCTCAACTTCTCCCTGGTGGTGGACATCAGCATAGCTGATACCTTCTACCCATTCAATATCATAAACACTCTCTTTATTTTGTATATACATAGCTATTCTTTCCAGGCCATACGTAATTTCGGCACATACCGGTACACAATCAAAGCCTCCGCATTGCTGGAAATAGGTGAACTGGGTTATTTCCATCCCATCCAGCCAGACTTCCCAACCCAGGCCCCAGGCTCCCAGGGTAGGAGATTCCCAGTTATCTTCTACCAGTCTGATGTCGTGCTTATCCGGATCAATTCCCAGATCCTTCAGACTATCCAGGTACAGGTCAATAACATTATCCGGAGATGGTTTTAATATAACCTGATATTGATAGTAATGCTGCAGACGGTTAGGATTCTCTCCATATCTGCCGTCGGTAGGTCTGCGAGAAGGTTCGACATACGCCACGTTCCAGGGTTCAGGACCCAGTGAGCGCAGAAAGGTGGCCGGATTCATAGTACCAGCTCCTTTCTCCATGTCGTAGGGCTGTTGTATTATACATCCTTGTTTCCCCCAAAAACTCTCCAGACGCAGGATTATCTCTTGAAAATTCATTTATTTACCTCCTCAAATGATGAAAAATATAAATACCCGTCCCTGTACAGGGACGGGTATTACCCGCGGTTCCACCCTGGTTGGCTTTTACACCCACCTTACAAGTTCAGATTTTACTAACCCCATAAGGGCTTTCCTCCTGATAGCTCCAAAGCGCCTTCAAAAACTAATCTCTGCCGGTTTCCAGCTTACCCGGCTCTCTGTTAGAGAATACTCTTTCCTACTACTCTTCTTCATCACTTATCATATGAAATTCTTAAATAAGTTTATCAACCGGCCTTAATCATGTCAATGCAAATCCAGAATAAGACCTGCCAATAGTATTGACATTTTTAAGCTATTTTTTTCATGATCCCATTAAACTTTTACAATTGGCATCGGTTATGAGCTAGAATAACTGAGTAAAGTCGCCCCCGGTATACCAGGTTGGCACATGTCAGGGGCTAGTTGAAGCCTTCATAACATCATTTTATCTTTGATAGTTCTTATCGTTCTTTTTAAGCTGAATTTTCTTTCCAGATAGTATTCCAGGTAGGCCTCCAGAAAGGTCTCCAGCTGTGCCAGAGATTGAGTCGATGCTTTAACCCGGCTGATAGTGGTTAGATTGGCATTGAGCAGCAGACGCAGTAAAGCCAGGGTTTGGGCAGTAAGTCTAAAAGCAGCCGGAGATATTTTCTGGCACTCATCGCATATCATACCTCCTCCGGGCATATCGAAAGCTGTTACCCTGGGGCTGCCGCAATTAATGCACTGATTTAATAACGGTGTATAACCCAGGCAAATTAGTAATTTAATTTCAAAAGACCTTATTACCAGAGGATTAATTCCCCATTCATTAATATAGTCCAGTACCTGCAGGGTATGCAGATATAAATTACTTAAAGGCATTCTCTCCATCAATGATTTATCAAGCAGTTCCATAATATAGACTGCATACAGCATTCTTTGTATATCCTCACGGGTATTGCCATAAAACTCAATAAGCTTACCCTGGGTTATCAAATCCAGTTCCCGGCCGATGTTAAAAAACAGCAGTGAATGGCAGAATGGCTGAACACAGGCCCTCAAACTGCTCTTGGGTTTCTTTACACCCCGGGCAACTGCGCTCACTTTGCCTTCCTGTTCAGAAAAAATACTCACTATTTTGTCTGCTTCTCTTAAATCACTGGTCTTTAAAATGATGGAACGGCTCTGATAGTACATAATATTCACTCTTTCTAACCGGTACTTAAAAGTCTTGTGAAACTGCAGGTTAGGGCGATGCTCTGTATTCAAGCCCATTTGCGGCCGGTCTCCAGCCAGTGGAATTCCATACCTGGGAGACGCCCTCGTGGTTTCGTGGTATGGAGTAATGCAGCACCGTTCCTGAATCGCCTTACCCGCTGCACTCTACTTGAACATAGATCTCCCCCGGCGTCCTGATGGGTTTTTCACAACACTTCTAATGGGCCGCCCGGTAGGCGGCTACAAGTTCTTCAGCATTGCTGCTGCCTATTCTATCCACACCGACATTTATGAGCTGCAGGGCAGAATCTAGAGTTTTAATGCCCCCGCTGGCTTTTATTTTCAGTTCAGGCTTTTTTGAACTGTTAATGATAGCTATATCATCAAGACTTACTCCCCGGCTGGCAAAGCCAGTGGAAGTTTTTATAAAATCAGCTCCCAAATCACTAATAAGAGCCGTCATCCGCTTTAACTCATCTACTGTAAGCAGAGCAGTTTCAACAATAATTTTAAGTAAATACTCATAATCTTTTCTTAGCAGTAACAGCCTCTTAATTTCATCAGCTGCGACTTCGAAATCATGGTCTTTTACAGCACCTATATTTATTACTAAGTCGAGTTCGGATGCCCCGTCACTCAACGCCTGCTCAGCCTCTCGCCTCTTAATTTGAGCAGTGGTGGCCCCCAGCGGAAATCCAATGACGGTACACAGACCCACTTTACTGCCCTGCAGAATATTACTGGCCAACGGAACCCGACTGGGATTAATACAAACAGCAGCCATATTCAATTCGGCTGCTCGTGTACATAATATCACTATATCTTCTCTCCTGCAGTCAGGTTTGAGGTTGGTGCTGTCCAGGTAAGCTGCCAGCATACTTATCAACTCCTGCTTACTTACAACTGGGGTTTTCTCTTGATTTATAATCGATACCCCAGCTGGTTAAGATTACTTTCACTATCCCGCCAGTTTTTCTTAACTTTCACCCACAAATCAAGATAAACGGGTTTATCCAGAAATTTTTCGATATCTGCGCGAGCCTGTTCACCAATTTGCTTCAACATTTGACCACTCTTCCCGATCACTATGCCTTTTTGTGAATCACGTTCGGTATAAATTACAGCTCTTAGATAAAGCTTGCCGCCATTTTGCTGTTTGAATTCTTCTATATCGACCGCCAGGGAATGAGGTATTTCATCTCGGGTCAGAATCAACGCTTTTTCGCGAATCAGTTCACTTACGATAAATGAGACCGGCTGATCGGTCATATCATCCTCCGGGTAATATAACGGCCCTTCCGGAAGATAATCAAAGGTTTTTGCCAGCAAATCAGGCAGATTTGTACCATGAACAGCCGATACCGCTATTATTTCAGCAAATTTCATCTGAGCAGTAAAAGGTTTAATGAATTCCTGGATTTCATCTTCACTGCGTAGATCAATCTTATTAACAACCAAAAAAATGGGGACTGGGGACTGCTGGAGATGGTTTATAATGAACTCCTCTCCTCCTCCATAGGGTCTAGTGACATCTATAATATAATATATAAGATCAACCTCATGCAGGCTCCGGGTTGAAACATTCACCATGTATTCACCCAGAAGATGTCTAGGTTTGTGAATACCCGGGGTATCAATAAATATAACCTGTCCCTCTGCACAGGTATGAATACCCTGTAAACGGTTTCTAGTAGTCTGTGGTTTTTCTGAAACAATAGAAATTTTTTCTCCTATTATTTCATTTATCAAAGTAGATTTACCCACATTGGGTCGACCTACTATACTAACAAATCCTGACTTCAAAAATACTAACCCTCCTGTGTTGATAACTTAAAAGCCTGCGGCAATAAGTCACTCAGAAGATACTGCTTAAATTCATCTTTTTCATTACTGACTATTACCTGTAAATCACCGGCAAATTCAGCCAGCACCTGTAAACAAGCCCCACAGGGATAAACATAACCAGGTTCACTGCTGCTAACAGCTATGGCTGAAAAATTGGTTTCTCCATTATTAACGGCATTAAAAAGAGCAATCCGCTCAGCACAAACACTTAATCCATAGGAAGCGTTTTCAATGTTGGTTCCGGTAAATATTTTTCCCGATTTACTCAAGAGGGCTGCCCCTACTTTAAATCCTGAATAGGGCGAGTAAGAATTTTGCTGGGCTTTACGAGCCTCTTTTATAAGGCAGCCTGCATCCATATTGATAATCCTCCAGTTCAGGTTCTCTAACACATCAAAATAAAATTATACCTTATTATTATTAATTAAACTACCGGGCTTTATAAAAAACTAATTTGCCTCTAGTACGATAGTTGATTTCAGAATAAATACCGCCCAAATATTATAAAAGCCATAATTATTGCATTTATAGCACTCAATAACACTGCCCCGGCTGCTGCATTTTTAGCTGTCCGGGCTAGAGGATGATACTCAGCAGTAACCAGGTCTACAGCTTTTTCCAGCGCAGTATTGGCGGATTCGGCTGCCAGAACCATGAATATGGTAATACATAGCAACCCCCATTCGACCCGGCTGATACCTAGAATAAAACCCAGGGCTGTGGCCAGAAAGGCAGCGGCTAAATGTATCTTCATATTTCTCTCACTACCAATCACGAAAACAAGTCCGGATAGAGCACAGGAAAAGCTTTCTTTTAGAGTTTTTCGTTTCATACTCTCAACTACCTTGCCAGTTTGACAGCACTCATTATTTTTTCTTCCAGATCCCGCATAGCTTTGAGTTCATCTTCATTATCATGGTCATATCCTAGTAGATGCAGGAGTCCATGGGTAAGCAGATAACCCAGTTCTCTTTCCAGGCTATGGTCATATTCCTTACTTTGAAGTAAGGCCTGTTCCAGGGAAATAACAACATCGCCCAGGATATTGATTTCAGCCTGCTCGGGAAAATCGGGTTCATCTTCACCCAGTTCGTTCATGGCAAATGACAGGACATCGGTACTCTCATCTTTATCTCTATATAAGGAGTTTAATTCTCTAATGTATTCATTATCTACAATCAACACACTTAACTCGGTGGTCGGTCCGAGTCCGAGAATTTGCGCAGCTTTTTCTGCTGTGGTTTGGATAATTTTTTCTAGATCACGGGTGTAATCCACCCTGCTCTGCTGATTAATGATCATCGTATCCATCGCTACCGCTCCTTTGCTCCAATTCCTTTTGTATCACTTCCGGGTACTCTATACGTTTATGATAGATTCCCTCTAGTACTTTATTAAATGATTTAGAGATAATATCCAGATCCTTAAAGGTTAAATCACACATCTCCAACTGCCCGTCATTTAATTTATCCTTGATCAACATCCTGACCATATCTCGTATTTTTTCCGGGCTGGGTGATTCTAATGACCTTACTGCTGCCTCCACTGAATCTGCCAGCATGACCAGAGCAATTTCCTTGCTTTTTGGTTTAGGCCCCTCATACCTGAAGTTATCCTCATTAACGTTACCATCCCTATCTTCTTCCAGTGCCCGGCTGTAAAAGTACTTGGCCAAACCGGTACCATGATGCTGTTCAATAAAGTCTATAATGGTATCCGGAAGATGAGCTTCACGAGCCATTTCCACTCCTTCTTTAACATGGGAGGTTATTATCAGGGTACTTAAAGCTGGGGCAATTTTTTCGTGTGGATTATCAAAACCCCGCTGATTTTCCACAAAATATTCCGGTCTCTTGATCTTGCCAATATCGTGGTATAGAGCTCCTACTCTAACCAGCAGTGGGTTAGCACCAATTGATTCAGCTGAAGCTTCGGCCAGATTTCCAACCATCAGACTATGGTGATAGGTACCCGGGGCCTCTAGCAGCAGCCGTTTTAGCACCGGATTATTCGGATTGGAAAGTTCCAGCAATTTACTCATACTGGTTATAGAAAAGGCAGCTTCCAGATAAGGTAAAACGCCAATCATCAATACTGCCGATAGAATACCATTCACAGCCCCAATGGCAGATCCTACTGCCAGGTTATTTATATTGAGATTATCTCCGATAAAGAGAAGAGTGATAATTGTTGCAATATCCGCCAGAGCGATGAATAGCCCGGATTTGGCCAGGTCTGAGGTCTGATTTACGCGGTGGACCTGGAATATCCCTACCGTGCCACCTACAAAAGCAGTAATCGCATAAAAAAGTTGGTTACCTTCGGTCAATAAGCCAACATACAAAGCCATAATTAATGTTACAAAGTAAGCCAACCGATCATCCAGGAGTATAGCGATCAGCATTGAGCCTGCGGCAACCGGTGCCAGGTACCCTATTAGATTCCCCAGATCCGGCTGATCTCCAATTTTAATCACCGTCAGGAAGCGGGTTATCGATATAATCAATACAAAAATCAAGCCGAGCAGGAGAAGCAGCATATCATTCTGATATATTTCCGGGTAATACCTGCGTACAAATTCTATAACCAGCCAGAAAGTCAGAAGAACAAATAATGCAGTACCTATCAGAGTAAGGGTATAATTATTAGTCCTCTGAATACCCAGTTGTTCAAGTATGGATATCTGTTCTTCAGTAACCCGGTTCCCCTCCCGTACTATTATCTCTCCTGCTTTGATCGTCTTTTGCACGGGGGCTACTGCGTTCACAGCTTCTTGAATGGCTAGATTGGTTTTCTCTTCATTGTAAATTAGATTTGGTCTTAATGAATTGATGCTGACCAGTTTAATAACTTCCCGGGCGTGCTGGGAATAAGGAAGAATATCTATTTTACTGACCGCTTCTTCATTTAAACCAGCTAAAGTCTCATCAGTGACTGGTTTATTCATCAGACTCTGTACTACTAAAAGGGAAGCCTCTTTCATCCGCTGCAGGTCTTCCTGCTTAGAATTTAACAGGTAATCGGCCAGAGCTGAATTCTCCAGATCCAGGTCACTATATCGGGTGCTGGTACTCTGCAGCAAAGTCAATAATTTAGCTTTTTTCTGGCTATCCTCTGTTTCCTTCTCTTCTTCCACAAACAATATATCTTGTATATTGGAGTAGAATATTTCTATATCGTTCTCAGCACTGGAAAGGGCATAGGTATCCTCCTGATAAACCTTTTGTACTTTAGCCGCTGCTTGTTTTCTTAATTCCTCAGTCTGCTGTTCATCGATAACAGTGGCATTAACAGTAGATTGTATATCTCTTTGGGCAACTTCATCTGGTTTTAACATAACCTGCTTGGGGTTAAAATTGCTGAACAGGATAAGAATTGTAATAGTAAAAAACAAAAAGATACTCAAGCCTTTTTTAATATTTGAATTTTTGAAAAATTGGTTGATATTTCTCCATAGACTGGTAAGTATTTTGGATATCCCCATCTGAACTCTCCTTAAAAAGCATAACGCTTTTTATACAAAATATTCCTGTGTTCACCAATTCAATGGCTTTTCCCATTGCTGGCCTCAAAAATTTCATATGCATCAATAATCTTCTGAACCAGTGGATGCCGGATAACATCTTCTTTAGTCAGGTACTCGAAAGATATTCCTTTCACCCTGCTGAGTATCCGCTGTATTTCAACCAGTCCCGAGTAATCTTCCTTGGGTAGATCTACCTGAGTTATATCACCGGTAACTACTGCTTTCGACCCAAAACCCAGTCTGGTCAGAAACATCTTCATCTGCTGGGGGGTAGTATTCTGAGCTTCATCCAGGATTATGAAAGCATCGTTTAAAGTCCTGCCTCGCATATATGCTAGAGGAGCAACCTCGATAATATTCTTCTCCATATATCGCTGGGTCACATCTACTCCCAGAATATCGAAAAGGCCATCATAAAGAGGCCTGAGATACGGATTTACCTTTTCTATAAAATCTCCTGGCAGGAAACCCAATTTCTCACCTGCTTCCACTGCAGGTCTTACCAGTATGATTCGTTCTACCTCTTTATTTTTCAGTGCTCTGACTGCCATAACAACAGCCAGATAAGTTTTGCCAGTTCCGGCCGGTCCAATACTAAATACTATATCATCTCGAATAATTGACTGAACATAACGCTTCTGCCCCAGAGTTTTAGCTTTTACAGCCTTTCCTCTTACCGTTGTAAGCAGGGTGCCAGAGACAATATCTTTATGCCTGATCTTTTCTCCCTTTTGCATAAGTCCATTTATATAGTTGATATCATTGATAGTAATCTGCCCCTCAGTTTCTACTATATCAATCAAACCGTGCAAAAGCTCACAGGCTGCATTCACCTGCTCTTCTTCCCCAGATATAAAAATATCAGCTCCTCTGGACGACATTTCGGCACTGCAGATGCCCTTTAGATATTTAAAGTTTTCATCATTGGTTCCAAATAGACTTATTGCCTTTTCATTATCATCAATAGATACTTTTGCCTCTTTCCTTGCCAATAATGGTTTCCCTCCAAACATTTGACATGCACAGTCGTTAAATTTTAATTTACCCGGAGCTGTATAGCCGAGCATTTTATCTTAGTAATTATAGCACATGAAGGCATTCAATTGCCATTTTCGCCTTTATTTATAGGTTCGGCCAGGGCGATATCTTCAATGGTTTCGACTGCCACCTTGATTCTCAATACTGATTCACTGGGCGAAGATAAGACTTCTATTTTAGAATCACTAATCTTCTGGGATTTATCGATTTTTGTGTGCAAGGTTTCCAAAGCCTTTTCTTTAGCTATTCTGGTAGCTTCTTGTTCTGTATATTCTTGTATTTCTACCACCTGTTCCTTTTCCACTACGTTTATTATGGAGAATTGTCCCAGCGGAGTATTGATGTTTTTGTTAGTTTCGCTAGTTTCAAACAGTTTAAACCCCTTTTTATCATCACCAAATATTCTAAATTCATTCCGGGGAGTCTTGATATATACTATACGTTTTTCCTGGCCGGTAAATAGTTTGGCTTCCTGGTAAAGCCGGCATTCCCCATACCCTTCATACCATACCCGAGCTTTTACAATTCCTCGTGCCCTTACCAGGTAAGGATCTAAATCTTGGTTTAGTTCACTGGGCATATACGGGTTGGGTTGAGGAAATACTATCCCGGAAATAAGCACATCTCCTCGTGCTACCGCATCCCCTTCTTGAACCTTAACCTGGCCCTCCAGCACTAATACTTCCTCGATTATGCCATCTTTACTGGCCAACAGGTGACAGGGGCCGGTAATCTCATCTCCAGGTAAAATCTTTTCCACCACTTGGATATCAGCTTTCACGCCCCTGATTTCAATCTTTATATAAGTCAGCTCCTTGATATCTCGCAGCATGGCCTGTTCTGCTTCAGCCCGGCTGAAGTTCCACTTGGCAGCACCCTTATAAACACCATATTGGGCAGCGGTCCTCAGTATTTTTTGGTCGTCAATCTTTTCATTTCCACTTACACTAACAAACCATACAAAAGATGACAAAATATACAGAGCTATAATGAAACCAACTGCCCCCCCCAGAAAACCAACCCGTCTTTTTAAAGTTGACTTCATGAAAGGCAGTCCCTTTTGATCGACTACTTCCATACTGTAACTGTGTTCATCCGCCAGGCTCTTCATGGCTTCATATCCGCTGCTCCTGATTCTGAAGCTCATAAAGTCCTGGTCTTTCTTCAGATCCCACAGGAAAATGCCGCGTGCCAGGGCCATATTAATAATTTTTTCTGGTCTTAAGCCCAGGAGCTTGATGGTTACAATACCTCCAAAATGATCAAAGAACTTGTTACCCATTCCTATTCTCCCTCCTGGCTAATCCCGAAATATTACGGCATGAACTTCTCCTATTAAAAACAGCTCCTCTGGCATCAATGTTTTGATTTCCAGGTTATTACCCTGTATCTCTATAAACCCACGGCTGAGGTTAATTCTCAGCATATCCACCCGATACTCGATAATTCCCCGGTGATTTTCAATATATAATTCATTTCTGCCCACCATGGTCAGCTTGGGAATATCCATAACCAGATCTTTAGGTATTTCCAGAAAGTCTGCCATTACTCGATTAAATGCTTCCCTGCGTTTTTCCATTTCTTTGTATGCCCCCCTCTTAGAAGCTATTTTGTGATATACGTTCATACAAATATATGCCAGTATCATTAAGGTCATGCCCCTAGCCAGAAAATCACGCTACTCCGAAATAGATCTAATAGGCTTAGTATCCTATGCTGCAGTGGGATAGATCAATTCTCCCAAGCGCAAAAAAGCAACGGAGAATAAATTCTCCGCTGCCGAGGTCAGCTCCTTTATCGTATGAACCTGAGTGTTTACCGGGTATATCTTTCCTTAATCAAGCAGTCCACAGCTGTTCAAAGATTGATATAACCTGTATCCTCCACTTATATTTCTGGTTTTAAATCCGTTTTGCTTTAGTATCCGGTTGGCAATATAAGACCTCAACCCTACCTGACAAAATACACATATCTCCTTGTCTTTAGGTACTTCGTCCAGACGATCACGAAGGTTATCAACCGGGATATTATATGCACCGGGTACAGAACCTTTTTCTACTTCATTGGGCATCCGGGCATCGATTAAGAAAGCCCCATCTTTAACTAAATCCATCACTTCTTCCCATCTGACACAGTCAATGCTGTTATCCAATATATTAGCGGCCACATAACCTATCATATTCGGTGGACTTTTAGCTGAAGAAAACGGCGGTGCATATGCAAGTTCTAATTCTACCAGATCGTATACGGTCATATCCGCACGTATGGCGGTTGCCAGTACATCTATGGTTTTATCAACGTTGCCATATCCTACCACCTGCGCACCCAGTATTTCACCCTCCTTGGGTGTAAACAATAATTTAATGGTCATCTGGGTACTACCCGGATAATAGGTGGCATGAGAAAAGGGATGGGCATGACAAACCAGGTATTCAATATTTTTTCGCTGCAGTTGTTTTTCATTTTGCCCCGTACCCCCGGCCACCATATCCATGATCTTCACGATCGAGGTTCCCTGAGAACCGGTATATTTGATTTGACGCCCACAGATATTATTGGCCACTATCCATCCCTGTCGGTTAGCTGGCCCGGCCAGAGGAACCAGGCTATCATCACCAGTAACGAAGTCTTTTATCTGTATAGCGTCTCCCGCGGCATATATATTTGGATCAGAAGTCTGCAGATACTCGTCAACCAGTATGCCCCCAGTAGCGCCAATAGTCAATCCGGCCTCTTTAGCCAGCCATACTTCCGGCTTAACCCCGGCTCCCATAATTACTATTTGAGCAGAAACGGATTTCCCGCTTTCCATCTGGATCTTTTCAACTTGATGGGTACCCTCCATGGCTACTACTTTATCAGCAACAATAATGCCGATCCCGTGTTTTTGAATATATTCCTGAACGATAGCTGCCATGTCGGGATCCAGTGCGCCCATTATCTGTCCGGCAGCTTCGACTATGGTCACCTCCAGACCCGACTCCTTCAGCATCTCAGCCATCTCCAGACCGATATAGCCAGCCCCTACTACTACAGCAGCAGAAGGTTTGTTTATCTCGATGTATTGCTTGATGGCATCACTGTCCGGTACATTTCTCACTACAAATACATTTTCCTTATTGATCCCAGGTATGTCATGCAAAGCTGGCTGGGCCCCGGGAGATAATACCAGGTAATCATAATTTTCCTCATAGATGGTATCATTAAGTAAATTTCTTATTTTCACTTTTTTGTCAGCTGGATATATCTTGCTAACCTCACTCATGGTTCGAACATCAATATTGAAACGGCTGCGCATCGCTTTAGGGGTCTGTACCAGCAGTTTTTTCCTCTGCTCTATCACTCCACCAACATAGTAAGGAAGTCCGCAGTTGGCAAAAGATATATCGGCACCACGTTCAAACATAATGATCTCAGATTCTTCATCCAGACGCCTCAATCGACACGCAGAACTGGCTCCTCCTGCAACGCCACCCACTATTAATATTTTTTTCTTCATGTTAGTAAGCCTGGTTTACCTGAATTTTGGTTTCAGGTTGTCGACTTAAGATATTTCTATCTATCAACCAGGCATAAGTCACCTGCCTTTCGTTGAAATTGATTTAAAACATATGTCTTAATCTATTCTAAACCATTAGTATAGAAAACTATTGCTAAATATTAATTTTTATAAAAATTAAATTTCAACAAGCATTTGAATATAAATATTGAGAAACCATCAAATACATCGATGAAAAACATCATCCTGTAAAGTATAAGCAGCTAAGGTTTATGCATTCAAAGCAAATTAAACGACATCAGATTTCTATACTGTACGGCAAAAAGCGGGATGCACATGCGACAAGCAAGATGTCTTATGTGTATGTCCCGCCGATTTTACCTGCTGATTTAGTTCAAAGGATTAAAATTCATATCCCAGGATATAATTGGGGTCAACTTTCTTAAGTGCTGCCAGTTCTTCTGCAGTAGGAGGATCTAACACTGGCACTTCGGTTTCTGCAATTTCCCAGCCCGTATTTTCTTTGACCTCTTCGATAGTTGTATACGGGAATATGGAATCTAATTTAAACTCTGTTTCTCCTGGAGCTTTACGAAAGATACACAGTGGTGTAATTAATGTCATCGACTTGTCTTTAGCCGCAGTAGTAGTAGCAAACTTCACATGAGGCACCATAGTTCTCGTATCATGAGCGCACTTCCATATAATGGTTCTCGGACAGCAGGGTACTATACTTGCGGTCCCGGCTCCACCAGGTCCTCTCAGCGCAGAATGATCATAATCAGGTCCACCCAGTACTGACATAGCTATTCTTCCGGTTTTATCTATCTGCAGGCAGGACAGGAATGCTATGTGCCCCTGACCTCGTGCGAATAGATCGAATATATCATCCAATCCGAATGTTGCCACACTGCCGATATAGGTGTTTTCAGTTAAAGTGGATGCAGAATAAGGCGGCCGTAACCAATCATGATCCAGACCATCACTAAGAGTAACATAGTTGAAATCTTTGCCCAGCTCCTTGGCCGCTTTCATTACTACCATCGGGGTTGAGGAGGCGAGGCCGTGGAATACATTGTCGCCTTCCTGGATTTCACGAATACATGCTGCAGCAAACATTTCTTCTTTACCATAATCTTTTCCATATTCCATTATTACAGCCTCCCTTCTAACATTTTTTCGGCAAATTTAGGTACTTCACCATTTTTTACCGCTTTCTGGTATTCTTTATGAAGATCAAAATCTACAGTTAGATATTCAGGATAACAGATTCCATGTTTTGCTCCACCAGGTAATTCTACCACCGCTTCAACTAACAGATGAGGAATTGCAGTTAGCTTAGGTTCTTCCTGCATCCGGTAAGTTCCCACGATACGTTCAGTGGTCAGAATAACCTTTCCAGAAGCTCTGGACATAAGCCAATCCTGATAGGCTGGTCCTAATATACGGGCATTACCATAGATATCAGCTTCCTGTACATGAATTAATGAATAATCAGGCTTTAAGGATCGTACACATACAACCTTTTCCCCAGTCCATGGACATTCAAAAACTTTGTAGAAATCCGGGTTTTGTTCCAATAAGTCACTGCCCCACATTCCACATACAGGTTGGAATGGTATACCATATGCTCCCCCACGGAGAGCTGCTATCTGGGCAGTTCAGGAACCTTCCGTCGCGTATGCAGTAGGATTTTCACCCTGCATGGCTTTCCGCATTCCAGGTGCCAGACCCGCTTCATTCTCTAATCCAAAGAATCCAAAATATGCTCTATCTGCCTGCCCAGTTGCACAGAGAATATCTGCGCCAATACCGGGAGCTGCACCACACACTTTGAGATTTTTGGCTCCCTTTAGGGTCAATCCTAAAGAGAACAGGGTCGGGTTTCTATGCATAGCATTTCCGCCCACCGCCAAAAGCATCCCGTCTTTAACAAGATCAAGCGCTTTGTCTAGAGTTGTAACTTTTTCTTTCATTATTAGATCCTCCTTTTCAATTTATTATGTATTACATTCGCAAATATATACAGATACATTTGCCAATCCCGCAGTAAAGTTTAGGCTCTTCCTTCAGTATAGTGCAATTAGCATGCCAATATTAATGAAATAATAGATTGCCTATATATCAGCGATAATACTATTAAAATCAAAAAAAGCAGTGTCAGTTTATTGGATTTTTTTCCAATGAACTGACACCACTTTAGGTCTTACATCTTCATCATGCATCTTAACGCGGCCAAACCGCGACTAGCAAAAGGCGGGATTAGCGTGAGAGAAGTAAGATATCTTATGAAAAGTCTAAGCCACGCAAATATCTTTCCTTGGACGGTTCCAGTGCTGACTGGGGGACAAAATACCGACGGCAACAAGATTGCTTGGTTTGGCTACAAGCTTCATATAGCTACAGATATTAAATCAGAGTTGCCCATAGCCCTGGAAGTAACTCCAGCTAGTGTTCATGACAGTAATATGGCTCTTCCAATCATTAAGCAGTTGTGCGACCACCTTTATAAAGAATCCCCACAGGGAACCTGCAGGGATTCTCTTTGTAGCTTTGCGTCCCCGCCTGACAGGTTTACCTTTATCTATGCTCTAAATTTAATCCATTTCCCATCCCATGATTGTGCATCCTTTTTCATCGTCTGTAAGCCATACGATATGCACAGGTGCATCATAAGGAACCTTTTCGATTTCGCCATAGTTGACAAGGCGACCGAAAACGCGCGGTCCTTCGTCCAGGACCACAGAGCATATGGCGATTGGAAGATATTCCTTTATATCCGGATGGAACGAGAATCGCCCTTCCACGTGGGAATAAATTTTGCCATGGCCCGAAGCCTCTTTCCACTCAACATCAAAGCTGCCGCAGTGCTGGCAGATAATAGCGCCAGGCCAGAAATACTTTCCGCAGCTGTTGCAGTATGGCAGAATAAAATTCTGTTCTTCATGAGCAGTTTTATAAAACACATCATTATCAGAGCTGGTTCTGAGGTCATAAGGCAGATTTACTTTTATTACTTGAGTCATTCTTATTTCCCCCTTTCTAAAATAAGAGTTTCGTTGCTTTGATAGAAACCGCCGTTATCCGAGACGATCATGAATTCAGGAAGTTTAGTGCCAGGTATAACACCTAACTGACGATCTCCACAGCGCTGGGACATCTGCATCACGGCCTCGGCTATGGGAGTCATTCCCATATAATAACCTTCAGAAAGCAGCCCGCCGCCGGTGTTTACCGGGAATGCCCCGCCGGGTCCTATGTTCTCAACTGTTAAGAAGTCAGCGGCTTTTTTCTTCTCAAAGAATCCGTAATCACCCAGGGTTGCCTCAACCGTGTAGGTGTAGCAGTCATATATCTGGGCTGCGCCTATATCTTTTGTGCACAGTCCGGCCATCTCAAAAGCTTGGGCTCCGGCAATAGCGGCGCTGCTCGCGGGATCACCCGGAGTAAGCTGCCAGCCCTTGGCGGTATCATTGGCAGAGCCGTATCCGCGGATCATGATAGGCGGATTCTTAAGTTCTCTGGCCCGCTCTGTGGTGGTGATGATAATTGCGCGGCCGCCGTCGGTCGATGCAGTTGCATCCAGGGCACGGAACGGCCATGAAAGAAACGGTGTTGCCAAGTAGTCTTCCTTGGTCAAAGGCTTGCTGTAATGAATAGCATTGGGATTCAGGTTGGCCCATTTGCGGTGTGCGACAGCTATCTCCGCCCATAAATCAGGTCCTGTTCCGTGTTCATGCATGGCACGGCTAGCGAACATGGCATAGTTGGTGAAAGCTGAAATGTTTCCGTAGGCGGCGTACTCATCATAGGGCTTGCTGCTGAACAGGTCAATTTCATCTGTCCATGTACGGTGACCGGTTCTGCCGCTCTCGGCAAATACGATAAGAACATATTTACATGTTCCGTTTTCGATAGCACCTATTGCTTTATTGATATTGGTCCGGTAGCAGTAAGCTTCCTGGCTTAAGAATTTCGGACGTATGCCAAGACTGTAGGTTATTACGTTGGCTGTATGATGCATGGCGTCACCTTGCAAAATTGGAAAATCGCGGTATAAAATCAGACCATCTATATCATCCTTTTTTAGTCCCGCATCATTAATGGCGTTCATGGTCGCTTCGAGATAAAAACTAGCTGCAGAGCGTCCAAGAACTTTTCCCTGCGGTGTATAACCTACACCTACAATGGAATACTTGTTTTTTAAATCTGTACGATTCATAAATAAAGTCCTCCTTGCTTATTTAACTATAGGTTTTATTGTTTTAACCTTTTGTGAAGTCCAACCTCTTTTTCAGAATATCCTAAGGCTAGACCAAGCAACTGGTTAAAACAACTGGGTAAAAAATACCACTGGAATGTTTGTACCTTGGGCATGTAAACGGAATTCCAAATTTAAGTAACACAAGGGGCACGCCACAACGATAGCTTCCGCTCCTGCAGCGGCTGCACTGCCTTGATTGAGCAATTCACGAACATCGCAAGGGAAACCGCAGGCGTCAGCATAATATACACCTTTGGCAACTTCCATGGGGTTGGCGCTTTGGGCGAGAGGAACCGATGTTATAAACCCATTGCCATCGACCTTCCCTCCAACCTTGCTTACCAAAGTGTTAGGACTTTTTACTGGAACCATGGCAGTCGCTAGAACAACTAAATCTGCTTCGATTTCTAAAGGGATACCCATCAGTGTATCTTCTGCTCTGACGATTAACCGATCATTAACAGGAAATACCTTGCCAACGCGCCCACGGATATAACGTACATGCTCATTTTCCATGACGCCACGGACAAACTCTTCACCATCTTTGAAGTTTGACCTAATATCCATATACGTGCATAAACGTATGCGTCTGGATGAGCTTTTTTAAGTTCCTTTGCTTGCTTTGCTGTATACATGCAGCAGACTTTTGAACAATACGGCATGCCTTTGCTTCGATCGCGAGCACCCACACGTTTGATAAAATAACGCCCTTGAATACCTCCCTTTCCTATCTAATTTGCTGAAACTGCTGCTAAAAAAAAACGTAGAAATAATGAATGCCCAAGTGTAAAATGTAAAAATTTGAACATCCCTCTAAGGTTGTACTAAAAGCCGTTATCATTTTTAGTAGTAAGATTTGATAACAGTACTAGTCGTCATACAACATTCACACATTTTCCCTTTTGCACTTCACCAATTCTAAGTGCTCTTTTTGCAGAGTCAAACGTTCTTTTATCGTTTGTTGAATCTAGTGAACTTTATTGCAATTAACATGCCAATTTTTATGGCTAACAGATTGTCGATATATTGGCAATAACACTGTTAGCAATATAAAAGTGGTGTCAGATTATTAGAATGAAATCTAAGGAAACGTGAAATAAGAAAAACTTAGTTTAGGTGTATCACTGATTTTGCAGCGCATTCATTAGCAAAGTTGATGTGAATAATGTGGGGAAGCGCATCCTTAAGTTAACCATCAACGGTAAGTCACAATAAGTGTCAGTTTCTTGAACATCTATCCAAGAAGCTGACACATATTTCTTTTTCGTAGGGCATTCGATCACTTCTTCGTTTAATTAATTTTCTTTTAACTTGCATCTTGATCAACCTATTTTCCTTTGTTGGTGTGTTTTTAGCTCTACTCAAATGATAAATAGAACTGTATGGAAGCACTAAACACATTCATAAAACACCCGTGCTTAGATCTTATGAAGTAATAGGGCTACACTTGGTGTTTTGGTTGATAATAATTAAGCAAATCATTCTTATAATGAGCACTATTTATTACTATTGGTAATAAATAACCCTCTTAAAAAGCTAATTATTTTTGACAATGGTATAAATCTTGCAAGAAATCAAAGTTAAGAATGAAAAAAGGAGGGATGTACCGGAGCCATTTTACTTTACCAGGCAGACAGTTAATTTACCATTATTTTGCTTCCTTTTATCTGGTGGCATTGAATAATATTGTTTCCGGTTGTATGTCTTCTGTTTGAATATTGTTCATTATGTAAATAACTCCTGGATGATCTAAAAGCAAATGATAACGAGAAAAAATCAGAACTATTTTATGTTGCAGTTGTACAGTTATTTAGGCAAAAACTAAATATTATTAGTATTTTGGGATGGAATGCTTAGAAAAATAAGTGATCTCTTATTAGGCCTGTTGAATTATTTGAATTCCAGAAAATTTCTCCGACTTATATAGCGTTGTAACAATAATTATAGAAGGGAAGATATAAATTGGTTATTGCTGGACTTACCGTAATACTACTTCTAGTGTTGGCTTTGCCTTTTTTGATAAAGAAAGTCGAAGAAAATTTAGAACCCTTCCTGTTTGTGATGGGGATTCTGGCAAGCTTTATATCGGGAAAAATTTGTACCGAACTGGTGTTGGAAGCTTTGCATGAACCGATAATGATTGCTTCTGTAGTACTGGTTGCCGGAATTATGTTCTTCTTACTTAAAGATCAGTTCTCTAACCTGATGAATAAATTGCTGCAGAGAATTCCGGTAGCGGCAGTTGTTACAGGGGTTGTATTGATACTGGGTTTGCTTTCCAGTGTGATAACTGCCATTGTGGCATCAATTATACTGGTTGAGGTTATCACCTTGCTGCCTTTGAAACGAGAGCAGAAGATAGTAGTCTGCATTCTAGCCTGTTTTGCCATCGGGTTAGGAGCAACACTTACACCGGTGGGAGAACCGCTGGCAACTATAGCTATTGCCAAGCTGGATGAAGGCTTTTTCTATTTGTTCTATCTGCTGGCTAAATATATTATCCCCCTGGTAGTATTCTTCACAGCTCTGGCAGGTATCTACACGGCAAAAGTTGCCAAAGAAAATGGTATTGATTTTGAAACGGCCATGACTTCTGAACCACTGGTCATAGATGATGCGCTTATTGAAGATGAGCCGCTTGAAGAAGATACCTGGACAAGTATTATCATCCGGGCCTTAAAAGTGTATTTGTTCGTTATGGCTCTGGTGTTCCTGGGAGAGGGATTTGAACCATTGATAGAAGCCTATATCTTAGGGCTTAGCCCCCAGATATTATATTGGATCAATATGATATCTGCGGTACTGGATAATGCTACCCTATGTGCTGCAGAACTCAGCAACTCCATGGGCGATGCAACTATCACGGCTATATTGATGGGATTGTTAATAAGTGGTGGTATGTTGATTCCAGGTAATATTCCCAACATTATAAGTGCTTCCAGGCTAAGAATAACAAGTAAAGAGTGGGCCAGATTAGGAACTCCTCTGGGACTGATAGTAATGGGAATAATGTTTGTTATATTGTTCTTTATATAAACAAGAATATGGCAGCAGAATTAGAACGCAAAGTCGGTCAGTTGACTTATGAAATTGACTGGTTTAAAGAATATAACGAAATTCTCAAGCCCAAGATTGTAAATCTGAAATCGAATTTATCCGTGAAGCGCCAGGCTGAATTGCTGCAGATTAATTGCAGTATGCATATCGCAAGCCTGCTGTAAGGACAATATATGATGAAGAATTGTTCATTATCATCCGGGTTGCATTGATGAATCCGAACAACTGAGCCGACCTGGGGGCTATAGAAGCATCGCTACTATCCTCAGAAGAAATCTTGGCTTAGATAAGATAATATAAATTCTCAGATTGGAAATACATCCTATGAGATAAAAGTACAGGGAGACAGCCTCTTGGTAATAAAATTAAGTTGCTAAACAAAACACCGATAAAGGAGCTGCGAAACATCCCGGTAAATTTATACACCTAAATGAAGGGGCAATAAAGAATGAGCAAAAGGAATTGTTGGGTCATTGCGTGGAGCAATGGCTCAAAACGCAGCTATTCTAGTCGTGATGGCAGTCAATTAAGCTAAATATCAGGAAGTGATTGGTGCTTCTGAGGACATGCAGGATAACAAGGCAAGCTGGGAGAAGTTTCTAAAAAGCCTAAAGTAACAAGACTAGAAGGTATGCAACTGTTCATGGACGATAATTGGGATTGCTGTAAACTGTCAACGAGGTGTTCCCACTACGCCAGGTTTCAACGATGTACTGTACATTTTTATCGCAACGTATTATCGGTTACACCACGATTGAAGGTTAATGAAGTTATAGCCATCCCATGGATCCCAGCTAAAAGGCAGCAACGGTCTTCGCCGAACTTCGTGAGATGAAACTAAAGGAAGCCGCAAAGATTGAGGACGATATACAAAGAAACCCTAACATATATGGAATTCTCCTATGTTCATTTGGGCTAAGCTACGCAGCATTAGCATAATCGATCGGCTAAACCCGTTGCATATGCAGGACGCAGTTAGTAGTGAGATGCTAGTATGGGCAGACTTATGCATGTGGCCAGCAAAAGCCGAGTGTGTAAAATAAATTGTGCTTCTGCTCTTTCCAACGATAAAATGAAATGGAA
>JAENYG010000022.1 GCA_016841875.1 Syntrophomonas sp.
TTGTTTTAGGGGTTTGCGAGCTTTCTTCTCTTCTCTAAGTGTCAAAGACGGGATTTACCCCGGCTGAGGATAAACAGTCAAGAATTCATAGGGTTCGAAGACACTTGCTTATATGTTTAAGGCTGACAAAACGGCTAGATTCTGGTTTTTCAACAAACAATCAATAAACTGAAACCCGGCCAACCTGAGTTCATTATACATATCCCAGATAGTACCTGGCTTATCACCCATAGCCTGGTAATTGTCCAGCTGTCTTTGCTTCAATTCAGAAAATGTATAATCCTGACCAAGCTCTACTTTAATACTTTCCAGCATCCACCGGATATAGTTATCGAATTCCCAATCATTGAGGGTAGGTGAATTACACTTAAAAAGATCTCCATTAACGAACACACCCTTGTATTTCAATGCATTTCTAATATCAGTATAAAGCCTCAATCTTTTCTCATACGCAATATGATGCAGAGCAAAACAAGAAACAACTGCATCATACTCCATCTCTTTATAAGGAATCATTCCTTGATTCAGATCATGCTGCAGCACTTGAACATTTGGATTATCTTTAAATCTTTCTTTGCTGATTCCGACCATCTCTTCGGCGAAATCTACCATAACTACCGAACACCCTGGGGCGTACTTTAAAATCTCTTCCGTAACCTGCCCCCATCCGCATCCAATATCCATAATTTTAAGCTGCTCCGGGGGTATTTGGGTGGCTAACCTGGCTATGATGTTTAATATTTCTTTTCGTCCTGGAGCAACTACATCCACCATTTTCATATATTTTTCAGCAGCTCCCAGAGTTTTCCAGCCTTCACCTGACACTTTTATCACCTTTCCCCTCAGGTAAATATCTCCTCTCTCCAGTTTTTTGGCCAGTCTAATTCAATTTGAAGACACTGTCAATATTAGTTATTATTCATCTTAATCCCATACCGTACATGCATTCTTACTATATAATAAATAGATTTAATACGGTAATTTATATCAGTGCTGGGCAAGAACTCTATTCAGACTCTTTACAAATCTGGTAGACTTTGCTATCACCCTTCTATAGAATAAAAAGAAAAAATCAAGGAGCAGAACATTGAATATGAATAAATTGTCACCATCTTCCCGAGCTGAACAATTATCACCTTTTATTGTTATGGAAGTCCTGGAGAAAGCGCAGGCTATGATGGCTCAGGGTGAAGATATTATTCACCTGGAGGTGGGGGAACCGGATTTCGCCACTCCCGAACCAGTCAAAGAAGCAGCCCTGCGGGCTATTAAGCAGGATGATACCCATTATACTCACAGCCTGGGAAAAATCACATTAAGAGAAGAGATAGCTAACTTCTACTGGAGAAAATACCGGGTGGAGATATCTCCTGAGCAGGTTATGGTAACTTCCGGCACCTCACCGGGCTTGCTGTTAGTTTTCTCAGCACTACTGGAAAAGGGGGAAGAGATCATTCTTCCCAACCCTTATTATGCATGTTACCCCAACTTTATTCGTTATGTGGATGGACAACCGGTATTCGTGCCGGTCAACGAGGAAGATGGGTTCAAATATCGGCCGGAAGATATCAAAAAGCATTTGAGTCCACTTACTCGGGCTATCCTGGTTAACTCACCCAGCAATCCTACCGGTTCAGTTTCTAGTGCAGATGATCTTAAGGCACTAGCCAATTTGGATCAAATGATCATATCGGACGAAATATATAATGGATTGATTTATGAAGGTGAAGAACACAGTATTTTGGAGTTTACTGACCAGGCTTTTGTTTTCAATGGGTTCTCCAAACTCTACGCCATGACTGGTTGGCGCCTGGGATATGTTATTGCTCCCCGTGAATATATACGGGCCATGCAGATAATGCAACAGAACTTCTTTATCTGTGCATCTTCTTTTGCCCAGGAGGGAGGCATTGCCGCTCTAAGAGATTGTAACAAGGAAGTAAGAGCAATGCTGGCGGTATACGATGAGCGGCGCCGATACTTATTAGAACGGCTCAAAGAGATGGGTATTGCCACCCGGCATGACCCCAATGGAGCCTTCTATGCCCTGGCCAATGTCAAACAATATACTAATGACTCCTATAACTTTGCTTTTGAAATCTTAGAACAGGCCAAAGTAGCTGTAACTCCCGGCATTGATTTTGGCAGCAACTGCGAAGGTTATATTCGTCTTTCCTATGCCAATTCTTTGAGTAATATAAAAGAAGGTCTGGATCGTTTGGAGACTTTCTTAACTAATCGCGGATAACTATGATAGGGGGACTTCATTGATGATAAACAGAATTTCCATAGTTGGTATGGGAGCGATCGGATGTGCCTATGCTGAACAGATTATCAAAACGCTTCCGAGCGAAAATATAAGTGTCATAGCAGATGGTGACCGGGCCAGACGCTATAAAGAAAACGGGATTAGTATAAACGGTCATAATTATAAATTTAAAATTGTCGATCCTACCGAAGAATGTGATCCAGCCGACTTATTGATATTCAGTGTAAAGTTTCATCAGCTTGATGAAGCTATAGAAGAAGCCAAATTCCATGTAGGGCCAAATACCATTATCATATCGCTGCTTAATGGTATAAGCAGTGAAGACATTATTGCAAGACGCTTCGGTATGGAAAAGGTTCTTTATGCACTCAATGCAGGTATTGATGCGCAGCGTGTGGGAGATGAGGTAATCTCACACCGTCTCGGCACCACCTATATTGGTGAAAAGATGAATAGTCCCGGGTCTTATTCGGAAAAAGTACTCCAACTCAAGGAGTTTTGTGATAACACCAGTATTGATCATATTATCCCGGATTCCATGATCAAGACCCTGTGGTGGAAATTCATGCTCAATGTAGGGGTGAATCAGACCTCGGCTGTATTCAGAGTTCCGTATGGAATAGTACGGCAGGTCCCTGAATTGCGCAGGCTAATGGTAGATGCCATGCAGGAAGTAGTTGAGGTATCTAAAAAAGCCGGTATTAACCTCACTCAGGATGACCTTAACGAGTGCCTGCGGGTAATCGATGACCTGACACCAACTGGCAAGACTTCTATGTGCCAGGACGTAGAAGCTTCACGGCAAACCGAAGTGGATATATTTGCCGGTACGGTAGTGGAGCTGGGCAAGAAATATGGCGTGCCCACGCCGGTCAATGATATGCTGCTGCGTATCATCAAGGCTGCAGAAGACATATTTCGTTACAATTCTCTTAATATGTGATGCCCGAGCCACAGACTGACTTCAGGCAGGAATCATCTGCCTGAAAGTAATGATCAGCCTGTAATACTACTCGCCTTATAAAGAATCCCGTCTGAAGTCTTTTATGATATTTAAGAACTTAACCTGTCCTTTGCTCCTTACCAGGATATAGGCAAATACTCGGTTTGGCGCATGGACAGGGGAAAATTGGGAAAAGCTATACCCAGCTATTTACAGGGAAGAGGTCGGTAAATGCTGGGGCAGTTATTCAGATTTGGGATTAGCGGCATATTCAATACAGTAATAGATTTTGGTATTTTTAATTTCCTGGTATATATAAGCGGGGTCCATAGCGGAATACTGCTGGCTTTGATAAACACTACAGCAGTTAGCATTGCTGCTGTGAACAGTTATTTTCTGAACCGTTCCTGGACTTTCAACTCACTTGAATGCAGTAAATCCCAATTTATCCGTTTTTTCTTGGCTACCGCTGTCGGTATCTTGATCAACAGTATGGTAGTCACAGGTGCTGGCAGCCTGACCGGGCTGACGGCTGTTTCATATTATGCGGTACTCAATGGCGGCAAATTAGCAGCTGCTGTTATTTCTGCGTCCTGGAATTTCTTTTCTTATCGCCACTGGGTATTTCCAGCAGCCAATAAGGCTTTTCCGCATATGCATCAAGACTATACCAGGGATCTGGTCAGTGTGATAATACCTGCCTATAATGAAGCAAAGCGTCTTCCTCCCCGCCTGCAAAATTTGGCCGGCGTTCTTCCCACCCTTTTCCCGGTGGAAATACTGGTGGTAGATGACGGCAGCAGGGATGATACTCTAACTGCTGTTCAGGAGATAGCGTATAAATATCCGGTTATCAAGTGCTTAAGTTACGTTCCTAACTGCGGTAAAGGGAAAGCCGTTCAAACCGGAATCCTGGCCTCCAGGGGACAGTTCTTGATATATACTGATGCTGATGACACCTTTACCGTGGAGCATATCAAGGCAGTGGTGGATGAGCTGCGATCAGGCCGGGATATGGTGATTGCCTGCCGACGCACCACAGATCACCGACGCCTGCAGGGTGAATCTCATCTGCGTACTACCATGGGCAAGGTTTTTAATTATCTGGTACAGCTCTTTTTACTGCCCGGAATTAAAGATACCCAGTGTGGGCTGAAAGGGTTTCAGCGTACAGCGGCCTGCAAACTATTCCCCCGGCAGACTATACAGCGTTTCGCGTTTGATGTAGAATTACTGGCTCTGGCCCGCAGTCAGGGACTGGAAGTGGCGGAGCTTCCAGTTGCTGCACTGGACTGTACCGGAAGCCAGGTCAACTGCTGGCTTTCACCTCTGCAGATGTGCTGGGATCTGCTGAAAGTAAAAACCTATTTACTTACTAACCGTTACGGGCTGCCGGGTGGTAATCAGCCTATGCTTCAGTTATTAGCAGTTGGGTCACTTTTTACAGCCGCCCTGGTGGTACGCATTCCCTGGTTGTGGGAAGTACCCCGTTTTATAGATGAGCTGAAAGAAGTCCAGCTCGCATATCAAATTTACAGTGGTGAAGTTTACCCGCTGCACAATATGGCCCATGATATCGGCTCACTGCACAATTACATCCTGGCGGGTTGGTTTAAACTGCTGGGACCCAGCATATACTGGCCCCGTCTGTATGTAGCTGTAACGGCTGCTTTAACGGTGGTATTAATTTATCAACTGGCCCGACGGATGTATGGGCAAACAGCAGCTCTTCTGGCAGCTGGTTTACTGCTTACCAATGGCATGCATATACTGGTCACCCATATGGCCTGGTCTAACTGCACCACGCCTTTTTTCTTTACCCTGGCCTTAATAGCGGCTCTGGCAGCTGAACAAAAGAAGTCAGGCTGGTGGCTCATAGTCTCCGGGTTTCTATGGGCTATTGCTTTACAGACCCATTCATCAATAATAATATTTGTGCTGGTGGCCCTGGTCTATGTTCTCCGTCCGGCCTTCCGCCAGGAAACCGGAATTACCTGGCGTTTCTATACCCTTTCTGCGGCAGCATTCATAGCCGGTTATGCAAACATGATATATTTTAATATCATTACCCTGGGAGGCAGTTTCCGCTGGCTGACTTTTAAATCATACGCCTTGGAGACTGATCTCGGGATAAACAGCTACCTGAGCAATTTAGCCCGGCTCCTGCTTGAGCTGCTGCGCAGCTTGAGTTCAACTTATACTACCTATGACAATCTGCTCCAGTACTTCCTGCACCCGGCTATTCTGCTGCTCACCATGCTGCTCGGTTCCGGTATATATTTCACTTTGAAATCTAAATCCAAGCTTCTGGTCTGGCTGCTGCTGGGTGGCATTTTAATAATACCCACCGTCAATGAACGCTATGCTTTTTATATTTCCACCCGTTATATAATGCCTTTGCTTATTTTGTCGATACTGCTTTCATCTGTAGGGGCGGTACAATTATTTGAATATGGCAAAAAACACTTTCTGCCCCGCAACATCAATCCGGCACTGGCTGCCGCCGCCGTACTGTTAGTCATGCTGCAGTTGTATCCCTTTTATAATTACTGCAGCAGCGTTGCTGATACCAATGCTTCCAATCGGATGGCTCTTAGTATAGTAAACCTGGCCGGTGATTTTTCATATGATGGACAGACGACTATAGTGATAGATGATAAGCTGGGGCTGGAAAATGAACCTCTTCCTTATCTGTTTACCCTCAGACAGCAGCCCTTTGAAGTTGTAGATACCGAACAAGGCCTGCTTAAAGAATGGATAAGCTGTTTTCAGACATGCCGTAGCGGGGAATTAATAGCAGTTATGAATGAGAATACTTTTGAAGAATTCAAGGGATGGCTGGCACCGACCAATGTATCCTGTCTGAGCTCCAAAATAGTAATCCCCGCCCCTTCCAATACAGAGCGCAGAGTCTATGTAGTGGTCATGAAGCGGGATGCTGAGTCTAAATAAGTATATCCCCCTGAGTCGTAAGTTAATAAGCCGAAAACCTGATATTGTTTAAGAAACATGCGGCACTGGGACGCGGGGACAGGTCCCTTGTCCCATTTAACCAATAATTGGTGGGACAAGGGACCTGTCCCCGCGTCCCAGGAGCTTCCGGTGCTTAGTTTAAGGGATCAGTTCGAAATCTATTTTGGCTTCGTTGACGTCGACTTTAACCAGCAGTACTTTCACTACGTCCCCGATGGAGAATTTCCGGCCGGTGTGGTTGCCTGTTAATGTATAGTTACGGTCATTAAAGACATAATAATCGTCGGCGATAGAGGATATGTGAACCAATCCTTCTACGGTATTGGGCAGTTCAACAAAGAACCCGAATGATAGTACGGAGGAGATTTTTCCGGTAAATTCTTCCCCTACAAAAGGCTCCATGTACTGGGCTTTTTTGATACTGACCAGTTCTCGTTCCGCTTCTTCGGCTTTTATCTCCTGCATTGTCGAATGTTCACCGTATTCCACCATCTTGGCTGTTAAACTGGCCTTCTTGCGTTCACTGATGCTGTGAGCCAGCATCAGGCTCAAGACCCGGTGTACGATCAGATCCGGATAACGCCGGATCGGACTGGTAAAGTGGCAGTAGTATTCCGAAGCCAGGCCGAAGTGGCCCAGGGCCTGGGGCACATAACGGGCGTGTTTCATGGACCGCAAAATCATCAAGGAAATCATCTGTTCCTCCGGGCGGCCTTTTATGTCTTCCAGGACTTTCTGGAACAAACGGGATTGTATTTTTCGACCTTTTATCTGGTGTCCAAACACTCCCAGCACATGATTCAATTTAACCAGGGCCTCTTCATCCGGATTTTCGTGAACCCGGTATAGTATGGGCAGCTCCTGCTTATACATATGCTCTGCTACGGTCTCATTAGCTTTTATCATGAAGTCCTCGATCAGCTTTTCTCCCTCACCCTGCTCGCGGCGTTTTATTTCTATAGGTACCCCGTTATCATCAACGATCACTTTGGATTCGGGGAAGTCAAAGTCCAGCATGCCTCGCGCCATTCTCTCAGCTCTAATAATATCGGCCAGTTCTTTCATGAGGAAAAAGTTGTCTATATAATCCCGGTAGCGGTCCTTCAACCCGCCGTCCTCACCGGCCAGGATCTTATTCACATCGCTGTAAGTCATGCGTTCTTTAACATTTATCACCGACTTGCGAATCTCATAATTAAATACTTGTCCCTGCTGGTCTATATCCATGATGCAGCTGAGGGCCAGACGATCCTGTTTGGCATTTAGACTGCATATATCATTAGACAGCTGCGGCGGCAGCATGGGCAGTACTCTATTGATAAGGTAGACGCTGGTTCCTCTTTTGCAGGCTTCTTTATCCAACTTGCTGTCTTCCCGCACGTAATGGGATACATCGGCGATGTGTACTCCCAGGCGGTAACCACCTGCTATTTTTTCCACCGATACCGCATCATCCAGGTCTTTGGCATCTTCCCCATCGATAGTGACCATGGATACATTTCTCAAATCCAGCCTTTTACGTGTTTCCGCTTCAGAAACTGACTGGGCCGAAGCTTGCACTGCTTCCTCCAGTACACTTTCGGGAAATTCGGTGGCTAGTCCGTGTTTTTTGATCACTACCTGCACATCCAGGCCGGGCTGGCCCTTTTTCCCCAGGACCTCCAGGATTTTTCCCTCGGCAATCCCTTTTTTATCCGGCCAGGAAGTGATGCTGACCAGTACTTTGTCGCCGGGATTCACTTTTAGCTTACGGGTACGGCTCACTGTAATAGGATATATCTGCCGGGAATCATCCGGTATCACCTGCAGCGAGTGTTTTCCCCGTTCATAGGTGCCTACCAGTTCCTTATTGGCCCGATTGATCACTCTCACTACTTCACCTTCGGGACGCCTTGAATCTTCATTACTGCGCTGGTACACCCTTACCAGGACCTTGTCATGGTGCATAGCACCGTTCAAGTTCCTGCCATACACAAAAATATCGGGAGCATCCGGTTGATCAAGGATAATGAATCCATATCCGCGCTGGCTCAAGTTTATTACTCCTTTGGCCAGGTTCATTTGATCAGGCAGGCCATACTTTTTTTTGCGGGTCTTGATTATGTCACCCTGTTTTTCTAATGTCCCCAGTACTCGCGAGAATTTGCCTTCTTCTTCGGCCTGTATCTCGAATACTTCCATCAAGTCAGTATAACTGAGCGGGTGATACGAATCCTGCCGCATATATTCCAAAACTGTATTTTTGTTTACCATAAAATCCTCCTTGCCAGTTGATTGGCATTTATATTATTATTTCCTTATTCACCTGTAGATTAATCTACAAACCTATATCGGCAGCAATTTTTTTCATGCTCTGCAGACCCAGATCCAGGAATTCTTCCAGTTCCAGACCCAGTTCACTGCAGGTTTGCATCTGTTCTCGGCTGGCACCTTTAGCAAAAGCCTTTTCTTTAAAGCGCTTTTTTAATGATTTTAGCTGTACTTCCTCCAGTTTTTTATCCGGTCTAACCAGTGCTGCTGCAGTGATAAACCCGCTGACCGGATCGGCTGCGTACAAAGCATGGTCAAGCAGGCTCTTCCTTTCCAGTCCGTGAACCTCATTATGTACTTTGACTGCATAAACGATATCCTCGGGCAGACCATTTTCGGTCAATATCTCGGCTCCCATGAGTGAATGGCGGTGAAAATCGTCGGCAGTAAAATCATAATCAATATCGTGTAAAAGCCCGGCCAGGCCAAATTTTTCTATGTCTTCTCCCATTCTCTCGGCAATTCTTCTCATGATGGTTTCAACTGCCAGGGAATGGTTGATAAGGTTTTCACTTTTCAAGTGCTGCTTGAGCAGTTCCAGAGCTTCATTTCTATTCATTTTTAATCCCCCTGTTCTCTATTAGACTCACTATCCATAAAATCCACTAATTCATGTACCAATATATGTTTCTCTTTATCCATAGTAGCAATATGCCCTGAATTAGGCAAGGTTACCCTTCTGACCCGGCTGTTGAGCAGGTGCCTTTGTATATATTCAACACTTCCGCTCCTGACTGCCCGATCCTGTAAAGACTGCACCAGCATCGAAGGCAGCCTGAGCTCATCCAGCTCTTTTATAATGGTGTTCCTGAGTTGGGTAAGGCTGGTGTATGCTTTGACCGGATAACAATTGTAATCAAATCTTCCCTGCTGGGCCAGGTTATACTCTTTGCGAGCTCCCTTGGTGAAGTATGGCACAACACAATGCATAACTGGAGCTGCTGCCGATAGGATACGGTACTGGGTAAAGACCGGGGCATTGATTGCTACCACCCCCTTTAATCCCTGCAGGTGAATACCGGCATGCAGGGAGAGCAGTCCTCCCATCGACAGGCCGGCTATAAAAACGTGCCGGTATTGGTTCAGCAGTCTTTCGCCTTCATTCTGTACCGCTTCATACCAGTCATGCCAGGTAGTAGTATTCAAATCGGCCGGATGGGTGCCATGGCCGGGCAGGAGTATGCCGCTTATCGTACAGCCATTTATATCGTGCAGCAGTTTTGCTGTGGGCAAAAGTTCTGACGGTGAAGCAGTAAAACCATGTAGAAAAAGCAGGGCCTTATCGGTTTCCCCTTCCAGATAAAATGGATCCGCTTTAGGATTACAATTCTTCACTATCTAATCCCTTCCTGGCATTTATTCAACTGCAAAAACCCTAAAGATGACTTTTTGAATGCATAAATATTCAGGAGGCATTGGCGAAGCATGGCAGAAACACCCCGCGAAGACTCATAGCAAATGGGGTTGAGTCCCACGGATGGGACGAGAAGGCAGTTGAACACGGATGTGAATCTGCCCGGTACCCCATTTACTTTGAGGCAAGCAGTTGGTGTTTCCCATGCGGAGACTGACGACGGCATATTTTTGCATTCAAAATCACGAACATTACTTTTGCAGATCAATATTATTATTATTAAAATTATATACAAAAAAGCAGGTAGATTTACTACCTGCTTTTAGATTTTCGGCAAGATGCCGTGTCTATGATTAGTTCAGGTATAAATATTTTTTACAGCAGTGGAGCGATGAAAACCAATGAGACTATGGCCATAAGTTTAAGCAGAATATTCAGTGAAGGCCCGGCAGTATCTTTACAGGGATCACCCACCGTATCGCCAACTACTCCTGCTGCATGAGCTTCACTGCCTTTTCCACCGTAATTTCCAGATTCAATATATTTTTTGGCATTGTCCCAGGCTCCTCCGGCATTGGCCAGCATTATCGCCAGACATACTCCAGAAGCAATGGAACCGGCCAGCATCCCGGCCAGGGCTTCACCTTTCAGGAACAACCCTACCAGTACCGGTGCTATAATAGCCAACAGGCCTGGCACTACCATCTCCTTAATGGCAGATCTGGTGCTGATGTCTACGCAGCGGGCATAATCAGCTTTGGCGGTTCCTTCCATCAGCCCGGTGATTTCCCGGAACTGTCTTCTAACTTCTTCCACCATTTCAGCAGCTGCTCTTCCTACCGCTCCCATGGTCAGAGCACAGAAGAAGAAGGGCAGCATAGCACCTATCAGAACACCTACCATAACCATGGGGTTCAGCAGGTTAACGGATTCGATTCCGGCTACCTGAGAAAAAGCGCTCAACAGGGCCAGGGCGGTTAAGGCAGCAGAACCTATGGCAAAGCCTTTACCTATAGCAGCGGTAGTGTTTCCTACCGAGTCCAATCTGTCAGTGGTTTCCCTTACCTCGTGGGGTAGTTGAGCCATTTCGGCAATACCACCCGCATTATCAGCTATGGGACCATAAGCGTCAACTGCCACCACCATTCCGGTAGTGGCCAGCATTCCTACAGCTGCCAGGGCGATACCATAAATGCCACCGGTCAGATATGCTATTACAATCGCAGCACAGATAATCAGGACGGGAATAAGGGTAGAAAACATACCTACTCCCAATCCAGATATGATAACCGTAGCAGGTCCGGTTAGAGCGGATTTAGCTATGCCCTTAACCGGTTTATACTCATCCGAAGTATAGTATTCGGTGACCAGACCGATGATAGTTCCAGCTGCTAATCCGGCTACCAGGGACCAGAATACTCCGAAGTATGCTTCCGGCAGTAAATACTTGACAGCGAAATAAGCCATCACTATTAGAATCGCGGCTGAGCTGAAGGTACCAGCATTTAATGCTTTAAGGGGATTGGTCTTTTCGTCGGTTCTTACAAAAAAGGTACCAATTATGGAAGCAAATACTCCCCCGGCAGCGATAACTACAGGAAGGAATATTCCTCCTGGACCGTACAAGGCTAAGCCAACTGCACCCAGAGTCATAGCGGCGATAATAGATCCAACATATGATTCAAACAGGTCTGCTCCCATTCCGGCCACGTCACCTACATTGTCTCCTACGTTGTCAGCAATGGTAGCCGGGTTCCTGGGGTCGTCTTCGGGAATCCCTGCTTCCACTTTACCTACCAGGTCGGCTCCAACATCGGCAGCTTTAGTATATATTCCTCCGCCTACGCGGCCAAACAGGGCTATAGAACTGCCCCCCAGAGCAAAGCCATTAACTATCGATGGTTCTCCAAAAATTATGTACAGTATTCCCAGTCCCAACAGGCCTAATCCGGAAACTGCCATCCCCATGACTGCCCCGCCGGAAAAAGCTATTCCCAGAGCAGCATTCTGTGAGGTCCGAGCAGCGTTGGCGGTTCTGACATTAGCCTTGGTAGCTACGCTCATACCAATAAAACCAGCCGTAGCAGAACACACCGCACCTACTAGAAAACAGATGGCTGTCTGCCAGCTGTTGTTGGGCAGGGCTAAACCGAGTACCAGGAAAATAAAAACCACAAAAGCTGCCAGAGCCGTATATTGTCTTCTTAAAAAGGCCATGGCCCCTTCATGAATATGTCCCGCTATTTCAATCATTCTTTCATTGCCAGGGTCTGCTTTGTTTACTCTTCCGGCCAAATAAACCGCAAAAAGAAGAGCAACTGCTCCTGCTGTAGGAGCATAAATCGTCAGGTTTTCTAACACGATAACAAATCCTCCTTATTAAATAACGAAGTGAAATCAAGGTAGCATTGCTGCAACTTTAATTTATAGTATAGCAATTACCAGGGTTAAGGTCATAAATACCGCAACCAGCCAGGCTGTGACCTTAGCCAATAATTCGTCCAGCCCCTTCTTTTTTCCACCAAACAGGGCTTCACTTCCACCTGCGATGCTACCTGATAAACCAGCACTTTTACCTGATTGAAGCAGTATTGTTGCAATCAACCCGAGTCCAATCAGAACCTGAACAACCAGAGCAATAGTTCTTAGCATGATTTCACCTCCGTTTCAAGCAATAGGTCATAATAGCCAAAATATATTTTAACATAAAAATATTGTCTTTAACAATACACTGATTTATTTAAGCTCTAATACTGTAGAATACATCCTTACCCCGATATTGAGCAAAAATGTCCAGTTCTTCTTCTATTCTCAGCAGTTGATTGTATTTGGCCACCCGATCGGTCCTGGCCGGAGCCCCGGTCTTTATCTGGCCAGCCCCAGTAGCTACCGCAATATCTGCAATAATCGCATCTTCAGTTTCCCCGGAACGATGGGATATGACACAGGTATAACCGGCTCTTTTGGCCATATTCATGGTATCCAAAGTTTCACTCAAGGTACCGATCTGGTTGACTTTTATCAGGATGCTGTTGGCAACTCCAGTTTTGATCCCCCGGGCTAATCTTTCGGTATTAGTTACGAATATATCGTCTCCTATCAGCTGGATTCTGTTTCCCAGCCGGTCAGTCAGCTTTTTCCATCCTTCCCAGTCATCTTCATCCAGCCCATCTTCCAGTGATATTATGGGATATTTATTGACCAGCCCCTCATAAAAATCTATCATCTGTTCCGAAGTTAATACTTCATTAGTGCTATCCAGATGATATTTACCATCTTTATAGAGTTCGCTGGCGGCCACATCCAGGGCTAGATATATATCCTGTCCCGCCTTATAGCCTGCCTGGTCTATAGCTTCCATTATTGCATCCAGGGCGGCCTGGTTAGAGGGCAGATCAGGAGCGAATCCTCCTTCATCACCAACCGCAGTTGCCAGTCCTTTGGCACTGAGCACTTTTTTCAGGGTATGATATACTTCTACTACCATTCTGAGCCCTTCCGCAAATGTTTCAGCACCGGCTGGTATTACCATGAATTCCTGAATATCTACGTTATTATCGGCATGTTGGCCGCCATTCATAATATTCATATGGGGGACCGGGATCTCCCGGGCGTTTACTCCGCCTATATACTGATATAACGGCAGACCTAGATAGTCAGCGGCGGCTCGGGCAGCAGCCAGTGAAACGCCTAATATAGCATTGGCACCAAGCTTGCTCTTGTTCGGGGTGCCATCCAGTTCTATCATCAGAGTATCAATATCGATCTGTCGCACAGCTTCCATGCCAATGATTTCCGGAGCAATGATTTCATTTACATTATCAACTGCTTTTAACACACCTTTGCCACCATACCTTTTTTTATCTCCATCCCGAAGTTCTACCGCTTCATGGGCTCCGGTGGAAGCCCCGGAAGGCACTATAGCTCTTCCCATGGTACCATCTTCCAATATTACTTCTACCTCTACCGTAGGATTCCCGCGAGAATCCAGGACTTCTCTGGCAAATACATCCACTATTACACTCATTATTGTTACCCCTTTCAATAAAATAAGTATGTTTTCCGATCAACATTTCCGGTGTTTTGATTATCCACTTTCGATAAGGGTGGTACCCGTCATTTCCGGAGGTATTTCAATTCCTAGCAACCCCAGGATAGTCGGTGCAATATCCTGCAGAGACCCTCCTGACCTTAATCTGGCCTCCCGGTGTTGATCAGATATCAGTATGAAAGGAACCAGATTGGTGGTATGAGCGGTTATGCATCCACCGGTAAGCGGACAGATCATCTCTTCACAGTTGCCGTGGTCGGCAGTTATAAGTACTATGCCCTCTTTTCGCAGGACACACTCGACTACCTGCAAAAGACATCTATCTACAGTCTGGACGGCTTTTACAGCTGCGGCCAGATTGCCGGTGTGGCCTATCATATCCGGGTTGGCATAATTCAAAATGATAACATCGTAATAGTCCCGGTCCAGTTCTTTAATAACCCGTTCGGTCACTTCTGCAGCACTCATCTCGGGCTGTAAATCATATGTTTCCACCGGTGGGGATGGAATCAGTATTCTGTCTTCACCAGGATTGGCCTGCTCAATTCCGCCATTAAAAAAGAAGGTGACATGAGCATATTTTTCGGTCTCAGCGATCCGCAGCTGTTTCTTATCTTGCTGAGAAAGCCATTCACCCAGGGTATTATCCAGACTTTGAGGGGTAAATGCTACCGGTGTGATGAGTTTAATATCATACTGGGTCATACAGACATAATGGGTTGCTGGCCATTTAATCCGATCAAAATCCCTAAAATCCATATCCACCAGGGCATGACTTATTTCCCGCGCCCGATCGGCTCGAAAGTTGAAAAAGATAATACTATCTCCATCTTCAATAGTTCCCAGCGGAAATCCCTCTTCATCGATTATTACTAATGGTTCTATAAATTCGTCGGTGACATCAGACTGGTAACTCTTTTCGATGGCTGTCAGCGGATCCAGGATTAGCTGACCTTGGCCCAGAACCATAGCCTCATAGGCCTTTTTCACCCGGTTCCAGCGCTTGTCCCGATCCATGGCATAAAATCGGCCCATTATGGTAGCAATCTTACCGGTTCCTGATTCCTGCATTTTTTCCTGCAGCCTGCGAACATATTTGATTCCACTGTGAGGTTCGGTATCTCGCCCATCTAAAAAAGCATGGACCAATACTTTTTGTATATCCTGACGCTGGCAAAAATCCAGGAGCGCATAAATGTGGTCCATATGACTGTGTACTCCTCCATCTGACACTAGCCCCATTAAATGCAAAGCCCCGCCATTATTCCTGGTTTGCTCGGCTGCTGCTAAAAATGCTTCATTATCGAAAAAAGAGCCGTCTTCAATAGCGTTGTTAATGCGAGTTATTTCCTGGTACACAATTCGCCCGGCACCTATATTCAGGTGCCCGACTTCGGAGTTGCCCATCTGTCCCCAGGGCAGACCTACATATTTACCAGAACTATTTAACCGGGTATCTGGATATTCTTGTTTTAATCTATAAAAATTTTTGGGGTTAGCCAGGGTTATAGCATTGCCAGGACATGCTTCCCCTTCACCCCAGCCATCCAGGATCATTAATACCAGAGGTTTTTTATCCATTTCCAACCAACCTTACTATATTAGCCAAAGATACTGGATTTAGACTCGCTCCACCTATCAGTGCCCCATCTATATCTTCCTGCTGCATAAACTCTTCTATATTCTCTTCTTTAACACTTCCGCCATATAAAACCTTTACTGCCTGAGCTGCCCCTGGCCCATACTTCTGCCCTAATCGCTGGCGAATAAAGCGGCTCATCTGCTGTGCGTCCTGTCCGCTGGCATTCATCCCGGTACCAATAGCCCAGATCGGCTCATAGGCTATAACCAGCTTTTCTCCCTCTTCCAGGGATAAGCCATAGAGGGCCTGGTCCAACTGCTGGCTTACTACCTTTTCGGCCTGCTGTGCTTTTCTTTCCTCCAACGTTTCTCCAATACACAGAATTGGAATCATTCCCGCCGTGCTGGCAGTGATCAACTTTTTGTTAACGTTAAGGTCGGTCTCGCCCATAACCTGCCTTCTTTCCGAATGTCCGATTATTACATATCTGCATCCGGCATCAATAAGCATGGCAGCTGATATTTCTCCGGTATATGCGCCATTTTTTTCCCAGAAGACGTCCTGAGCACCCAGGTGAACCTGGGAATCTGCCAGCAGTTCATAAAGCGGATGCAATACCGTAAACGGGGGACATATGAGTATTTCAGCCCCGGTGATCTCTTCAATCAGGGGTAATAGTTCCATGACAAAGGACTTGGCTGCACCGATTTCCTTGTTCATTTTCCAATTGCCTGCAATCAACGGTATCCTCATCCAACCACCCCTTTAAACCTTACAATAATCTAATGTTCACAAACTGCTACCCCGGGTAATTCTATTCCCTCCAGGAATTCCAGGGTTGCTCCACCTCCAGTAGAAATATGAGTTATACCCGCTTCTAAACCCAGATCATGAACTATGACACTGGTATCGCCTCCACCTATGACCGTAGTGGCAGGTGAATCGGCCAGGGCTTGAGTAATTGCTCGGGTTCCATTGGCAAATTGTTCATACTCAAATACTCCCAGTGGACCATTCCAAACTACCGTTTGCGCATCTTTAACAAGATTTTTAAAGAGCTCCACTGTTTTGGGCCCAATATCCAGTATCATCTTCCCAGCCTTAACCTGATCCACATCGACTATCTCTGCGGCAGCATCTGCAGATATTTCATCCGCTACTACCACATCCTGGGGAAGCACCAGACGCACGTTTTTGCTTTGCGCTGCATTCATTAAGCTCCTGGCTTCCTCCAGCAAACCATCTTCACAGATCGATTTGCCGATATTCTTACCCTGGGCCTTTAAAAATGTATTAGCCATACCGCCGCCAATCAAAATAGTGTCCATTTTATCCAGCAGGTTATGAATCAGCCCTAATTTATCAGCAACTTTAGCTCCACCTAGAATAGCCATCCTGGGTTTCTCGCCATCCTCCAGTACTTTTCTTAACATGGCCACTTCGTTTTCCATGAGAAAACCTGCATAAGCCGGCAGATAATCAGCAATGCCAGTAGTTGAAGAATGGGCGCGATGGGCGGTACCAAAGGCATCATTTATGAAAATTTCCCCCAGGGAGGCCAGCTGCCTGGAAAATTCGGGGTCGTTTTTTTCCTCCCCTTCATAATATCTTACGTTTTGCAGCAGCAGCACTTGGCCATCCTGCATCTTCTGTACCGCTCTTTGAACTTCTTCCCCTATACAGTCATCTACCATGGTGACGGGCATATTTAACAGGGATGCCAGGTGAGATGCTATTTTATCAAGACTATACTTGCCATTTTTCTTCCCCTGGGGTCGGCCCAGATGACTCATTAAAATCAGTCGGCCACCTTGCTGTAAAACATATTGGATAGTAGGTAAGGCAGCTGTAATTTTGGCATCATCGAGAATGTTGTTTTCTTTATCAGTTGGTACATTGAAATCTACTCGCATTAAAACTCGTTTACCTTTAATCTCCAGGTTGCGCAAATTTCTCACTACTTACACCTCCGTAAATAATCAATCTCATTTAAGCCCGCCTATATATGAGACTGCATCGACAACTCTCATAGAGTAACCCCATTCATTATCATACCAGGCGATAACCTTGGCCATATTATCCCCCATAGTCATAGTTAAAAGTCCATCTACTACTGATGAATTACTTTCCCCTCGGTAGTCACTGGACACCAGTTCTTCTTCGGTATATCGTAAAATCCCCTTTAACTCATTCTGACTAGCCTGTTGGAAGGCATTATTGATATCATCAACTGTGGCTGATTTTTCTAGTTCAACGGTTAAGTCTACCAGCGAAACCGTGGGAGTTGGAACTCTAATTGCCATTCCATCTAATTTCCCCTCCAGCTCTGGTATTACCAGCCCCAATGCACTGGCAGCACCAGTAGTGGTCGGCACGATCGATAGTCCCGCTGCACGGGCCCTGCGCAGATCATCATGGGCCAGATCCAAAATACGCTGATCGTTTGTATAAGAATGAACCGTAGTCATCATACCCCTCTTGATTCCGAATTTGTCCATTAACACTTTAGCCACCGGAGCCAGGCAGTTAGTAGTACATGAGGCATTGGAAATTATCTGATATTCCGGCCGACACTGCTGGTGATTCACACCCATGACCATGGTAAAATCCACTTTCTTGCCCGGAGCCGTTATCAAGACCTTTTCTGCGCCAGCCTGTAAATGCTTGGAGGCTTTGTCCTTACTCCGAAAAGCACCGGTACCTTCAATAACTATCTGCACCCCCAGCTCTTTCCAGGGCAGCTTTTCCGGATCCTTCTCGGATAAATATTTAATATTTTTCCCACTTATAATTAGACCATCATCCTGTACTTTGACATCTCCCTGATATTCTCCATGGATAGAATCATATTTAAAAAGATGTGCTGACGTTTTTGCATCACCCAGATCGTTAATAGCCACGATGTCCAGATCATCTCTGTCCATTGCGATTCTGCCAACCAGCCGTCCAATACGTCCAAACCCATTTATAGCTGCTTTTATCGCCATCATGATCACCCTTTCTAATGAATTAATTTAATGATTTCTCTGGAAGCTCCCTCATCTGTTATCAGAACATCAAGCCTTCCATGACCCAAAACTGCTTTAATAGCCTCAGCCTTAGTTTTACCTCCCGCCACAGCAACTACCGTCTCAATATTACTCAAGTCACTCATTTCCAAACCTATACCAGGAACTTCATATACTATATTGCCCTTTTCATCAAAATAATATCTAAAGGCTTCAGCAACAGCATGTTTTTCCTGCAGCATCGATATTATAGGGGGAGAAAGTCCTCTCCTTAATGCCATTTCCATAGCTGGTCCAATACCGTGCATCAGTATATCACTGGATTTGATGAGTTTCAGCAGCTCTTTTATATGAATATCTTCTTTTAAAATCTGGGCCGTATTTTCCTCTATATTATCAGGGATGTGCAGCAGTCTATACTGGGCACCCATGGAATCTGCAATATTAGCAGCTATGGTTCCTGCCTGCTGTTTCAGTCCTTCACCCAATCCTCCCCGGGCTGGCACAACCAGAACATCATCCATTTTGATGCTGCCGTTCATTGCAGCTGCCATCTCTGCCAAGGTAGTGCCGCCGGTTACCGCCAGCACACTGCCTGGTTTCAATACTTTTCTTAAATAACCTGCCGCAGCCCTGCCCAGATCTTTTTTACTCAAATAGTCTTCACTGGAATCTCCAGGCACAATAATCACATCTCTGATATTAAATTTTTGTTTAATCTTCTCTGCTAGCGGTTGGATACTTAATAAGGAGGGGATAAGTTCACTTATATCCCGGAGCATTTCTTTACCAGATATGCTGATGTGTATGCCTGCAGAAGTAGATTTTACTGCACCCCGGGCTTTTAAATGTTCAATTTCATTTCGGATAGTTCTTTCTGAATAATCCAGTTCTTTACATAACTGCCGTCTTCCTATAGGTTCATGATAATAAATATGTCTTAAAACCCGATATCTGGTTTCAATAATATCCACAGCCTCAGGAGCAAACCTCTCCATAACAAGAAGTATTTTATCCATTTCTCAACCTCGTTCTCGTTATATATTGTCGTTTGCGGGACAAGATATTATCCCAGGGGCGATTTCGTCCCACTCTGGATAAAAAACACCTATAAATTCTTTGTTTTGACTATATTATATCACATAGCTAACTTAATGATGTATTCAATCGCCATATAAAATAGTCTGCCAGATATCACTGCTCGGGAGATCATTTATCTCATATGCTGCTTTCCAGTCATACTATCTAGTATTGCAGGGCCTGCTCAATAGGAAGAACGAATACCGTTGCCAGGCCTTCAGCAACTATTCTTTTAGCATCCTCTTGATCTGTTTTTATCTTCTGGAGCTTCTTTTTTTGAGTATATTCTTTAATGATCTGCAGCACCAACTGAGCCTCTTCGTCTTCAACCCCGCTGATTATAGTGCGATTGCCTTTTTTCAAAAAGACTCCGGAACTTGTCAACCCGGTCATACGAATCCCATGCTTAAGAAGTTCATCACTTAGACCAGATGCAATTTGTTCATTTACTATCGCAATAATAAGTTTCATCTTCTTACCCCCTATCACTATTAGCGGCCAGAGAGTATGCCTCTATTATGTCGCTTCTGCTGATTATTCCCATTAATTTTTGCTGGTCAGCCGGATCTACCACCGGAAGGCGCCCCACATCCCCTTCCGCCATTTTTTCCATCACTTTTCCTATGGTATCCTGGGGGAATACACATATCAAATGATTATTCACTATATCTTTTAATAAACGCGTTTCATCTCCATCGTTCTTGATGGCCCTCCATACCTGTTCATAAGTAACTACAGCAGCAAGCTGGTCTCCTTCCATTACCGGGAATCCAGTAAAGGACCTCTGCAGCATTTGTTCTTTGGCAGCTTTTAAACTCATGTTGATATCCAGAGTCTCAACATCTACTGTCATAACCGACTCTACCGGCAGTAGTCCCATCAAATCAACATTCTGCCCTTTCCTTACATTCACGCCTCTCCTGGCCAACTTCATGGTGTAAATAGATTCAGGACATAAACCTTTGGATACCAGTGAACTGATCACGCATACCAGCATCAGAGGCAGCACTACCTTGTAGTCCCCGGTCATCTCAAAAATAATTATAATTCCGGTAATGGGGGCCTGCGAAATTCCAGCAAATACACCTGCCATTCCTACTAGAGCATATGCTCCTGGTGCAGCAGTGATGGTTGGAAACAGTTTATCCACCAGGTATCCAAAACTGCCTCCCAGCATAGAACCCATGAATAGACTAGGAGCAAACACTCCACCTGATCCGCCTGAGCCGATAGTCAGTGACGTTGCTGTCAGTTTAGCAAATAGAAGAATAAAAACTAAAGCCCAGGGCAGTTCGTTTCTTAAAACTAGTTCCACACTCTCATATCCTACTCCGAAAACATGTGGAAAATAGAGCCCTATAAAACCAACCATTAATCCACCGATTACTGGTTTAATATACTCTGGGATAATTTTTATCTTCTCAAATAAATCTTCAGAAGCATATAGCGTTTTATTATAAATAACCGCAAATATACCTGCCAATATACCCAGCACCACATAAAATACCAACTCTTCTGGAGATACCAGTTCATAAGGCTGTACCATGAAAGAAGGATGATCACCCCAGTATACACGGCTTACTATAGCCGAAATCACTGAACTTATGACTATGAGGATGAAGTTGTTAGTGGTGAACCTACCCAGAATAACTTCCTGGGCAAAAAGCACTCCGCCGATAGGAGCATTAAAGGTAGCCGAAATCCCTCCCGCAGCACCGCAGGCGACCAGAGTTTTTAAAATATCCGGTGAAACTTTTAATATTTGTCCGACTGTTGAACCTATGGCTGAACTGATTTGGACAATTGGTCCTTCCCGTCCAGCCGAACCACCCGAACCAATAGTAATAGCAGATGCCAGGGCCTTTACCAATACCACCCGCGGCCTTAATATTCCATCATTCTCTGCTACTGCCAGCATGACTTCCGGTACTCCATGCCCCTTGGCCTCACGAGCCAAAAAGTAAACAATGGGACCAACCAGTAATCCTCCCAATGCCGGGACCAGAATTACATAGTATTTTCCTAAAAAAGATCCCAGGACAGTCTCGGTACCGGTAAAAAATCCGGTATGGAACAGCCCGATAAGTGCTTTGAAGCCAATAGCAGCAAAACCGGTTCCCAATCCAATAAATGCAGCGATGACTAAAAGCATAGAGGAATCAAGCCAGTAATTCATGCTTCGATTACTTTGCAGGTTAGTTGTGAATTTCATAAATTTGATCATTCCTTAAACTGTGGTAACATAAATTTTCGAACTGATGCTGAAGAAAAAGCTGCACCCCCGGGATGCAGCGATTGTCATCGAATACTATGATATTTTCCCACTATTTAATAATATTTTCAATACCTTTTACGAGCCATGGTGGAAGGGATCCTCATTTCCTGTCGATATTTAGCTACTGTTCTCCTCGAAATCCTTATCCCTTTTTGTTTTAATAACTTGGATATGGCTTCATCACTTAATGGTTTACTTGTATCTTCAGTGTTAATAATCTCTTCCAGCATATGTTTGATACTCTTGGAAGACACTTTACTGCTTCCATATGACTCAACTCCAGTACTGAAAAAGTATTTTAACTCAAATAAACCCTGGGGGGTCTGAATATATTTGTTAGTTGTTGCCCTGCTGACCGTTGATTCATGAACATCAACAGCTTCCGCAACTTTACGCAGGTTGAGGGGCTTCATATATTCTACTCCCTTATCCAAAAACTCGGTCTGAATGTCTACTATGCTTCGGGCCACCTTGTAAAGGGTCATGCGTCTCTGCTCTATACTGCGAATAAGCCATATAGCTGAACCCATTTTATCTTCCAGATATTTTTTGGCATCCTGGGAAAAATTATCATTTTGATGTAATATCCGTTTATAAACATTATTCACTATCAGCCGCGGAAAATTCAAATCATTAACTATTACTACATATTCTCCCTCAACTTTTTCAACAAAGACGTCAGGCATGATATATTTAACTTCATCATAGCTGCTGTATTGGAGTCCTGGCTTGGGATCCAAGGTGCGTATAAGGTCGCATACGTCCTGAACCTTATTTACCGGTATAGATAAGGCCTGAGCTATTTTATTAAGCTTGGCCTTGGCCAGGTCTTCCATATGATGCTGTATAATGCGGGTGGCGATAGAATTTTCTTTATTATAATAACTTAGCTGTAATAACAGGCATTCCGGTAAATCACGAGCTCCAACCCCATGTGGATGGAAGGATTGAATCATACTCAACACTTCTTCCACTTTTCCAATTGGAACCTTTAAATTTGATGACACTTCATTCAAATCAACACAGAGATATCCAGTTCTATCTATACTCCCAATAAGGTAATGGCCTATAACCAGATCGTCTTCTTCTTTACTGCTCAGATGAAGCTGGAATTCCAGATGTTCATAAAGACTAGGTCTTTTAGTAAGGAAATTTTCCAGTGATGGGCTTTCTTCCCGATTGGTGGGAGTATATTCTATATCTCTATCATTGTAGTACTCAACTATATCTTCTATTTTATTATCGCTTTCGCGTTCACTTTCCCGTTCACTCTCTGCTTTGTCAGATTCAAGGCTTTCTTCAGGTTCTTTCACTTCCAAGAAGGGATTTTCCTGAAGTTCCTGCTCAATATACTCACTCAACTCAATGGTAGACATCTGCAGGATAGCAATGGCCTGACGCAATTCAGGAGTCATCATTAATTTCTGCTGTTGTTCCAGGAAAACATCCTGTGTCAGCCTCATCTTGGTCCCTCCGCTTCAAATACTATCCATTCCTTAGATTTCGTCATAAAGTTACAAGTTCCTGCTTTTTACTGCTTATTGTTGCTCCCCAGCAGCTTGTTCGATCATCGATTCAAGTTTTCTCATCCGGTAAGCTGTACCCGATTTACTCAATGGAGGTTCGAGCATAGCACCCAGTTCCTTTAACGAATAATCCGGATATTCAACTCTTAGTATGGCCAGTTCTCGCATATTACTGGGAAAGCGATCCCAACCATTGCTTGCGACATACTGTTTGATTAACTCTACCTGCCGCAGGGACGCATCTACCGTTTTAGCCAGATTAGCCGTTTCGCAATTAACCTGCCGGTTAACATTGTTGCGTACCGACTTCAAAATTCGGACATTTTCAAAGTCCAAGAGGGCTTTGTTGGCTCCCACCAAACGCAGGAAATCCACTATCTTTTCGCCTTCTTTTAGATAGATGACCAGATTGGTCTTTCTCTCCACCAGGCCTGCCGGGAGGTCATATAAACCCATAAGCTTTTTGATGTCCCCCGCCATCTTACTGTCATTACAAATAATCTCCAGATGGTAGCTGCCTTCCGGGCGGTTAATAAACCCCCGGCTCAAAAATAATCCTCGCAGATAGGCTCTTTTACAGCAGGACTTTCCTAATAGCGCCCAGTTGATCCTTTTACTTATTCCACCCTGCTTGTTTACATTAATGATATCCTCCAGGACTCGGAATTCATCCGGGCTCATCTCCGCACTGACCATATAATAACGATTCTTGCGGAAAAATCTTCTGGTTGCTACGTTTACTGTAGATTGCAGTCCATAAACATTTTTGAATATCTTAAAGGCTTTCCTGGCTGTAGCGGCATTATCTAAGGTGATGCTCAGATTATATTTTCCCTCCCTTAAGGACAGCTTACCACTGCTCATAAATAATGCTGAAAGCTCTGCTTTTTGACAGCAGTCTTTTTCACCCATTTCTCGTGCCAGCTCATTACGTACATCATTGGAAAAACTCATAGCTTTTTTCTCCCCGGCTTTACTCAGTCTATCAGTTCCAGTATGGCTCGAGCCAGTTTATCAGAATCATGCCAGGCAACTTCGTCATCAGAGACCAGATCGTGTTTAATGATTTTAACACCCATATTCTGAATATCTTCGTAAGCAGGCCTTACTGGGACCGCATCTTCCTGCCGGTATCGATCAAGTCTCTCTTCATCAATAGTACCTGAATTAACAATCATATAGTCTATCAGCTGCTGGTTTAGATGTCGATTGATTACGTGCAGATGGTCAGCAGCAGTAAAATCGTCTGTTTCACCTTTTTCGGTCATTATGTTGCTGATATAAATTACCGGTGCCCTGGCTTTTTCAATAGCCTCCGTCACCTTTTTAACCAGCAGGTTGGGTATTATACTGGTATATAGGCTGCCGGGTCCAAGTACAATTGCATCAGCTTCATGGATGGCCAGCAGAGTCTCAGGTACGGGCAGACATTTATCCGGGATAAGTGATATTCTCTCTATTTTTCCCTCATGATTCCTGATGCGAGTTTCACCTATTACTGTACTGCCATTCTTCATGCTGGCAGCCAGTACTACTGGTTCCAGGGTAGCTGGTAAAACAACCCCCCTGACCGCCAGGACCTTACTAACTTCTTGGATGGCCGAAACAAAATCTCCCGCGATCTCACTCATGGCCACCAGCAGAAGATTACCGAGATTATGCCCCTGCAAGCCTCCCCCTGCTTTGAACCGGTGTTGAAACACCTTATCCATTAAGGTCTCAGTTTCCGCCAGGGCTACCAGACAATTGCGAATATCTCCGGGTGGTAAAACACCCATTTCCGCCCTGAGTCTTCCAGAACTACCTCCATCATCACTGACCGTAACTACTGCGGTCAGCCGGGAGGTATATCTTTTTAAACCTTTCAATAGAACCGCAAGTCCAGTTCCTCCCCCAATGACAACTATCCTGGGTTCTCTATCTCTATCCATTTACTCCTCCAATTTAGACCTGGCATTATCTCTATGTTTGACCAGTACACTGTATCCCATATTCATGAGTTGTTTGGCTATATATTCAGCCAGTACTACCGAGCGGTGCTGCCCTCCCGTACATCCGATGGAAAGAGCCAGATTAGTTTTTCCTTCTTTGATATAATGAGGAATCAAATACTTTAACAGGCCCATGAATCTACGGTTAAAAGCCCGGGTAACTGCAGAATCCAGTACAAAATCCTTGACTTCCTGATCCATGCCGGTCATAGTCTTCATGATTGGGTCATAAAATGGGTTGGGAAGGAATCTAACATCGATAACCAGATCCGAATCCAATGGTATTCCCATTTTATATCCAAATGAGACTACATTAATTGAAAATCCATTAATAGCCTCTTCAGCGTAGAGACTGATCAACTTCTCTCGTAATTCGCGGGAAGTAGTGGCAGAAGTATCGATAACCACGTTAGCCTGACCACGAAGTTCTTCCAGCATGGTTTTTTCAATCTGGATAGCTTCCAAGAGCCTCCACCGCCCGGATAGCGGATGCTTCCTTCGGGACTCCTTAAAGCGCCGCACCAGAACCTCATCGGAAGCTTCCAGGAATAGTATTTCATACTGGATGTTCTCCTGTTCTAATTCCCCCAGGGCTCTGGATAAATCATGGAAAAAGTCGCCCCCCCGGGCGTCTATAACCAGAGCAACTTGATCGATTTTACCCTCTGATTGTACACCCAGTTCTACAAATTTGGTCAGCAGTGCCGGCGGGAGATTATCAACACAGTAATAACCGATATCCTCCAGACAGTTAACTGTCTGAGTTTTTCCTGCTCCTGATAATCCGGTAATTATAAGTATGCGTAATACTTCACTTTTTTTGACCACCCTTTATATCCCCCCCCGGACCGGCTATTGGCTACTCTCTCTTCATCAATCCCTAATTTATCTACTATCCGGCTGCCATAATCAAGTTTTCCAACTGTTTCTTGAAAATGTGAGTCACTGTTAATTATGAAATCCACACCAACCCGGTTAGCTTCAATTATATCAGAAATAGATGGATATTTATGACCACAATTTATTTCAAATAAAACATTATTTTTTATACAGGCCCTGGATACCTCCCCGATATCTACCTTAAAAAATAAACCTGGATGAGCCAGGATATCTAATTCTGGGTGCTGGTAAATAACTTCTACTACCGCTTTAGTATTAGCAGTCACCGCCTTATCCCTGAAACTCCTGCCCAGATGGCGCATGGAGTTCTGCACCATAATATTCCAGCCATCTTTGATGGTCTTGGGAAGAGTATACGGATGTAAACCTGCGATCAATATATCCAGCTCTTCTATAAACTCCTTATCGATGTCCAGAGTACCCTCTAGATCTCTTATGTTCGCTTCCGCCCCCAGCAGTATGGTAATATCAGACTGCTCGCTTTGGAGGTCAGTGATTTCGTGCTTTATTTTAAGATAATCATCTGCACTTTTCACACCGATAACTGCAGCCAGAGGCCCATGATCCGTTATAGCAACTTCTTTAAGTCCTTTATCAACGGCTGCATCAACTATGTTTTCGACACTCTGCCGGCCATCACTATGTCTTGAATGAGTATGGTAATCACCATAGAATTTCATAAATACCACCTCCTCACCTATAATTTGTCCATTATATTCTGAATATACTACTCCCGTCATTTAATACTCATTTAAAGAAAAAACCAGAGCCTATATCCCTGGTTCATTTTGCTTATGTATAACCTTGATTCCACTGCAAAAAGTAATATGCGTAGAATATTTATGTATTCAAAAAGTTTATTTAGTATTTTTGCAATGGAATCAACCTTAAGTTTTTTATTTCGCCAGCTGTTCTTTAAGATAGTCTATCATTTTCACCGGGGTGGGGTTGATACCATATTCGAGGGCCAGGTAGACACTGGCGTAATCGCCTATATATATAAGAGAGAAGACCCGGGCCAAATAAGATTCCCCGCTGCTGTATACTTCGATTACGTTTTTAACCTGATCTTTGATAATATTTTTACTGATGTCTATGCGCTTTTGGATCCGATCGTAATCACGGGTATCCCTTAGAATAATATATACCTGCCGCTGCAGTAATTCCCGGGGGGCTTCAAACCCTACTATTTCATTATGGTTAAGTTCTGGAAATACATTATAATAAGCAGGACTTTTGGCGTTTTCATTAATTTGTGCTTTCCAGCGCTGCGCCGCTACCTCTGATACACCTGTAGTCCCCCAAATTACCGGAATATTGTCCCGTGTTTTCCCAGCAATAACGCGAGCCAGATTTACCGGCACATCTATGGTGGGATTCAGAGATTCTCTGAGCTGTTTTAATATTTCAACTGTTTCCTTTATTTCATTCTCTACTTCTGGCAATATCCCCATCTGTCCCAGCAGGAGGGCCACCGGTGCAAACAGCCAGGCTGCGGCAGCCCGGGGTACAAAACCAGTTGGAACCTGGATCACCGCTTTATTATCCCGGCGAGCATATTCTGAGAGTTTCCCCCCACTGCTCAAGACTATAACGTCTGCTCCTCGCTTTACAGCCTCTTGGTATGCTTCCAGGGTTTCCTCAGTATTTCCTGAATAGCTGACCGCAAAAACCAGGGTATCAGTTCCCACAAAAGCAGGCAGAGTATAATCACGGTTCACTACCACCGGAAGGCTGGCCTGCTTGGCCGCATAATTCCTTAGAATATCGCCTCCTATAGCAGAACCTCCCAACCCGGTTACCACGATATTGTGGTAGACCTTCTTATACTGTTCGATAAAATCAAATTTTAAGCCCAGGCTGTTTTGGAACTGATCCGGCAGTTCATAAAGATATCCCATCATTTTTTCAACACTCAAATCATTCTGCATCTTAATCCCCCCTATCATCATGTATGGACTCAATTGAAGCAACAATTAACCTGATACCCATTAATAACAGAGCTGCAGGTGATATATTATATTGTACAGCTTATGCCGGCTAAATATGGTTCAGTACTTCGGACTGCCGAGTATAGCTTGATTACAGCTTTATCAATTTAGATTTTTATTGGTTATTATTGTCCATGGTTCTGGAAATCCTAATTAATTATCAGCTGCAGCATCAAGAATAAATACACTCCGGGCATCCTTTACTATCTTTTCCCATGCCCGGCTTAACTATTACAGCTAACCTGAATGTTCAACCAACGAATCTTTCCAGGGCTAACACTACACCTTCTTCTTCATTGGATCCAGTAATAAAGTCGGCTGCTTTTTTTACCTGCGGGTGCGCATTTCCAACTGCTACTCCTATTCCTGCCCATTTGATCATGGGCAGATCGTTATAGCTGTCTCCTATGGCCATAACCTCATGCTGCTGGATATTTAACTGGGCCGCAACAGCTGCCAGGGCTCTGGCTTTGGTAGCACAACGGTCCATGATTTCCAGCGAATCATATTTAAACCTGGTCAGGTGAAGCTGCTCACCATAAAGATTTCTTATCATCTGTTCCATGCCTTGCCTGCGGGACTTTTCCTCAAACACTGCCATAATCTCTAAGGGCTGGGTTTCTCTCAGCAGGCCGGGGATATCTTGAATAACCACCGGCTCAATCCCGGTCAGCCGGGTATGTTTTTTCAGTACCGGTATGATTTTTCGGGTATATAACTGATCATTAGAATAAATATGGTAATCTATCTGCTTAGCTTCCAGCACACCGGTTATCTTTAAGGCCAGTTCCAGGTCTATGGTACGTTCATAGAGCACATCGCCTGAATAAGCATTTTTTACCAGAGCCCCCTGGTAAGCAATCAGGGGCAGGTCCAGCCCCAGCTGCTGTGCGTAGGGAAGCGCTGCTCTATACATCCTGCCGGTAGCCAGTATTATATGTACCCCCTGCTCCTTAACTCGCTGGATGGCTTTAATACATGCCGGCGATATACGGTGCCTGGAATCCAGCAGGGTATCATCCAGGTCGATCGCTGCCAGTTTAATGCTCATCTTTCATTCTGCTCCTGTTCCAATACCAACCTTTGCAATACCTCCGCTACTCCATGTTCCTCATTGGAAGAGGTAACATAATCCGCCACTGCTTTCACTTCTTCCCGGGCATTACCCATAGCCACCCCTATTCCAGCCCATTTTATCATGGCCAGATCATTATAGCTGTCCCCCACTGCCATAACCTCCTCCTGCTGGATTCCGTAATATTCAGCAACCAGTCTCAGGGCATCGGCTTTATTGGCCAGAGGATTCATCACTTCCAGAAAATATGGTTTGGACCTGGTGATGTTGAGTAAACTCCCGTATTGATGCTTTAGATCATTTTCCAGATCCAAAAGCAGTTCCTGGTCACGGGTAACCGCCATTATTTTGATTGCTTCCTGTCCACTCTTACATGATTCAATCAGGTTATCAATTAATATGGGTTCAACACCTGCCAGGCGAGCGTAATCAATCCCTTCTTCACTTAAGGACTCCAAGCACAGGCGATCGTTAAAATAGGTATGGTAGTGTACACCAGCGTGCTTGAAATACTCCATGGTCTCTACGGCCAGGTTGAGTGTTAGTGGTTTATAGTACAGTACCTTTTGGGTCTGGGAGTTTTTCACCAGAGCTCCCTGATAGGTGATCAGCGGCACATCTGTTTCTAACGCCATCGCATAAGGCAGGGCGGAGCTGTACATCCTGCCCGTAGCCAGGGTTACTATGACCCCTTGAGTGCGAGCAGCTTGAATATTCTTAATGCACGGGCCAGATATTTTTAACCCTGAATCCAGCAGGGTATCATCCAGATCGATGGCAACCAGTTTTACCGGCATAATGCCCTCCTTTACGGTAAGAGACACAACAAACCGGACTGCTGCCCGGTTTCAGACCGATTACAGAAATGAATCTCGGCGTTATTTCAACAAGCCCGCTCAATCAACGTACTCAAGTACGCCTCAATCGCGGGCTCGTTTCATGCCTTGATCTTTGGTTCTGTAATCGCCCTGGCAGCTCGCCGACTTTGTCGACAACCTGAAACCGGACTGCTGCCCGGTTTATAGTACGATAGGTTTATGTTAACGGCTTATCCCATCCTATTTAAATTTGAAATCCTTATCATCTACAATAAAGCTGATTACAAAGCTGATTATACTTATTAAAATGGCACTCAAAATGGCCCAGCCAAAACCATCGATATCAAATCCCCGGATAGTGATCGAAGTCACCCACAGCATAAAACCATTGATAATAAAGGTGAATAACCCCAGGGTTAACAGGTTTAAGGGCAAAGTGAGCAATATCAACAGGGGACGAATGACGGCATTTATTACGCCTAGAAATATTGAACCTACCACGGCGGCCCACGGAGTAAGGTCAAAAGCAGGTATAATGGCAGCGGTTATCACAATGGCCAGTATATTTAACAACCACCTCAAAATCCAACCCTGCACCATATAATTCCTCCCTTCCTGCAGTTTGCTTATGCTTTATTAACTTTATAATACTCTATTTTTCCGTATTTTTATAATATTTTCTAGATATTTCTTACTTTTTTAATTATTTTTTTGGTTGGGTACAGTATTATTTTCCCGTAAGTGCTGGTAAATATTCCGGGCCAGAGTCAAACTGATGCCTGGTACGGCCTGAAGCTCTTCCAGGCTGGCCTCTTTTACCCGGGCAGCCGAACCAAAATGCGATAATAATGCCTTTTTACGCTGGGTTCCCACCCCTGGAATATGATCCAGAGTGGATTTCCTGAGTTTTTTTAGTCTCCTGCTGCGGTTATACTCAATCGCAAACCGGTGAGCTTCATCTCTTAAACGCTGCAGCAGCTTCAGCCCTTCATCATTTCTAGGTAGTTTAATGGGAATAGAACTGCCCGGCCGGTATATCTCTTCCTGCTTTTTAGCCAGGCTGAAAAGAGGAATATCAGCCTGAACTTCATGCAAGATCCCAGCTGCGGCATTAACCTGCCCTAAACCTCCATCTATTAGAATCAAATCCGGTTCGGGCAGAAAAGCCGTATTGCCTTTTCTGGCTTCATCAAAGCGGCGCTTAAGAGTTTCAGCCAGGGATGCATAATCATCATTCTGATCCTTTTTTATTTTAAACCGGCGATAAGCCTTTTTATCTGGAAATCCGTCCGTAAAAACCACCATAGAGGCTGCAGTTTCTTCCCCGGATAGGTGAGATATATCATAACACTCTATGCGCCGGGGAATCTCTTCCAACTTCAAAGCCCTGCTCAACTTGATCAGGCTATCGGTTCCCTTCTCTTCCCGGTCTATCTTTTCCTGGTATAAGATCCGGGCGTTTTCTTCCAACATGTTGAGCATATTTTTCTTGTCTCCCCGGTGGGGAATAGCCAGGCGGACAGTTCGGCCGGTTTTTTCCTTTAACCACTTCTCAACCACCTGGATATCAGCAGGCAGCCGGTTCAGCAGTATCTCAGGAGGTATATCCTGGTTTGTATCATAGTAGTGCTGTAAAAAATACTGGATTAACTCCTGCTCACCTTCATCCATGGCCCGGTTCAGCCAGGAGGCATAGCGATCAACGATTTTTCCGGCCCGTATTTTAAATAATAACCCCAGGGCGGTCTTCTCCCCCTGCATAACCGCAGCCATATCCAGATCATAAGGTTTTTCAAAGTTGATATTCTGTTTTTCATTGATTTTATGTACATTGATTATCTGATCTCTCAGCCGGGCTGCTCGTTCAAATTCCAGATCAGCTGCCGCCTGTTTCATGTCTGCTTCCAGCCGGCTTATTAATGTCCTGCTGTCTCCTTCCATAAACTTCAGCAGGGCATTAACCATGGCTCGATATTCTTCCACTGGAACATTGCCGGTACAGGGAGCCAGGCATCTCTTGATATCATGATTTAAGCAGGGCCGGGGACGCTGTCTGAATACTCGACAGACCCGCAGGGGAAATATACCGGTCAGCAGTTTCAGAGTCTCCCGCAGTGAAGTTACATCAGTATAAGGGCCAAAGTAGCGGGATAACTGATCCTTCTTCTCCCTGGTAATATACATGCGGGGATATTTATCGCCCAGACTGATTTTCAAATAAGGATAGGTTTTGTCGTCTCTCAAGTCTATATTATACCGGGGCCGGTATTCTTTGATCAGGTTATTCTCCAGTATCAGGGCTTCTACTTCCGAAGCAGTAACGATGTAATCGAAGTTGGTCACCCGGTTCATCATAGCTCTGACCTTGGGGTGCAGGCGATCTGCTGCTTGAAAATATGAGCGCAGGCGGCTGCGTAAAGCCAGCGCTTTACCCACATAAACAACGTGTTCTTCCGCATCCTTGAACATATAGACCCCAGGCTGTTTGGGTACATTTTTCAAGCGTTCTTTCACCAATCATCCCTCCTTGTCCATCAGGTTTCAACGGGTCAGTGCCAATGGTCTTGTCAATGGGGACGGTTCTTTTTGACAACTTTTTCTTTGGGCCGAATACAAAGGTCCTTCCCTAAGACATCACCTCTCGGAGATACTTCCCGGTATAAGATTCCGGGACTGCAGCAACTTCTTCCGGAGAACCCTGAGTTACTATCTGTCCTCCCTGGTCCCCGCCTTCGGGCCCCAGGTCAATAATATAATCAGCTGATTTTATCACATCCAGATTATGTTCAATCACCAGAACTGTATTGCCGGTGTCTACTAATCGGTTCAAGACCCCCAGCAGGTGTCTCACATCTTCTTTATGCAGTCCAGTAGTCGGTTCATCTAATATATACAGGGTTTTCCCGGTCGCCCTTTTGGAAAGTTCCGTAGCCAACTTGACCCTTTGGGCCTCACCTCCGGAAAGGCTGGGAGCAGGCTGTCCCAGTTGAATATAGCCTAACCCTACATCCTGTAATACTTTAAGTTTGCGATAAACTTTGTTTATATTTTCAAAGAAATCTACTGCTTCATCTACGGTCATATCCAGTACATCTGCGATGGTCTTACCTTTATATTTGATTTCCAGGGTCTCGCGATTATATCTCTTTCCCTTGCATACTTCGCAGGGGACATATACATCGGGCAGGAAGTGCATCTCGATTTTTATTATCCCGTCTCCTGAACATGCTTCACAGCGTCCCCCCCGGACATTGAAGCTGAAACGACCTGGTTTATATCCCCTTACCCGGGACTCGGTGACATTTGAAAACAGCTCCCTGATACCATCGAAAGCTCCGGTATAAGTAGCCGGGTTGGAACGAGGGGTACGACCAATCGGGGACTGGTCTATATTGATCACCCGGTCGATAGCTTCGATTCCTTCTATCGCTCGGTGTTGGCCAGGACGGTATCGCAGTGAGGCTCGGGTCTGCTGGCGAGAAAGCCTGCTCATCAGGGCAGGATATAGTATTTCCTGGACCAGAGTACTCTTCCCGGAACCAGATACCCCGGTCACCAGCACCAGCTGGCCCAGAGGGATATCTACATCGATATTCTTCAAATTGTACTGCTCAGCCCCTAATATGCGCAGTGATTTATGGTTACCTGCTCTCCGGCTGGCCGGGGTTTCAATCACTCTCCGACCGGATAAATACTGGGCGGTAAGTGATTCTTCTGCCAGCATAATATCTTCTACCGTGCCGTGAGCAACTATCCGGCCTCCATGTATGCCGGCAAAAGGGCCAATATCTATAATATAATCGGCGTTCAGTATAGTATCCTCATCATGTTCTACCACGATAACAGTATTGCCGAGATCCCGCAGTCGTTTTAAGGTAGCCAGGAGACGGTCATTATCCCGGGGATGCAAACCAATACTTGGTTCATCCAGGACATAGAGCACCCCTACCAGGCTGGAACCTACCTGAGTGGCCAGACGTATCCGCTGGGCTTCTCCACCGGAAAGACTGCCGGCAGCTCTATCCAGAGTCAGATAATCCAAACCCACGTCGATAAGAAACTTCAGCCGGGATTGAATCTCTTTAATAACCTGACGGGCAATCAGAGTATCTTTTTCATTTAACCGCAGATTCTCAAAAAACTCAGCCGCCTGATTTACAGACATAGAAGTAATATCATTTATTGATTTACCCCCTATAAGAACCCATAGTATCTCCCTTTTTAACCTCTTCCCTTTACATTGCGGGCAGAGACTGGCAGTCATATATTTTTCAATTTCTTCCCGGGAAGCATCGGATTTCGTCTCATGATAACGACGCTTGAGATTGTTGATTACCCCTTCATAACTGGAGCGAAAGGAGTGTTTTTCTCCATAGGAGTTAACATAGTCTATTTTAAATCGTTCCTCACCATTTCCATAAAGAATGATATTAAGCTGCTTTTTGCTTACCTCCTTTAAGGGCAGGTCCATAGGAATCTTCTGCCGCTCGGCCATGGCGGCCAGGATCTGATTATAATAGGTATAAAAATTATTGGACCAGGGTACTATTGCTCCATCCTGCAGACTTTTTTCCTGGTTCAGCACCAGGTCAGGATCTATCTCTCTTTTTTCTCCCAGGCCATCACATTCAGGACAGGCACCAAATGGACTATTAAACGAGAACATGCGGGGACTCAACTCAGGCAGGCTGAATCCGCAGCTGGTACAGGCAAAATCCTGACTGTAAACCATCTCCTCCTCACTGCCATCATCTTTGATAAGTTTGACTACTGCGGTCCCTTCTCCCAGTTCAAAGGCCAGTTCCAGTGACTCCGCCAGCCGACTGCGGATTCCGTCTTTTATCACCAGACGGTCGATAACTGCACTGATATCATGTTTTTTGTTTTTTTCCAGGTTTATCTCCTCGTCCGAGGTATACTCGTAACCGTCTACCATCACCCTGATAAAGCCTTCCCGGAACAGATTCTGCAAAACTTTTCGGTGTTCACCTTTCTGACTTTTGATCACGGGAGCCAGGAGCTTGATCCTGCTTTTTTCTTTCAGCTGTAATAAACTATCCACTACCTGATCTACCGTCTGTCTTTCGATAGGTATACTGCAATTAGGGCAGTGCGGTTTTCCCACCCGGGCATACATCAGACGCAGATAATCATATATTTCGGTTACTGTGCCCACCGTGGAACGAGGATTATTGGATGTTGATTTTTGGTCTATAGATATCGAAGGGGATAATCCTTCTATATAATCGACATCTGGTTTGTCCATCTGGCCCAGAAATTGTCGGGCATAAGTAGAAAGCGATTCCACATAGCGCCGCTGGCCTTCACTGTAGATGGTGTCAAAAGCCAGACTGGACTTGCCGGACCCGGATACTCCGGTAAATACCACCAGTTTGTCCCGGGGGATGGTGACATCGATATTTTTCAAATTATGTTCCCGAGCCCCTTTAACATAGATATAATCTTTCACTTTAAATCTCTCCCGTTTAATGTTGTCAAAGGGGACGGTTCTTTTTGACAACATTATTTTTATCATCATAGCATTATTGTCAAAGAGAACCGTCCCCTTTGACAAGCAATTATCGTCTTTTCTTTTTCTTACCCTTTTTGGGTGGGTCCTGCAGCTGTTTTATCATGTCCCTGAGTTCTGCCGCCCTTTCAAAATCAAGCTTTTCAGCCGCACTGATCATGTCCCGCTGCATTTCTGCTGCCAATCTGAGCCGTTCCTCACTTTTCATAGCAGTAAAATTACTGATTTCATATTCCCCTGGTTCCTCAGCAATAGTGGCTTCGATGGCCTGATAAACTGCCTTTTTTATGCTTTCCGGAGTTATATTATGAATCCGATTGTATTCAATCTGCTTGTTTCGCCTGCGGTCAGTCTCGTCTATGGCCTGTTTCATGGATGGTGTGCTCCGGTCGGCATACATTATTACTTTTCCTTCTGCGTTACGCGCAGCTCGACCAATAGTCTGTATCAGCGATCGTTCTGATCTTAAAAAACCCTCTTTGTCAGCATCCAATATGGCCACCAGGGCTACCTCCGGTAAATCCAGTCCCTCCCGCAGCAGGTTGATCCCTATCAGAACATCAAATACCCCGGAACGGAGTTCCCGCAAAATATCCAATCTTTCCAGGGCATCTATATCGGAATGCAAATACCTCACTCTTATTTTCGCATCGGCCAGGTAATCACAGAGATCTTCTGCCATCCTCTTGGTCAGGGTGGTGACCAGTACCCTGAACCCCCGGGCAACTTTTTGCCGGATATTTTCCATTAGATCGTCGATCTGGTTTTCGGTTGGCTTAACCTCGATTTCCGGATCCACCAGTCCGGTAGGTCGTATGATCTGTTCTGCGGTATGGCTGCTTCGCTCTAATTCATAAGCTCCCGGAGTAGCACTGACGTATATCACTTGTTTGATCTTGCTGTTAAACTCTTGAAACTTTAACGGCCGGTTATCCAGGGCTGAGGGGAGGCGAAACCCAAAATCCACCAGGTTTTGCTTACGCACCCGGTCTCCTTCATACATCCCTCTGACCTGGGGAACTCCAATGTGCGATTCATCCATAAACAGAAGATAATCTTCAGGGAAAAAGTCTATTAAGGTATAGGGAGGTTCTCCGGCTTTCCTCCCGGTGATGTAGCGCGAATAATTTTCAATACCCTTACAATAGCCAACTTCCTTGATCATTTCCAGGTCATAGCGGGTTCTCTGCCCTATGCGCTGCGCCTCCAGAAGCTGTCCGGCGCTTTTAAAATGTTCTATCTGCTGCTGCAGTTCCTGCTCTATCTCTTCCGCAGCGGCTAGCATATTATCCCGGGTAGTTACGAAATGTGATGCCGGGAATATCATAACATGCATCCGTTTGCCTAGAATCTCACCGGTAAGCGGGTTAAATTCTATCATGCGTTCAATTTCATCACCAAAAAATTCTACTCTTATGGCTTTCTCCCCACTGGAAGCCGGAAATATCTCGACCACATCACCTCTAACCCTGAAGGTACCGCGGTAAAAAGCCACCTCATTGCGCTCATACTGGATCTGGACCAGATTCCTCAGCAGATCATCCCGCGCTATGGCCATCTCAGGCCGCAGTGAAACCGCCAATTCATAGTAGTCCTGAGGAGCTCCCAGACCATAGATACAAGAAACACTGGCCACTATTATTACATCTCTCCGTTCCAAGAGTGCAGCTGTCGCCGAGTGCCTGAGCTTGTCTATTTCATCATTAATCGAAGAGTCTTTTTCTATGTAGGTATCAGTCTGAGGTACATAAGCCTCAGGTTGGTAGTAGTCATAGTAGCTGATAAAATATTCCACTGAATTTTCAGGAAAATACTGTTTAAATTCGGAATAAAGTTGCCCGGCCAGCGTTTTATTGGGAGCCATTACCAGAGCAGGACGCTGTAATTCTTCGATAACTCTAGCCATGGTAAAAGTTTTCCCCGATCCGGTAACCCCTAATAATACCTGCTCTCGATTCCCGTTATATAGTCCGCTGACCAGACTGGCAATCGCCTGGGGCTGGTCACCGGTAGCAGTATATGCTGAATGCAGTTTAAATCTGTTCATATATATCTCTCCCAATTATCCACCTGATATCCACAGCTTTCTCATAAATAATAACAAAGTATTGGGAAAATCCCAATACTCAGACCGATAACAAAAACCCACAGGATAACCCCGTACCGGGGCAACTGATGTGCCTTATGTTTCATTGCGGCACAATTTAGGGTGCAGTTGAAGTTCGAGCAAGGCTCAAAAATCAAAAAGAAACGAATATCTGCGTTATTTCAAAAAACCCTTACAGGACAACCCCGTACCGGGGCAACTGATGAGGGCTCCCGTCATCGGTCTGGCAGTTTGTCTACTTTGTCGACAAACTAAGTATTGGGAAAAACATTTAGAGCAACTCGGGGTCAGACCTGATATTGACATATCTACTGTGAGGTTTGATATGTCAAGTGTCAGGACTGATTCCATTTATTCTCTAAACCAGCATCACTACTTTTCTTCACCGACACTGGTCATCATATTAAGGATCTCCTGCCTTTTTTCTGCCACGGTATCAAAATCCATGGCTGCGGAATACAAGCGCTTTAAACTCTTTGTGGCTCTATGAGCAGTTTCCAGCTCAGCCTGAGCTTTTAACACCAGGCATTCATATTGCCTCCGGAACCTGGTGTGATCCTGCTCCTTTAACGGCTGGTAAGATTCATCCAGACAGTCCGCCAAATCAATTAGTCTATCCCCGGGACGGGCAGATATTTCCATATCATTGGCTTCGATGATACCCAGCTGAAGATGAGTGATTATTACCATAATTATTCTTAGTGGATTTAACCCGCAGTGATAATATTCTACAAAATACCCCGCTTCTCTGGCTTTAAACGAGATTTCTTCAATCACTTTTTCAGCACCAGACCCACCTTTTAACAGATATCTGATTTTACAGCGGGTGCTTATCTCATCCACATAATTGATAACCCCTTCCGGGGTAATTGAGGTAGCAAAATAATGCTTTTCACCCGGCTGCTCCTTGAGGATTTCGTTTTCCAGCCTGCTGATCAAATTATGCAGTTTGTTTTCATTAAGCCCTTCATAGCTTACCGGCAGTATTTCTTCTTTAATTATAGAAGCCTGCTCTAAAATGCTGGCCGCCTGTATAGCCTGCTCTGCCACCTGATCTACCAGTTCCATAATTTCCGGCCCATATTTATTTATACTCAATTCATCCAGGTATTCGGACAAATTAATAATGGAACCCGTAATGCCAGGATATTTAGGATCGATTGCTATCGGTAAATTCCCATTTACTATGGCTGTTTCCATTTGTATAATATATACTCCCTCCGGATTCATAGGATCTTCGGCCGACATCCAGAACTCTACTTCGTATCCCTGTTCCGAAAGAGAATCCCCCAAGCATCTAATAAAAGTTGACTTTCCGGTCCCAGGTGCACCCTTAAGCACATAAACTTTCTTCACTCCCTCCAGTAACCCGGGAATGAAAGTATAAAAACCCTTACCGGTATGGCTGCTAGTAAACACATACCTAATCTTTCCCTTGCCGCCCAAATATAAAACCCCCATTTGCCTGCCCGTATATTCCTTATTAATATATTCAGGGTAGTGACAAAAGGTTAATAGTTTTTGGGTTGTCTTTTATGGGTGCCAGGCACTAACTTACTAACTTATGACCGTCAGTTAATATCGTGACTCACTGTTATAACCCCATAAGTTAGTAAGTTAGTGCCTGGCACCATTACAGATTTTTTGCCAGAGTCTGCGAACCAGGTTAAATATCCGATCTTCTTTCATTACGATATATCTGGCCACGGGTTCCTCAGGTACCGGGATTATACCGGAATCATTCAAGCAGTATCCGGGCATACGAATATCGATCTCTTCATCTTCTCTTCTTACCCGCAGCGAAACATTACTGACGGTACTAATCAATTCTCTTACCATTGAATAATGGTCTACCTTAAAGTCATTAACCGTGAGAATAATATCTCTTTCGCTTATGCCTGCATGATAGGCCGGGCTGCCTGGTCTAACTGTCAGAACCCTTACCCCCTCCTGGCTTTTGATATATATAGGTTTTCGATTATTTTCTTCCCGCATTCCCAACCAGATAACAAACTCATGGCCTAAAGGAGAAAATAAGGCTGCTGCTATGGTAATTACTGGCAACCGGCAGGATAGACAGGCCAGAAGCAGGAGGGTGAGGCTGTAAATAAAAAGATTGAGCGAGGATTTCTTCACTCTCAGCACTGGGGTACTGGTAGTAGTTATTTCTCCATATCCGAGTATGGCAACTACCGGCAGCAGAGTAAAGGTCTGGGCAGTCATACCAGAATAGCCCTGCAATAAAGGCCACCATTGGGGCATGGCCAGACCGTCCATCGGAGCAACGCCTGAAACTCCCACCAGAGCCATGAGGGGCAGCGGCCAAAACTTTTGCAGGTTAAAGCCACCTACGATCTGGTTTTTCTTCTTTACATACAGCGGAATAGGATAACTATGACCATTTATCAGTATCAGGAAGCTTTCGATCATATGCAGTATGGCTACCAGAGCCAGCAGATGAGGGACACTGATATCAGGATAAGAAAACAGCAGGCTGAATAGAGACAAAATTCCGGCCGCATATGCAAAGCATAAGAAACGCGGATTTATGAGCATTAACAGCAAGGCCAGGACCCACAGATAAGCAAAACCAATGTTCTCCAGGTTAATACCAACGATGATCAGCAGTACGCTTCCCAGCAAACCCCCGAAAATTCCAATTAAAGATGATAAACAGGCAGAGCGTACGAAAAGCCGGGCATTGCTTTTAATGAGCTTTTCACTCATGTTTTCCAGCCTTTTATACTGCCAGCAAACTATCGTAAACAGAAGTAAATATATGGCAATAAAAAAGGGCGAGGTAATCGTTTCCAGCATAACTCGCCCCATCAATGACAATATTTCTATCAGTAGATCCAAATATCTTATCCTCCCGAGAGTTCGGTGGGGGTCAGGCACTAACTTACTAACTTATGACCGTAAGTGAATTACGTTACTCCTGATATAACCGCATAAGTTAGTAAGTTAGTGCCTGACCCCATTGATTTACATTTGTTGTTTAAGAACTTCAATGGCCTGCTTAAGCTGCAGATCTTCACTGCTTTCTATTTCATCAGCTGCTATATAATCCGGAACAATTCCAATTTCGTTTATATCAGTGCCGTTAGGAGTAAAATACTTCTGGGTAGTTAATTTCAAGGCACCTCCATCCCGTAATGGGAAGACGGTCTGCACCAGGCCTTTGCCATAGGTAGTTACTCCTACCAGTAATGCTCTCTGGTTATCCTGCAGCGCTGCAGCCAATATTTCCGAGGCGCTGGCGCTATCCTGGTTGACCAATACTACTAACGGGACATCGGTTTTGCCGGATGAAGCCTTATACTCTTTTTGATTTCCCCGCGCATCCGCAGAACTTACTACCACATCCCCTTCATCAAGGAAAATGCTGGCTATATCAATAGCTGCATCAAATTCTCCTCCACCGTTATTACGCAGATCGAGAATAAGTCCTTTTATGCCCTCTTCATTTACTAGACGGTCAACGCTTTCCAGCATTTCCTGGGCTGATTGAGTATGGAACTGGCTGAGCCTGATGTATCCAATGCCATTATCGGCATCCAGGACTTCATCTTCTACGGAAGGTACTTTTATTATTTCCCGGATTATCTTGAATACATACTCCTTATTATCTGATTCGCGATAGATGGTCAATTCCAGCTGAGTTCCGGGGTCTCCCCTCATCAGGGTTACTGCATCATCCTGAGTCATATTCAGAGTGCTTTCCCCATTGATCCTGGTGACGATATCGCCATGCTGTACCCCTGCCTCATAAGCCGGGGTACCTTTGATAGGTGAATAAATCTTGATCTGCCCCTCGTTATCCTGGAATACATATACTCCAATTCCACCAAATTTTGCTTCTAACCTGATCTTTAATTCCTGCCAGGTTTGTTGGTCCAGGTAAGTTGAATAAGGGTCATCCAACGCATCTACTATACCGGCCGCGGCCCCTTCAAACATCTGCCGGGAATTAATATCATACAACGACTGAGTATTTACCAGGCCCACTACACTGAATAAGGTACCCAGCCCGATTGGATTTGCTGCCAGTATAAATATTAAACCTGCTATGAAAAGTACCCCCAGGGTTGAAAATATAATGTTTAAACCTTTTAATAAACCTTTTCCTTTATTATTCAAATCTTCACCACCACTAGTATTTTATTATTAAACTATAGATTTTATGTTACTCCTGATAAACAGGAAATACAATGCAGCATTTTTGATGTAATTGATACCGATAACTCTGGCTCAAAAAATTTAACCAGGAAGCAATATCCTGGTTAAATATATTGTTGGTCTTCAACACATAAACTTGAGTTAGTAGCGAGTTCCTATTCTTTCTTAATTATTTTATGTAACCCATGGGATCGGTAGGATTTCCATTTATTCTAACTTCAAAATGCAGGTGGGGACCCGTACTCCAACCGGTACTGCCAACATAGCCGATCACCTGTCCCTTGACTACCGTTTGTCCTGAGCTCACGGCAAACTTTGACTGATGAGCGTATAAGGTCGACATACCAGCACCGTGGTCGATAATTATCACCTGTCCATATCCACCCTGCCATCCAACAAATATTACCTTACCCGTATCAGCGGCCACGATTTTGGCTCCTGAAGGTGCGCCAATATCTACTCCGGTATGCAGCTTCCTGGTTTTTAATATAGGATGAAAGCGCATCCCATAGGGTGAGGTTATGGCGCTATAACCTGGAGTGGGCCAGGTATATACCCCGGTACCCAGCTGTTCGCCGGACTGCGATGCCCTGATCAAGGCTTCCAGCTCCCGGGAGGTTTGTTCCAATTCTTCCAGGGCTTTTTCATAGCTGCCCTTTTCCTGCCGCACACTTGCCAGCAGTTCCTCTTTCTGATCGGATTGAGCAGATAACTCACTGCGCTGCGCTTCCTGCACCTCTCGCATGGATACCAGCTCTCTTTTCTGTATCTCCAGGTCACTCTTCTTGATATCCAGAGCCCGCTTATGTTTATTTATGGAATCTATCAGATCCATATCCTGTTCTACCACATACTGCAGTAAATCATAACGAGTTAGAAAATCTTTTATATTAGTAGCTGAAAACAACACTTCCAGGTAAGAAACATCCATCCCGTCTTCATACATATAAATCAGTCGCTCGCACAAATAATCTATCTGCACCTGCAGTTCTTCTTCACTTTCTTTTATTTCGTCTTCGGTTTTGCTGATATCGCTTTCCAGCTCTTCAATTTGGGATGCGAGTATTTTAATCTCCTGTTCTTTGTCGGCAATATTTTTTTCCAGAGTTTGCAGCTGTCCCATGATGGAGTTTTCCTGCTGTTTAACCTGGCCTAGATTGTTCTGCTGGGCTTCTATCTGTCGGCTTACGTCCTGCAGTTTTTGCTGGGCTTCATCTATGTCATCTGCATAAACAGGTATAATTGCCGTTATCATAAAGCACAGTATAATCATCAGCGCTGCGAGACGTTTATAAGCTTTCATGTCACCACTCCTTACTTTTCTTTGCTCTGCATGATGAGACAAAAATCTCCCCGTATCAAACATCCAGGAACCGGTTGATAGAAATGCCGGTCCCGATAATACCCAGTACTGCTCCTGCAGCAAAAAGGGATAGATATAGGTTTATTAAAACATTAGTTCCGCTTACCAGGGGCATAAATAAAATGGTATCCACCCTGCTTAATAAAGAACCATAAGCTGCCGCAAGAATGATGATTGATAACAAGGAACCCAGAGATCCAAGTCCAATTCCCTCAATAAAGAACGGCCAGCGAATAAACCAGTCTGTAGAGCCGATCAGCTTCATCAGGTAAATTTCTTTTCTTCGTGCGAAAATCGCCAGACGAATAGTAGTAGCGATTAAGAAAATAGCTCCCAGGGCCAGCAAAAATATGAAAACCAGGCTCACCACCCTGACCCATCTGGCAGTAGAAAACAGCTGTTCGACTATGCCTTTGCCGTAATTCACTTTGTATATGCCATATATTTTCTCGATTTTAACTGCCAGGTCTGGCACATCATGTGAATCAGTGGCCTTTATTTCAAATGAGTCCGGCAGAGGATTTTTTCCCAGGGTACTCTCTAAATCATAGTCTTTCTTACCCAGGGTCTCCTGCATGTCCTTCAGAGCTTGTTCCCGGGACACGAAAGTTATGGTTTCTATCCCCGCCAGGCTTTCTAATTTCTCCTGTACATCTTTCACCCCAGCATTATCCAGATCTTGATCCAGATAAGCCATAATTTCTACATCCGATTCCAGGCTGTCCAGAAAAGTACTGGTATTAAGAGTTATCAATACCGACATACCCAATATTAAAATGCAGATGGTTATGGTGCTTACCGTCGCAATGCTCAGCAGGTGATTCCGGGCTATAGATTTACATGCTTCGCGAAAAAAATATACTGCATTTCTTATTTGCATAGTGTAAATTCTCCTGGGTTTATATCTGAATCAATCTTACCGCTCTCCAGAGTTATAACCCGTTTACGAGCTGCCTTAACCAGTTCCCAAGCATGGGTAGCCATAATCACCGTGGTACCCTTACGATTTATATCGAAAAGAAGCTCCATAATCTCCTGTGCGGTATTCATATCCAGATTGCCGGTTGGTTCATCAGCAATTAATAATAAAGGTCTATTGGTAAGAGCCCGGGCTATTCCTACCCGCTGCTGCTCTCCTCCGGAAAGCTCACCCGGAAGGGATTTTTCTTTGCCGTGAAGTCCTACCATCTTAATAACTTCAATTACCCGACTTTTTATTTCGCGGTGATTGGCTCCCACAACCTCCATGGCAAATGAAACGTTTTCATACACGGTTTTATTTTCTAACAGCTTGAAGTCCTGGAAAACTACCCCGATGTTTCTGCGCAGGGCTGGAATTTCTTTTTTCTTCATGCGTACTAAACTTCTTGAGGCTACAAAGATCTGCCCCCGACTGGGAATTTCCTCTCTATACAGCATCTTGATCATCGTTGATTTGCCAGCTCCGCTGGGTCCCATAAGGAAAACAAATTCTCCTCCATCTATTTTTATCGATATATCATCTAACGCCTTTACCCCATTGGCATATATTTTGGAGACGTTATAAAATTGAACTAGCATATATTAACCTCCAAATAAAAAAACCACCTCAAGAAGGTGGTTCTACAAAAATATATAAAATTCCTTTTTTAGTTTTATAATATTTTTAGTAAATTCCGGACTTTTTGCGCTATTTTATCAACAGTTAGACCATAATGTTGTAATAACTCCTCAGGACTTCCCGATTGTCCGAACTGATCTTCGATTCCCAGACGCAGGACTGGTACCGGGCAGTATTCACTGACTACTTCACAAACCGCGCTGCCCAAACCTCCGATAATGCTGTGTTCTTCCACTGTCAGTATGGCACCAGTTTCCTGCGCCTTCCTGATTACCAGTTCCTGATCCAGCGGTTTGATAGTATGCATATCAACTACCGAGACCATAATCCCTTCTCCAGCCAGTATCTCCGAGGCCTGCAGAGATTTTTCCACCATGATACCGCATGCAATTATGGTGGCGTCTTTTCCGTCTTTGAGCTCAATACCCCGGCCTATTTGAAGTTTAAGATCATCATTATAAATATGCGGCACTGCCAGCCGGCCCAGCCGTAGATAGGCAGGACCGCTTCTTTCATAAAGTTCCAGCAAAAGCTGGCGGGTACTAGGCCCATCTGCAGGTACTACTACGCACATTCCTGGTATACTGCGCATCAATGAGACGTCCTCTATTGACTGATGAGACCCTCCATCTTCACCCACGGTAATACCAGCATGAGTAGCACATATTTTTACATTCAGCTCCGCATAAGCTATAGAATTTCTTATCTGTTCAAAAGCACGTCCGGCAGCAAACACGGCAAAGGTACTGGCAAACACTACCTTACCTGATGCAGCCAGCCCGGCTGACATGCCCATAAGATTCTGTTCAGCTATACCTGCATTAATGAATCTTTCGGGGAAAAGTCCTGCGAATTCTGCTGTCTTAGTCGATTTAGACAGGTCTGCATCTAGAACTACTATGTCATGGTGCTGCTGTCCTAATTCTACTAAAGCCTTTCCATATGCTTCTCTAGTTGCCTGCTTTTTCAAGGCGTATTCCTCCTAATCTTAGCTTGACTATTTAATCTATACGAGTTCAGCCAGTGCTTTTTCCATCTCTTCTTTATTGGGAGCAGTTCCATGCCATTCCACCTTATTTTCCATAAAGGAACAGCCTTTGCCTTTGATAGTTTCAGCCACAATTACCACTGGTTTTCCCTTAATATTTCTCGCATTATTCAGCGCCTTCATGATCGCCCGGATGTCATGTCCATCTATCGATATAACTTCCCAGCCAAAAGCTCTAAATTTATCAGTTATTGGCTCCGGTGACATAACATCCGTTATTCTGCCATCTATCTGCAAGCCGTTATGATCCACAAAAACCAGAAGATTGTCCAATTTATAGTGAGCCGCCGCCATGCTGGCTTCCCACACCATTCCTTCTTCCAGCTCCCCATCGCCAACAATAGCATATACTCGGGAATCCTTTTTATCCATCTTACCTGCTAAAGCCATTCCCACCGCCCAGGAAATCCCCTGACCCAGTGAACCAGTAGAAGCCTCCACCCCCGGCAGTTTTCTTTTATCAGGATGTCCCTGCAGCCGACTGCCTAATTTTCTCAGGGTCATCAGCTTTTCCGGGGAGAAATAACCCCGCTCGGCCAGAGCAGCATATAAAACCGGCGCTGCATGACCTTTACTCAAAACGAAACGATCCCGATCTGCCCAGTCCGGATGGGCAGGATCAATTTTCATTTCCCAGAAATAAAGACAGGCCACTATATCCGCTGCACTCAAAGAGCCGCCGGTATGACCTGAACCTGCTTCACAAAGCATAGAAATAATATGCCTTCTGATCGCCAGGGCTTTCTCTTCCACCTGCTGTACTGCTTGGTCATTAATTTCTTTCACGTTATCCTCCCTCTACAGCTTGTTCTTAAAGGCCAGGCAGGCATGGATAAAAGCATCCAGGTCTCCATCCAGGACTGCCTGTACATTTCCCGTTTCGACATTGGTACGATGATCTTTGATCAGATTAAACGGATTGAGGGTATACGTTCTTATTTGACTGCCCCAGGCAATCTCTTTATATTCACCCTTTAAACCTTCCAGGCTGCTCTCCATTTCCTTCTGTTTTAATTCGTACAGCCGGGCAGTTAGTATTTTCATAGCTGCCATGCGATTGGAAAGCTGGGATCGTTCATTCTGACACTGAACTACTATCCCGCTGGGAATATGGGTTATGCGTACCGCAGAATCAGTTTTATTTACGTGCTGCCCACCGGCTCCACTGGATCGGTAGGTATCTATACGCAGGTCATCGTTATTTATATCAACTTCTACTTCTTCATCGATATCCGGTAGGACTGATAAAGAAGCAAAGGAGGTGTGTCTTCGCCCGGATGAATCAAAGGGGGAAATTCTAATCAAGCGGTGAACACCCTGTTCGCATTTCAGTTTTCCATAAGCATAATTCCCCGTCACCAGGAAGGTCACACTTTTTACCCCTGCTTCATCTCCGGCCAGAAGATCCATGATTTGAACTTTATAACCGGATGCGTCAGCCCAGCGGGTATACATACGCAAAAGCATTTCCACCCAGTCCTGAGCTTCCGTTCCGCCAGCGCCAGCATGGAGTGATACAATAGCGTTATTATGATCGTGCTCTCCGGAAAATAAAAACAGGAGCTCAAATCCTCTAAATTTCTCCTGCACTTCTTCCAATTCTGTAATGGTTTCGCTTATTAATTCATCCTCATTTTCTTCCTCAGCTATCTCCAGCATATCTTTAATATATTCAACCTTATTATACAGGTCTTCGTACTGCTTTACGACATCCTGTAAATCGCTTATTTCCTTTAGTATGGTCTGAGCATGCTGATTATCATCCCAGAAATCAGGTTTTACAGTCTTTTCCTGTAATAATTCGATTTTCTCCTTTTTGCCATCAATGTCAAAGAGAAGCCCTCATTTCCTGCAGACGGTTCATTATGTATGAGCAAACGCTCCGGGGGTCTTCTATCAATTCCATCTCCTCCTATCTGCTTAATCTTATTGTCTTATATGTACTCTATCATATAAACTATTTTAAATAAATTATTACCGGGCATCAGAGCAATATACCCACTGGACCGCAGCCCCTGCGGCTAGAAGTTGAATTGACCTGGGTATCATCCCTACGCCCCTGGATAATGGCAACAAGTTTCTATTGTATTAAGGTAGCATCCGTTTATATTTTTGTCAAATGCGGAAGATTGACAGCGGGGAAGGTTCTCCGTCTGTAGCACTCTTCCTTTTCATGGTATAAATTGGGTTGAAATTAATCAAGATAAATCGGTAGTTATGCAAGAAAAAGAAGTTGCTTATAGTTTGTTATGTCATGTTAGGAGAAATAAATCGGAGAATGATTTTTTAGTAGATAAATATTGAAATATCGTGGATACAACTGAGCTGAATAAAATAATAAAATTAGGAAAAAAGATAGGCAGCTTTTAAAGAGGGATTAAGAAGAAATCTTCGATGGCTTTTGGAGCATTATCAAGTGTTTTTGAGGTTACTTAGCATCGTAAAGATAATAGAGTTTGAGTGCGACAGATGGAGAACCGTCCCCTGTCGCATTTTTGTTATTCAGATTCAATCCTGGGGGGTTCAAAATAGTCATACTTCTTTTTCAGTATGACCAAATCCACCCTGCGGTTCATGGCCCGGTGCTGCTCGGAGTCGTTAATAACCAGCGGTCGGTTTTCCCCATAACCAATGGCAGCCAGGCGATCGGCGGGAATGCCGCTGGCTTCGCTCAAGACATGTACCACGTTGGTGGCTCTCATAACTGACAGTTCCCAGTTAGAGGGGAATTTACCGGTGTTAATAGGCAAATCGTCGGTATGTCCTTCCACCCGTACATAATTTGGTATCCCTACCAGGGGTTTACCTACCTCTTTGATGATCTCCCGGGCAGTCGGGGTGAGATCAGCAGAACCACTGCCAAATAGCAGGGCATCCTTAAAACTAATGACTAATCCGCGTTCCTGTTCGTATATTATTATCTGTTCACTCAGCCGGGTAGTTTGAGAGTCGCTGGAACCTGAACTGCTTATTTGACTATCCCGGGTTGCAATAAATTTAGTGATGATGGCTTCGATTTCCTCCAGTTGGGCCTGGTTAGCGGCAGCCGCTGCGGCAGCCGCTGCTGCGGATGCCTGGTCACTGCTGGACAAACCTTCTGCCATGGATGGGCCCGGGGCCTCCATCATGCTCATCGTTTGCCCGGTCAAGACCAGGCTCAGTGAATTAGCTACGGCAGAGTATTTGGCAATATCTACCTGGCTCATAGAGTACATCAGAACGAAGAATACCATCAGGAGAGTGATCAAATCGGAGTAGGTTATTAACCATCTCTCATTATTTCCTTCTTCCTCGGCGGCCTTTTTCCTTCTCCTGGAACGACTCATAAATTACATCTCCGTTTCCACTGCCTGCTGTTGTGCTTTTTTCTTGGATTCGGCCGGCACGAAAGTGAGCAGTTTCTCTCTTATGACGCGCGGGTTTTCCCCGGCCTGTATAGAAAGAACTCCTTCTAATATCAGGTCCATCAATAGCACTTCTTTCTCGCCTTTGATTTTGCATTTGGTGGCAAAAGGAATCCATAATACATTGGCACTGGAAACCCCGTAGAGGGTGGCTAGAAACGCGACCGCAATAGCACCGGCCAGTTCTTCCGGTTCCGCCATATTACTTAGAACATGGACCAGTCCCATGACTGTTCCAATAATACCCATAGTAGGACCATATCCGCCTGCGGTCATAAAGACAGCATGGCCGATACTCTGTCTTTTTTCATGAGCCTCGATATCCATTTCCAGCATGGTCCGGGTCAGATCCGGGTCGGTTCCATCAATGACCAACTGCAGTCCTCGAGCCAGAAATTCATTGTCTATATTAGCCAGCTGGCTTTCCAGGCTTAAGAGTCCTTCTCTCCTGGCTTTGTCAGCAGTTTCTACCAGTATTTCTAAAACTTCTGCATAGTTTATCTTTCTATCGGTAAATACCAGTTTGAAGAAAGAACCCATGGTCTTCAGTTCATCAGCAGTGTAACTGATCACTGTCGCTCCAATAGTACCGCCCATAACGATGATGAAGGCGGTATGCACCCACAGCATACCCGCGCTTCCTCCTTCCATGAGGAAGCCGCCTACCAGACCGCCAAAACCTATCAGCAGTCCTATTAGAGTCGCTAAATCCATTAATTAGACCCCTTTTCCACAACAATGTTTATATTTTTTACCGCTGCCGCAGGGGCAGAGTTCATTACGCCCAATTTTCTTGTCTTTGCGTACCGGTTTCTTGATCGTTTCTTCACTTTGACTGGTGGATATTTTTCTCTCTTCCGGATTTTGAACTACTTTAAGTCGCAATATATAACGAACGATATCTTCCTTAATACTGTAAACCATGGACTGGAATGCCTCAAAGGCTTCGAATTTATATTCTATCAAAGGATCTTTTTGCCCGTAAGCTCTAAGAGATATCCCATTTCTAAGCTGATCCATAGCATCAATGTGGTCCATCCACTTCTGATCGATAATTCTCAGCAGGAGCGCTTTTTCCAGCTGCCGCATTACTTCTGATCCCAATTCCTGCTCCCGGGACAGATACAAGGTATGAGTACGATCAGCCAGGAATTCTTTGGCTTCTGGAGCAGTCATACCGGTTATATCCTGGGCCTCAAAGTCAGGTGCCGGTATCAAAGATTGTTCGATATAAGTCATCATGCCCGGCAGATCCCAATCATCTGAATATTTTGTCTCACCCGCAAAAGTATCTACCACTGTATCTACAACATCATCGATCATGCTGCTGACGGTTTCCTGTAAATCTTCTCCCAGCAGTACTTTGTACCGCTCTCCGTATATTACTCCCCGCTGCTGATTAATAACATCATCATATTCCAGCACGTTTTTGCGGATGCTAAAATTCCGATTCTCTACTTTTTTCTGAGCATTTTCAATACCCCGGGATATGATATTATTTTCGATGGGCATATCATCATCCATACCCAGGCGATCCATGACGCCTTCTATGGTGCTGGCACCGAAAAGCCTCATTAGATCATCTTCCAGAGATACATAGAAGCGGGACATACCGTTGTCTCCCTGCCGACCCGAACGCCCTCGGAGCTGATTGTCGATGCGCCTGGATTCATGCCTTTCAGTGCCCAGAACATACAGCCCGCCCAGCTCTTTAACTCCTTCTCCCAGTACAATATCAGTTCCCCGGCCAGCCATATTGGTGGCAATGGTCACCATACCCTTTTGCCCGGCCTGGGCAATGATCTGGGCCTCCTTTTCATGGTATTTGGCGTTCAAAACCTGATGAGCCACTCCTCTTTTAGCCAGCAGTGAACTTAGCAGTTCGGATTTTTCTATGGAAATCGTACCTACCAGAACTGGCTGCTGCTCTTTGTGCCGTTCTACTATATCATTAACCGCCGCCTGGAATTTTCCCATTTCGGTACGGTAGATGATATCCGGGTGGTCTTCTCGGATCATAGCCATGTGGGTGGGAATAACCACCACATCCATGCTGTATATCTTCTTAAATTCGGCTTCTTCTGTTTCGGCAGTACCAGTCATTCCTGCCAGCTTATCGTACATACGAAAATAATTCTGGAAGGTGATGGTAGCCAGGGTCTGGGATTCCTTTTCTATCTTTACCCCTTCTTTGGCTTCGATAGCCTGGTGCAGACCGTCACTGTACCTTCTGCCGAACATTAATCTGCCGGTAAATTCATCTACTATAATCACTTGATCGTCTTTTACTACATAATCACGATCCCTTTTCATCAAGGTATGGGCTTTAAGTCCCTGGTTAATATGGTGGGCGAGTTCCATGTTTTCAGATAAATTCTCAATATGAAAATACTGCTCCACCTTTTTGACCCCATCCTCGCTAAGGGTTGACACATGCGCCTTCTCATCTACTATATAGTCATCCTCATGTTTCAAGCGAGGGACAAATTTGGCAATCTGGTAATACAGACTGGTAGGCTTGTCACCTTCCCCGGAAATAATCAATGGTGTACGGGCCTCATCGATCAATATGGAGTCAACCTCGTCTATAATGGCATAATGCAGTGGTCCCTGCACCATGTTTTCCCGGTTTACAGCCATATTGTCTCTCAGATAATCGAAGCCATATTCATTATTGGTTCCATAGGTAATATCACAGGCATAAGCCGCCTTTTTTTCTTGATTATTCATTCCGTGTATGACCAATCCAACCGTCAGACCGCAGTACTCGTAAATCGGCTTCATCCATTCAGCGTCTCTGCTGGCCAGATAGTCATTAACCGTAATAATATGAACGCCTTTTCCTTCCAAGGCATTCAAATATGCCGGCAAGGTGGCGACCAGGGTTTTACCTTCCCCGGTTTTCATTTCCGAGATTCGGCCATCATGCAGTACCATTCCACCTATTAACTGGACATCGAAATGTCTCATGCCCAGGACTCGCCGGGAAGCTTCTCGGACCAGGGCAAAGGCCTCTGGTAATATATCGTTTAATGATTCACCATCCTTTAGCCTTTGCTTGAATTCTTCTGTTTGGACCGGAAATTCTTCCTCGCTCAATTTCTCATACCGGGATTCCAGTTCATTAATAGCCTCTACTCGCTTGCGATAGCGTTTTACTTCTTTCTCATTATCATCCAGGATATTCTTAAGAAAATTTTTCAACATGTTTTTCATCTGCCTTTCATTAAAAAAAGAAGGAACCTTTTGGCTCCTTTCCTAAAGCAATTCATCAATTTTATATTAGCACTTTTCCAAACTGCACTTCAACTAGTCAAAATGCGGTTCTATCAGGCCATAATTACAATCTTTTCTCTTATACACCACATTTACTTCGTCCGTATTAGCATTAAAGAAGACAAAAAACGTATGGCCCAGCAGATTCATCTGCATTATGGCTTCTTCTTCATCCATAGGTTTAAGAGCAAACCTCTTGGTTCTGACAATGTTGAAGGCATCCGCTGCTTCTGCTGGCTCCACTCTATTTTTTATCTCTTTTTCGATTTCTTCCCGCAGGCTTTTCCTAAATCCTGCTCCCCTGGTGTTTCTGTACAACTTGGTCCTGTATTTATTTATCTGTTTTTCCAGTTTCTCCTCTACCAGATCTATCGAACTGTACATATTATCGGTAGCTTCTTCCCCTCGAAGAATCATGCCATTAATGGGAATAGTGACCTCCACTTTGTGTCCCTCACTGTCCACAGATAAGGTGACCTGGGCCTCTTTTACATCGTCAAAGTATTTTTCTAACTTGGAAAGCCGCTTGGTGGTATAATCCTTAAGCGCATCGGTGACTTCTATGTTTTTTCCCCTGATGTCGAGTTTCATATGACCACTCCTTTCCCGATGTTATATTACTATTCTATACCAGGAACGCTCTTTTCTCCACTACAAATCATAATACTTAATAAATAGTATGTGCATTCTATCTTAAAATACCATGGTGTCAGGCACTAACTTAGTACGAGCGGTGTCAGGCACTAACTTACTAACTTATTCCATTTAAGTACCTGGAGAATAAGTTAGTAAGTTAGTGCCTGACACCATAAATACCTGACCCCATAAATAAACCGGGCGCAGAGGCCCGGTCATAATCAGATTAATTAACTGTTGTGGCTAAATCGCTTCTTCCTCTTTCATCTGCTGAAAGCATTGCAGACAGTATACCGGTCTATCCCCAACTGGTTTGAATGGCACCTGAGTTTCCTGACCGCATCTGGCACAGGTAGTATCAAACATCTGGCGAGGACCCCGTTCACTTCGGCCCGCCCGCCGCTGGGTTCTGCATTCCTTACATCGTTTCGGTTCGTTTTGAAATCCCTTTTCATGATAAAATTCCTGCTCGCCAGTAGTAAAGACGAACTCCTGCCCGCAGTCCTGGCAAATTAATGTTTTGTCTTCAAACATGGAAATCCCTCACTTTGTATGATTTTGCCGGAAGTCAACTTAATATGATCCAGTATCCTACCGACCCGTATTGCATATTATATAGCTCAAAAATCAAAATAGCAAGGAATCAAGATCCCCTGCCAGGTGTCCCTTATATTCATTTACCGCTGCTTGTGGCCGCTAATAGGCCGGATCAATTCTGATTCGGATTCATTGACCTGCGATAGGCATCACTGGCCTGCCTGTTGCTAGCCTTGCTTTCGCCCCCTGCTTTACTAGTATTTACTTCCACCATCAGCAGCTGATTTTTACGATCCATTTCATTGATTGCTTCCAGTATCGACCCCAACCTGCTGACGGTATCTCTTAACTGCTCATGATCCGCTCCATCAATCAGTCCCTGCAGTTTACTTAATACAAATTCATTAATATCCAACTGCTGTACCGCCTGCTGCTGACAGGCACGATTTTTCTCATTTAAAGAACTGATATCTTCCATAAGAGCCTGCCGTTTTGACATGATATCTCTTAATTCCCCGGACATAGCCCGGTTTTTTTCCAGACAAATTAACTGAGCAGAAGACAGTTCTGCCATCTTCTCATAGAGATCTAGCTGCTTCTGAAAGTTATCTACTATTTCTCTGATAATCTGCTTTACCACCAATAATCTTCCTTAAATCAAAATTTCAGGCATCAATGCAGGAATCAAGCAGAGAGAAAGAACCTTCAGCTTTATTTACGCTTATCAAAAAACCAGGCCTCGCCATAAGCTGGTTCCGGATAGTAGCAGTGCACAACTTTCTTGTTGTCCCTGGTTTTTTCTAAACTAACTCGGGTTTTTCGCATCCCCTCTGATAATAGAGCCTGACTTTTACTGTCATTAGCCTGTATTAAACTAATTATATCTCTTATTTCTGTTTTTTGCTCTATATATCCTGCATATATTACCCTGCCTTTTGAAAAAGTTCCAGTTTTAGTATTAAGGCTTAATATTTCCTCCTCATATTTTTTTAAATTTATTATAGCTTGCTCAATATCATGCTGCAGGGAAATGCGTTCCTGCTCTATAGCAGGCAGTTCTTTATAAGCATCCTTTTCAATCATATCCAACTGCTGGCGGGATAAGCCCAGCAGCTGTTTAATAAGATTTCTTAATTGTTCGATGGTATTGGCCAATTTTAATTCTATGCCCATAACAGATTACCCGGTCACACTAAAATTTTGCCGGCTGGTATTGTCCGGACTGGTGTTTTGGACTTTGCCAATGGCATCCTGCCAGGTGTTTCTCAGGTCTACCAGGAACGTGTGAATTTCATCCAGAAGTTCAACATCTTTTTTAATATTAGCCTCTACCATTTGATTATATATATAATCATAAACAGATAATAAGCGCTGGGATATATCATAATCCATATTAAGAGTAGCCATAAGCTCTATTATGATATCCTGAGCTTTAACTATCTTTTCGTGGGCCAGACCAGGGTTCTTTTCATTTATAGCAATTCGGGCATTTTCTATATTTTTTATACAGCCATTGTAGAGCATTAAGAGAAGTTTACCCGGGGGCGAAGTCTCCACGCTAGTTCTCTTATACTGCTCATATACTTGTACATTAGTACTCACTCTCTCGCCTCCTTGCTTATCGATAACAACGATCATAGTACTTTTTAACCAGTTTAAACCTTATCTCTTCTCATCAAATATGAGCCCGAGGGCTTCATTCAAAACCCCCTTGATGCGAGCTGATAAATCAAGCATAAAGTCCTGGGGGATTTCCCTGATCACTTCATCGGTATCAGAATTAACCACCTTGACCTGGTAACGACCACTAGCCTCATGCATCTGGAATTCCAAATGATGATTGGTGGAGCTCTTGATAGTCTGATTAAGCAGTTTTACAACTTTGTCCAGCTTATCTTTTACCGCAGCATCTCCGGTCTCATTCCCAGGTGCTGGTTCAACTTCCTTCTCTTCAACAGGGATTTTTGCAGTTTTCACCATACTCTGCAGCTGATTGGGAGTATAGAAGGGTTCCACTGCACCCTGCCCTTCGATCTTCATGTTTTTCACCTCATTTCATGGATTCAGCTACTATTATCATCACTACTATATATATCGGCCAGCAGCGGCGAAACTTTAATAGATAAGCCTTTGGTCTTAAATTGAGCAGAAATTAACCACTTTAGGTAATTTTTTCTAAAGTTGCGTCCCAAAAATAGCGATATTATTAATAGAGTATTTTATAACACATTTTAGGACCGACCTCAAAAGGGGGGCAAAATATGATCATAGAAAATTCCTGTGTAGAAATGACCTCGTCCCGTACTTATCGGGAAGAATTGGTTCAAGAAGAGAGAAGCCGGATATGGATGGGCATTAATCCTGACGATTCCAAGCAGGAGCAGAATTCCAGCCTGGTGCAGCCCCAGGACAGTGTAGAAATATCTGCCGCAGCTGAGAAGGCTCAAAAGCAAGAATTTCGTTTCGAGCTGAGCCAGGAAGATAAATGTAAAGTCTCCCTCTTAAAGAGTCTTTTGGAGGCCTTCACCGGCAAAAAAATCAAATTCTATCTGCCCTTGAATATGGACGCTGAAACACAAGATAAAATAGACTCTCTACAAAAAACTTCTCCTCGGCAGAACAAGGTCCAGCGGGCTGGCTGGGGATTGGAATATGATTACTATGAGTCTTATTCAGAGAGTGAACAGACCTCCTTTTCCGCTACAGCTATGGTTAAGACCGCAGATGGCAGAGAAATCAACGTATCATTATATTTGAACATGAGCCGTTCTTTTTCATCCCAAACGGAACTGCATATTCGAGCAGGAGATGCTCAGTTAGCCGACCCGCTGGTAATCAATTTTGATGGGCCGGCGGCGTCCTTGACCGAGCGCAGCTTCGAATTCGACCTGGACAGCGATGGGGAAATGGATACTATGTCCTTTCTTAACCCGGGCAGCGGGTTTTTGGCTCTGGATTTGAACGATGATGGAATGATCAATGATGGCAAAGAATTATTTGGTCCCCAGAATGGCGAAGGTTTTGCCCAGCTGGCGGAATACGATGAAGATGGTAACGGCTGGATAGATGAAAATGATGCGGTATTTGACCGGCTGCGCATCTGGACTAAAGACAGCTCAGGCAATGATGTGCTGTTTGGTCTGGGACAAAAAGACATTGGCGCCATCTGCCTCACCAATATCGATACTTCCTTCGCTTTGAAGAATTTTAACAATGAACTGAATGGCCAGGTAACATCATCCGGTATATTCTTAAGAGAAAATGGCACTGCTGGAAGCATCCAGCAGCTTGATCTAAGAATTTAATTCCAACCTCCTTATACTGCTCCAGTGAGCATTGTGCACCTAATATCCTCTCTTCCCCGGCTAGAAAGCCGGGATTTTTTTTGGTTCTGGGGTCAGGCACTAACTTACTAATTTATGCGTGGTAAAAGTTCTCTTAACGGTCTCTTCATTTCATAAGTTAGTAACTCAACTTTCGCAGGAGAGTTATACCGCAAAAGCATTGATATTA
>JAENYG010000023.1 GCA_016841875.1 Syntrophomonas sp.
ACGATATTATCGCCCTCTGCCAGATCACCTACGGTCTGAGCGCTGCCGCTGATGGCTGCTGTACCAGCGATGGTCAAGGATGCATTTTCATCTGCCGTGGTGGCGGTAATATCTACGCTTTCTACATCATTGGGAATGCTTACTGCATACCCTGTTGTTCCAGCCTCAAAGTCCGGGATCAGCTCATATTCTGCCACACTAAGACTATTTAAGTCGGCATCGCTGCTGATTTCACTATCTGCCGGAGCCGGTTCTTCAATCTCTGCTTCGGCCCTGGTGATAATAATGGTGTAGGTCTTAACTGTAGTACCATCTTCGGCGGTTACCACTACAGCTGCTTCGTTATCCCCCACATCCAGGTTATCCACTGTCTGTCCTTCACCACTGGAGACCTCATTTCCATTTATCTCCAGGGTGGCATTTGTATCTGCCGTGGTGGCAAATATCTCTACACCGTATACTTCACTGGATACACTGACTGTGTAATCAGTAATTGATACGTCAAAGGCTGGGTCCAGCTCGTATCCTAGCACTTCCAGACCGCTTAAGTCGGCATTGCTGCTGGCTGTTAGCTCTGATGTTTCACCGGCTATTCCAGCAGGTATGCACATGAAAAGCATCATAAGACAAATTAATATCGACCATGTTTTTCTCATTTCCATCTATTCTCTCCTTTCCTCCCCTTAAGTCACCCTTTTATCCACTCGGTGGAATCCTGGGACTACCAGGATTTTACTTAACTTCGATAAAGTTTATATACTCTAAGAAACGTTTTAACATGACTGCACTCTGAGCCCGGTCAGCATTGGTTCGAGGAGAAAAATCACCATTAGACATACCATTGATGATTCCGGCCTTGGCTGCCAGTGCCACATTTTTTTCGGCCCAAGGAGATATTGACTGTTGGTCTCCAAACCTGGCCAGATATGTTTCTTGTTCAGCATCAGACAGGTTGTTTTCTATCCCTGCCACGCGCGCGGCTCTGACTATCATTACTGCTATTTCCTCGCGGGTTATATTATTAGTTGGTTTAAACAGCTGTCCATCATAACCGGTAATAATATTTTCCGCTACCGCAGTTGCTACGGCGCCAGCATACCAGGCATTAACATCAACGTCTTTAAATTGTCCTTCTTGTAAAACTCCTTCTTCTAACCCCAGTGCTCTCACCAAGAGGGTGGCAAATTCTGCCCGCGTTATACTGCAATTAGGTTCGAAGGAATTAGCACTTTTACCATTGACCAGCATTTTGGAACTGAGTAGTTCAATATCATTCTTAGCCCAGCTATTCTGGATATCAGCAAAAGTCTTGCTCGATTGCAATACCGTGTACAGGCTATTGCTCCGGCTGAATATGGCTGCATATTCTTTCCCATCCAAGGTCTCAAAGAGTGTAGGTAATGGCAGGAATTTACCGCCGGCTTCATTCCAAACTACGCCTACCGCCTGCCTTGGATTAGCAGCTTTGTTCAGCACCAGGTCTCGCTCTACATATGCACCGCCAAAATAGCTGTACTCTATTTTTCCTCCGCCAGGTGCTGTAACTTCTACTGTGAATTGGATAGGGTCGGCCAGCATCTGCTGTCCGGGCTGGAGTTGCCCCATCAAATCATTCCTGTCTTCCTCGCTCGCCCGTGAAATCACTATGCTTAAAGTGAGCTCTTCCAATTTCACCCCTAGACGGGCAGCAGCTTCTTCAAGGTTTATAGTGTCTAACGGCAGAGTATACTTTCCTATTAGGGTATCTATTCCTAGAGGCATTCCCTTTTCTTTTGCTTTTTGCAATACAGTCGCGGGAATTTGAACTCGTACTTCATCAGCATTAGCGGTTGATATGACCGTTACCCTGCTGCCCGCAACTCCATTTTCAATATCACTTAAAGCACCTTCTTGCACCACAATTTGCTCTCCGGTGCGGCTATTATCAAGGCTTAATAACTCCCGCCTCAGATTAGTCTCGCTTATTGGCAGCATCGTTAATGCTGATGAGGGCGTAACCTGTGGTACGGATACGGGTTCTGGAATTGGAGCTCCGCCACCTCCAGGAAGGTTAGCACCAACCGTGAAGGTTAAGCTCATAACATCACTATTGTATTGGCCTCTGCCTATGGCTAAAGCCTTTATTGTGGTTGTTCCGGTTATTTCAACCGGCTCCTCCACGCCCTGTTCCGGTCCACATCCATGTAGATTGAATATATCGCTGTCCATATCCGGAGTGCTGCCATCGGTAGTGTAATAAATTCTAGGCACCGCACTGCTGTGTTTGAGATATATCAGGGACCCGCTGGGTACTGGACCACCCTGGGTGGCAACTTTTATTTTGGAATCCGGGGTTACGATTAAGGCCGTGGGACAATCCCACTCATCCGGATCATCTGTGCTTACAGTTATCACGCTCAGCTTCTTGGCAAAATACAAAAGGGTTTGATCAGTTTCAGCTCGCTGACCATAAACCAGTACCGGTATATCATCATCCGTCATATCGTCATAATCAGACGATCCTTCCGCCCGCAATAAGGCTATGATCGGCTCTACCCTGGTCTTTTCCGGGAATATATAACGGGGTTGTGCAAATAGCTCATACATTGTGAATTCGACATCAAAGGTATCAGTAGCCTGGAATTCGATTAGCTTGGCTTTACTCCAATTTATACCTGCTTGGTTCAACAAGGTTTTCAGTGGCACACCTTCAACTGCCATATCTAAATCTTGCGGCCGGTCACTGGTCACAGATAATACGGTTCTGGTCTGCTTCATATTTTGAAGATCCTCCAATGAATAAGAAACAGGGTTAGATACTCCATTACCATTAATGGTTAGAAAATCCCCGCTGTCTCCTCCACCAGAGCCACCACCACCAGGACTCCCTGATGAATTAACAATAAACTTGCTGGTCTGGGCAGCAGTCATTCCATACCCGGTGATGTAAATAGTATATTCACCTGCAGCTGCATCTTGGGATAAAGTAAACCCGCAGGTAAAGCTGTTGTTTTCTATAGTCGGCTGGGTTACATAAACTCGTCCATTGTCACTGTTACGTACGCATATAGCCAGATAATTTATGTTTTCAGCCGTACCAGCTATTTCCACCACGTCTCCAGCATCAAATTCCTCATCTGCCGACGGCGTTACGATATCCACAACCACTTTGAGGTCACTTATCAGAATAATCCGTTTTTTAACTTCGGAGAGTCCCAATCCGCTAAGTGAGATGGTATATTCCCCTTCAGCTGCATTGGAATCCAGGGTAAAGCTGGTGGTAAAAATACCGTCATTTACCTGAGGCTGGGCTGTAAATACCAGACTATCCTGCTCACTTCTTACTGTTATCGAAACTTCTGCCAGTCCCTGAGCGGTACCGCTGATCTCAACCATACTTCCCAGTCCAAACACCTGACGGGAAGTGGGCGAGGTAAAGTCGGCCTGGATATCATTCGCAGCAGTGGCAGACAGATTAATACCTAACATAGTTAACGATATGGCCAGCACCATAAAGATGCTCAGTAATTTCCTCTTATTTCGATGTATCTTCATTTGTATTCTCCCTTCTTCACCATAGAGGCAGACCGATTACTACTCCTCGATATCAAAGTTCAAGGTGTGATCGTCACTCCCCAATGGGTGATTATTGATGAAATTTTCCCAGACGAAAACGTCAACATATGCGGTTCCGCTCAGATCGTGGGGCAGGGTAAATTCAGCCCTTACTTTACCTCCATTCACATCTACTACCGTTTGGGCAGCTGTGCAAGCTATTACCTGGCCCCCGCTCATCATGCCAGCATCAGTTCCACCGCGCACCTGGATTATCAATAAAGCATTTTTAATTGCATTTACTGCATTTACGGTATCGACTTCAATACAATATCCTCCCCCAGGAGCCACCGAAGTTATTGATGAACCATTATAATCCAGCAGCTGCACATCACTGATGGTAATCTCATCATCCACATTAACCAGTTCAATGGCATTCACATACTTTAAGCGATTAAGACTTACATCGCCATCATCAAGGCTGCGTAATATTTGAATTTTTACAGTTTCATCTCCCGATACATCAGATAGTTCTGCTCCATTTACTTCATAAGCCAGCAAACACTGCTGGTCTCTTATGTCCTGCACCGTGCCGCCGGCGAATTCTTCACCGGTGACAGCAATGAAATTAACTTCCCAGTTGCTGGCGGCGCCAAGATCATCGAGCAGGGTGCTGAGCAGCACTCCGGTAGCATTAACAGACACCGACTGCCCATTATCCAGGCATTGATAATTCCCCTGGGCCGGGGTCATCGCTTTCAAAGTTTCCACAGTATATTCAGTATCAATACCAGCGCCTTGCACTGTGCAGGCTAACGACCCCAGGTCATAGTTGAAAGTAATGACATCACTATCCAGTTTTCCCAGACCGACAGCCCGGGCCTTGATTGTGACCGGTCCATCAATCGGTATAGGTTTATTAAACCAGGGCCGAAAAGTTGGGTAACTGATATTGTATATATTGCTATGTACAGTGGGTTCGCTCCCATCCAGGGTGTAATATATCTTGGTGTGCCATAGGGAACCGTCCCCGTACTGCAGTTCTACTTCAGTACCCGGGATTACTGAACCTGAGTCAGGATAAGCATCAGGAGTATCCCACTGGGTCGGTTCTTCACAAGTTACTTCGATCGTACCCCCATCGAGAATCGGACTGAACTGCTCCCCGTTGCAGGCAGTCGGTTCCAGAGGGTCCCACTGACCGTAAATTAGTTTCCCATTTTTCATATCAGCAATCATAGTAGGAACTTCTACAGCTCCTTCCCATCCCCGGCCTTCCGGGGGCCAAACCGAACAGTCACTGCCATCTTCTCCCTCGGGAAAATAATATCGCGGCTCGTCCAATAGGTCTCTTCGGGTATGGTAGCTGTACGACATATCAGCCCCTTTGATCTTGATCATGGTGGCTTCATCTTTGATCCCCCCGGCCAGATCAAGAAGGGTTTGCAACGTAACTCCGGTGGTATCCTTAAAAATCTGCAGAGATGGATAGAAATTATATCCCGAATAATCATGGGTTTCATGCGGCAGGGCTTCATATTCTGCCGCGGTAAGCTGTACCGTTTTTTCTACTCCGTCACCTTTTATGGTTAATATTATCTCATCTTCGGCTAACACTGCTGGTGCTGCGATGGCCAGAAAGCTGAAAATTATACTCAAGGCCACTAAACCAGCCAGCAGTTTGTTAAAACTGAAATTACTGAATTTTATCATTGCTGTCCACCTTCCTAATAAAATTTCAAGTTCTACCTGGAGTTAAGCGTGTTCATGATGAGTGTGACCGCTTCACCCCGGGTTGCATATTTCAGCGGATGAATAGTGTTATCAGAATATCCCTGCATGAGCCCTTCCCGAGTCATAGTTGCGATTGCTTCCCGGGCCCAAACGGATATATCAGCACTGTCATCAAAGTTAATCTCTCCTATACCTCCTTCCAGTCCAGCTGCTCTGACTATCATCACCGCCATCTGTTCTCGAGTAACAGGATCATTCGGTCCAAAAGTATCAGCATCATATCCATTGGCCACCCCACTGGCTACCGCTGCGGCAATGTGATTCCGGGCCCAGTGATTTACTGTATCCTGGAAAGTAATATTACCCTGTTGATTCAGGCTAAAAGCCTTCACCAGTACGGCAGCAAATTCGGCTCTGCTGATAGTATTATCAGGCTTGAAACTGCCGTCGGGATAACCATTTATTGCTCCCAGAGCCACCAGTTGGTTGATGCTGCTGATAGCCCAGTGACCGTTGGTATCATTGAATTTCTGCGACCCGGTAGATGTTGTGGCACCAGGTTCACTGTTTCCGGTAACCGCTTCGGGGTTAGGGCTTACTCCCCCTCCGCCACCGCCGCCGGTGGCAGGACTTGATCCCCCGGGTGTATTTCCGCCGCCAGGCTGAACTGATGGGCTGTCCTTGCTCACCCCGAAAGTAAATTCAAGGGGTGCACCTAAACCTTCTGCCCCGATCTTTATGGTATAGGTACCTTCTAAAGCATCGCTATTAAGCTGAAATCCAGTCGTAAAAGCACCGTTTAATACAGACGGCTGTGCTACATAGGCTATACTTCCTTTAGAGTTAAACACTATCAGCGACACCTGCTGTACGTTTTCTGCCTGCCCGCTGATTTCAACATCGTCTCCCGGGCTGAAGGTCTGTGAAGAAGCTGGTGAATCCAGGCTTACTGATACTTCAATATCTTCAGCAACACAGATCCCGGTAAAAAGTAGACAAATAATTGATACTATAACTGAAACCGTAAATATCTTTTTCACTCTATCTCCATCCTTTCCCCATATTTTTAAATGCTTTCCTGTGCTAATGCCCTATCCTCCTCCTTTAACCTTCAAATACCCCAACGTATAATACTGAACCTTGCGGTGAATATGATAATATTTAATCCTCTACCCTCCCTGTTTTCTATTGCTATCCATAAACAAAAAACATCCGCCTGAAGGGATACAGGCAGATGTTAACAATCATTCCTGATACTCCTTTCCAAATGCGGGAGGCAGCAAAATTTCTCTTACCACCCTCGGGTTTTTGCCCTGGCTGCTAAACCATAGATAAATCTTTAGGGTTAACAACTCGGAGTTATTATGCTTTTTTTCAAGTAACACACTAATAGATATAAGGTTAGTGCTTTTTATCATGCAACGGTTTTGATAAGTATAATACTTGGTGTAGTGCAGTGATTTAGTATATTTTTTTATGTATGGTTTTATTTATCTCCTTCGGTCGTTGGGTTACACACAAAAACCTTCTGCCAGAAACGGGTACAGGCAGAAGGTTTTAACTATCCTGATACTCCTTTCCAAATGCGGGAGGCAGTAAAATTTCTCTTACCACCCTCGGGTTTTTGCCCTGGCGGCTAAACCATAGATAAATCCTTAGGTTTAACAACTCGGAGTTATTATTCTTTTTTTAGTTGAGTTTTCAGCATAAGGTTAGTGCTTCATATCGTGCAGTAACCTTGGATAAGTATTATATGTAGTGTAGTGTGACGTTTTTGGGTATGTTTTTTATGTATAGTTTTATTCATCTCATTTGGTCAAAACAAAAAACTTCTGCCAGAAACGGGTACAGGCAGAAGGTTTTAGCTATCCTGATACTCCTTTCCAAATGCGGGAGGCAGTAAAATTTCTCTTACCACCCTCGGGTTTTTGCCCTGACTGCTAAACCATAGATAAATCCTTAGGCTTAACAGCTCGGAGTTATTATTCATTTCGATGTTCTAGAGTCAGGTCCGACCCCTAAATATGCTTAAATATGTCCATAAACAAAAAACTCCTGCCTGGAAAGATCTACAGTCAGAAGTTTTATATAATATATTGGTACTCCCTATTCTGGCAGGGAATTTTCTTTCTCTACCATTCTATATGAAAATACCCTGACTACAATCCCCAAACTATATCTCTCGATTAATATTCTGCTCTGAGCGAAATTTTTCCGTATACTACGTAAATCAATCAGAAGTTAATCTTTTTTGTTATATTGGTTATATTTACATATTCCACTTTGATTTCCAAATATCCTTTAATATACGGGAATTTTAAGGATTTTTTTCCCATAGTTCTATAGGGCTTATAGCTCTCTCAATATAAATCTCAAGTCCCAGCTTTCAGATATTATAGCTCATTTATCCCATTTATCATTTACAATCTATCTTCTAAATAAATACAAATAATACATTTTAAAGTTGTTATTTTGTCTTATTTTTAGTTTTATGGCAATATTCTGTTTTATTGTGAAAATTTTTACATTAATTTATTTACAATTCCAATCGAGTGCGTTATCTTAATTATTAGGATTACCATAATAAAGTTAACAAAATATTCACCTCCGAGCCTTTTTGCCTACGGGATTCTATGGCAACCTGGCCTGAGCTTACAGCTCACGGGCTGTAGGAGAAATCCTGCAACCTCCCGCATTTGGAAAGGAGTACCAGGAAGAATTTGTTTTGCAATGCTTCTGTGCTCTTTTGCGTGCAGAAGTATTTTTTATTTTCTTTCTAATGCGCCTAACGAAGTGCATGAATAATTATTGCTTAATCTGGCTTGAAAATATATATAAACTGAATATTCAACTCCGAGCCTTTTTGCCTACGGGATTCTATGGCAATCTGGCCTGAGCTTTCAGCTCACGGGCTGTGGGAGAAATCCTGCAACCTCCCCTATTTGGAAAGGAGTACCAGGAAGAATTTGTTTGCAAATACTTCTGTACTCTTTTGCGTGCAGAAGTATTTTTGCTTTCTGCAGTGATATCTTAACAGATAAATTAATTGGATGGTGAGGTGAGAAAGAATTGTCAGCATCCTGGCAGCACAGAAAGAAGCCAGGTAACAATATTCCAGGTTAAAGGGAGACCCTTACACTCTCCTCTCTCCCTTTAACCCTCTCCCCTGCTTTATTAGAACTTATCTTGATAAACGAATTGGAGGTAATGGTATGAAGAGCATAAGGAAAATAGGAACTGTATTACTCATAACTGTTATGGTGCTGGGAGCACTATTAATCAGTGGCTGCGGCAGCAGTGAGCAAAAAGAAACAGATACTGCACAGCCCCAGGAGCAGACCGCCGAAACCCTGCTGGTATATAGTGGTGCCGGATTAAGTGCAGCTATGGATGAAATTGCTCTGGTATATAAGGAGAAGACCGGAGTGACAATTGAATACTCTTATGGTGGTTCAGCCCAAAACCTGTCGCAGATCGAACTAAGTGGCAAAGGTGATGTCTGGACTCCCGGTTCTATGACTGACTGTGACATAGCGGACGAGAAAGGATTGATCGAAAATAAACAGAATGTAGCTTACCATGTACCAGTAATTATTGTTCCAGAAGGAAACCCGGCTGGAATAACCGGGCTTAATGATCTAGCTAATCCAGGGGTCAAAGTTGCCCTGGGTGATGAAGAATCCTGTGCGATCGGCAAAGTATGCCCGAAGATATTGAATGCCGCAGGTATTTACGAAGCTGTATCCCAGAACGTGATAACCCGTACCGCAACAGTGAGCGAGCTGCCTACTTATGTGCAGATGAAGCAGGTGGATGCCTCCATCGTCTGGGAAGATAATGCCATGAACACAGATGGAGTGGAAATCATTCAGATTCCAGATGCTGTAAACCAGATAAAGACTATACCCGTAGCGGTATTAAAGATTACCGAAAAACTAGAATCAGCTCAGCAGTTTGCTGATTTCGTAGCTTCAGACGAAGGAAAAGCCATCTTTGAAAAACATGGATTTAAGCCCTGTGAATAATTGGTAAAGGAGCGGCCCTGATGAATAAAAAAATACGGGCAGGTGACCTTACTTTCAAAGGAATTATAGTACTGGCAGGAGGCTTCATGCTTATATTCACCACTGCAGCGGTAGGATTAGTTCTGGTCCGAGGCATACCCGGTCTGATAAGCAGCATAAGCAGTCCGGAAATTCAGTTTTCCATTGCATTGAGTTTGAAAACATCTGCTATTTCCACCCTGTCCTGTATAATAATTGCGGTTCCAGTGGCGTATGGACTATCAAGATATCGTTTCCGAGGTAAAACCCTGGCAGCGTCTATCCTATCCATACCGGTGTCTCTGCCACCTCTGGTTTCGGGTACCGCTCTTCTTCTATTGTTTGGTACTACTACTCTGGGAAAAGAACTATCCCGAGCCGGGGTGGAATTTGTTTTCACCCCGCTGGGTATTATAACGGCTCAATTTTTTGTTAATGCACCTTATATGATCAAAATCATGAAAAGCACCCTGGATGCGGTAGATCCCCGGTTGGAATTTGTGGCTCGAACTCTTGGCTTAAACCAGTTTGAAACCTTCTGGCGAGTAACCCTGCCTATGGCTAAAAATGGAATTATCGCTGGAACGGTCATTACTTTTGCCAGAGGTCTGGGAGAGTTTGGGGCAGCTTTGATGCTAGCCGGTGCCACCCGTATGAAAACTGAAATACTGCCCTTGTCCATCTACTTGAACATTTCCACCGGCAATTTGGAGATGGCTCTGGCGGCGGCTTCGGTATTGATCATAATATCAGTTACTGCCCTGTTTATATTTGAGGCTCTGGGAGGCAGTTTTTATGAGACTTCCCGCAGTAAATAAAATCATCCATAAGACAGGAGTCAAAATATGCTGGAACTAAAGAATATATCTCTTTCCCTGGGCGATTTCAAGCTAGATAAATTCAATCTTAGGGTGAAGGAGGGGGAGTATTTTGTACTCTTGGGCCCTACTGGCACCGGTAAAACGGTCACCCTGGAACTAATAGCGGGGTTGTATCAGCCTGAAGAGGGGGAAGTATACTTTAACGGAGCCCGTATAGACAACCTGCCTCCGGAAAAAAGGCAGATAGGTTTTGTGTACCAGGATTATGCTCTGTTTCCTTTTCTGACCGTAGATGAGAATATAAAGTTTCCCCTTACTTACCGACGTATACATCCAAAAGAAATTAAGCAGAAGTGCCTGGAAACAGCTGATATGCTGGGAATCACTCACCTTCTTTCCCGTTATCCATCGGCCTTGAGCGGAGGAGAAAAGCAGAGAACAGCCCTGGCCCGGGCTCTGGTATGTTCTCCCCGCATCCTGCTCCTGGACGAACCGTTATCGGCTCTGGACCCTTCCACCCGGGAATCGCTGCAGGAGGAACTAAAGAGAATCCACAGCATTACAGGTACTACCACCATTCATATCAGTCATGATTTTAAAGAAGCCCTGGCCCTGGCCGACCGTATCGGGGTAATGCAGAACGGTGTTCTTATTCAGCATGGAGACCCGGTGGAAGTCTTTAAATATCCAGCCAGTGAATTTACTGCCTCTTTCCTGGGCAGCTGTAATATTTTCAGAGGAGAAGCCGAAGGCAGTTGTGTTAAGCTCTCTGATAATATTCAAGTTTTTACACTGGAGCAGAAGCATGGCAGAGTATCGATAAGCATTCGTCCGGAAGATATCATTATATCCAAAGATCCTATGTCAGCCAGTGCCAGGAACAGCTTTTCCGGGGTTGTGACCTCGATCATTAACCAGGGACCGCTGTTCAAAATAGAAGCAGATTGCGGGATAGGTCTGACTTCCCTGATCACTGGTAAGGCAGCTACAGAAATGAAGCTGGCCATTGGAAGTGAAGTTTGGATGACCTTCAAAACTACTGCAGTTAATGTGATTTAAGCGAGATGGGGGCCGGTTCCTTGCCTCGTTTCACTCAATATCTTTCACTCACTGAACTATGTCCCTTTCACCAATAAATGCGACTTTACATGAAGTTACGGATTTGAATCTATTTTAGCTTCCAATCGTCCTTCAATAATACTATAAATCACCGGTACAATAACCATGGTCAGGAAAGTAGAAACTGTTAACCCTGACATAAGTGATATAGCCATAGGCGAAAATAGGTTGCTGCCTGAAAGTGCCAGCGGTATCAAGGCCAGGATAATGGTAAGGGCACTTATAATAACCGCATTAAACCGCCTACTGACGGCATTTATACATGCATCATCGATGGAATAGCCTTCTCTTCTGGCTTCATTAATAAAATCGATCAATAGTATACCGTTTTTAACCACCAAACCGATCAGGGCAACAACTCCCAGGAAAGCAGTGAAGGATAAGGGCTGATCAAAAATATATAACCCCAGCGCTGATCCGATCAGGGAAAGTGGAATAGTAGTCAATATGACCAGAGGTTGAATAAAGGAATTAAAAACTAGCAGCAGAATCATATAAATCACAAATATAGCAATGGTAGCTAGTACAGCCAAAGTAGTAAAGTTCTTTTTAATATCTTCCCGTTCTCCGGCAAAACTTACTTTTGTATCTGTAAGATCCAGCTCCGGTAAAATATCGGTTTCGATCTGGTTTTCCATTTCAGTGCCGTCATATCCCGGTAGTGGATCTGCCAGTATATCGATAGCCTGATCCCCATTATAGGTGCTGATAGTATCCATTTTAGTGCTGTAAGTTATAGTGGCAAATTCCTTTAACGGAATTTTATTTTCGGTTAGACTCGATTTTATAGCAAAATTCTCCAACATGGCAATATTATTAATATCGCTTTTTACTTTGATATTATATTCGTTACCGTCTTTTCTATAGATGGAAGCATCATATCCATACAAAGCCATATTAATTTCTTTTTGCACATCGTATTTGCTTATTCCTAAATTACTGGCCTTATCATCATCTAATTCGATATCCAGCTGCAGGATACTATCATCCCAGTTATCCCGAACATTTGATGTTCCAGGAATTTCAGATATCTCACGCTGCAATTCGGCAGATACCTCGGCCAGCCGGTCAATATCTTTTCCGCTTACCCTGACGATAACCTTGGCGTCGGTAGGAAAAGCGTATTCCAAGAGCTTTACCTTGCATTTTCCAGCGCTGATGTTTTGATCAAGCAATAATTGTATATAACTGGCCAGTTCCACATTACTATCAAAGCGATTGCTTTGACTTAAATCAAATTTGACCACCATTTGCCCATAGTCATCTGATGGTATGGGCGGTATCATAGTGATATAGAACTTGGGCATACCGTCACCCACAGATACTGTACATTCTTTAATTTCAGGCTCCTTCTTCAAAAGTGCTTCTACCTCATCGACCAGTTTTTCAGTTGCATCCAGATCGGCAGTTTTTTCCGAGTTAATCTTAATGTAGAATAGGTCTTTAGCCACGTATGGGAAAAACTGTGATGTAAGCTGTGGGATTACAATTATCAAGATTAAAATTAAAGCCAGCAATGCACAAGCAACTGTTTCTCTTTTTCTTTTCAAACCCATCTTTAACAGGCGTTGAAAGAATACCCGGATCTTACTTTCCTTGTTTAGATGCTGTTCATCTTTTGGTTTAGCAAAGCCAGCCATCATGGACGGCACCACAAACATAGCTGCGAAATATGAAGCAGCCACCGAAACAATTACTACCCAGGGAATGGCATGCAAAAACTGCCCTGCTCCACCGGGAATACCCAGCAGCGGAGAAAAAGCTACAATAATAGCCAGGGTAGCAGAAAGATTTGGCACCGTACAGCGGGTAGTTCCATTATAGGCAGCCAGCAAAGGTTCGTCTCCTTCATCTAATCTGACCTGGATATTATCAGCCACCACAATGGCATCATCTACCAGAATTCCAAGGGCGATAATAAGAGCGGTAAGAGAAACCTTGTGGATCGGGATGCCGTTCACATACATCATGATAAATGCAACCAGAATAGACAGGGGTATGGCGGTAGAAACCACCAACGCATTACGTAGTCCCATGGCCGCAAATACTGCTCCTAAAACCAGTATAATACCAATAAGCAGATGCAGCATAAATTCATTAGTAGAGCGGCTTACCGTATCTGGTTGGTAAACAACCTCATTTATGATCAAATCGGCCGGAAGTCCAGCTTTCACCTCATCAATGGACTTTCGTACTTCTTTACCGATAATAACGATATTTTCGTTATCTACAAAGTAGCCGGTCAATAAAACTGCATTTTGACCATTTTCTTTGATTTTCTGAACTCCATCCTCTATTTCCATATGTACATCTGCAATATCTTGAATTCTGCTTACTACTCCATTTTCGGATGATACTGAGATGATGGTATTTTTTATGTCTTCAAGGGAATTGTAGTTTCCGGGAGTACTAACGGTAATTTTACCATCTTGATAAGCAATATTTCCCGAGGGAATCTGAACATTCTGAGCTGCTAAAATCGTACATACGTCTTCAATAGACAATCCTAGCTGATTTAATCTGGCCATACTGAGATCAACTTTGACTTCCTTATTCAGCTTGCCAACTAATTTTATTTTGGATATTCCATCAATATCACGCAGGTCATCCTTAAACATTTCTCCAAAAGATGCCAGCTGATCGTATGAGTAATTTTCCCCCGAGAGACTGATGATGATCCCTGCTGTTTCAATCAAATCCGTGTTTACCGTGCTGGCCGAAGCACCATCAGGCAAATCATCCTGAACATCGCTTACAGCATTTCTAACATCCTGCATGGCTGTGTCATTATCAACATTACTTTCAAAATATACGGTAACAATGGATACATTTTCTTTACTGATTCCTTTACAATAGTCATATCCATCCAGGTCGACCAATTCATCTTCGATATTTTTGGTAACCAGATCCTGGACATCATTTGCCGAAGCACCAGGATAGGGAGTAATGATAATAGCAACTGGAACGGATATTTTCGGGCTCTCCTGCCTGGGCAGCAGGTAGTAGGAATACAGCCCGATCAATGCGATAATGACCGTGAAAAACAAGGTCATTTTTCTATTTCTTATTACCTTTTCAATTATCTTGTACATTTTCTGTCTCCTGATCCTGTACCTTAACCTGGGTGCCATCATCCAAATTCTTCATACCGCTGACTGCCAGTGATTCACCCTCATCTAATCCAGTAACCTGTACCCGTTCATCACTGATATTTTGTATTTCTACAGTTCGCTTAAACGCTCTCTGGTCTTTAATAAGATATACATAATTTTCACCATCGGAGAACACGGAGGACATAGGAATCCATATACCGTTCTGATCGCCGATATCTATGGAGACTTTGGCAATAGAGCCCAATCTGAATGTTTTTTCTGAAATGGATATTTCGGCCGTATAGGTGCGGGTAGTTACATCCGGGATCTCGGATATATTGGTAACGATCCCCTCAGCAGTTTCGTCATCAACATTCACCACCGCCATAGAGCCTATAGCAATTTGTGTCAACTCCTGCTGAGGAATACCTATATTAACGATCTGGGCTCCGCTTCGAACGATCAAAACCGGGGTGTAAGCACTTACGCGTTCGTTTTCGTTAAACACCTTCTGTGCTACAAAACCGTCCTGTTCGGAATATATTATGGAATTATCTAATAAATCTGATTTGTAGTCATAATCTGTTTTAGCCGCGGCATACTGAGATTTCGCCTGCAAGTAGTCAGATGCTGCCATATCTTTATTAAGCTGCATTTGTTCAAATGAATTTTTTGATACCCCACCGTTGTCATATAAAGCAGCAGTTTTTTCAAATAGACTGTTAGCGTAATTCAAGGCGTCTTCTGCCTTTGTTACATTAACCTCAGCCGTATCCATTACGGCCCTGGCAGCTGATACCTGAAATTCCAAATCTGTGGTATCAAGTTTAGCTAATTTTTCCCCTTTACTTATTTGATCACCATTAGCAGCATATATTTTTTCAATCTGCCCGGACGTCTTAAAACTGTATTTTACCAATTCTTCAGCATCAACCGTGCCAATATAATTCAGTGAAACGGGCTGTTTTTCTTCAGCAATTTTTACCACGTGTACGGCTTTTTGCTGATCACCTGCAAGAAGGTCCTGCTGTTTACTTTTGGAGCAAGACGAAGTACTGATCACCAGGACTGCTACCACTAATAATGTTATAAACTTTTTTATATATTTAATTTGGGATCTTTCTTTTTTAACTGCCAATGTGGTTAATGAAGGCTTCATTAAAATTTCCTCCGTTCGGTTGGTTTATCCAGTACTATTCTATTTTTATTTTTATCTTTTATGAGCAGACTGCTATAGACTATGTATATTCACTCCTTCGATATTTAATCAACAGGTGTATACTAATCTATACATATATATTGTTATAATTTATAATCAAAATAGCAAGAAACATTATTTTTGATATGTCGCCTAAGCTACAAAATGGCAATAAGTGTAGAAAAATACTATAGGAGGAAATGATGTCCGAGGAACTATTAGAGAAAAAGGTAGATCTGAGAATAAGGCGGACCTATAAGCTATTATTAGATGCACTGGTATCTTTGCTGGAAGAAAAATCTTTTGAAGAAATTCGTGTTACTGATATTTGCGATAGAGCAATGGTACATCGAACTACCTTTTATAAGCATTTTGAGGATAAGTATGACTTGCTTAAGTACGGAATAACTGAGGTGCAAAAAAACTTTGAACAGGAGAGCACCGCCAACCAAAGCTTCGATAACAGCAAACAATACTATATACATATATTAAGAAGGGTTTTAGTTTTTCTAGCTGCTAATAAAAACATGTACCTGCAGCTCATGAAAAAAAACGGGAGCAGCGCAATCAGCGCGATATTCCACAAGTTGATTGTAGAGGATGTTAAATCCAAGTTGGAGAAATATGATATTAATATACTCCATACTATTCCCATACCTGTCATTGCAGAATTTTATGCCGGGGCATTCATAGCTCTGACAGGCTGGTGGCTTGAAAATAACATGCCCTATTCAGAAGAAGAAATGCTAAGCTTTGTGGATCTAATGATGAATATCAAATGACACAAGGGGACGTTTTTGTTGTGTCATTAACTTGAAAGCAAAACCGAAAATTGATTACTTCCTTAAATGACACAACAAAAACGTCCCCCTGTGTCGCCCACCTTACTATTCTGATATTTGTAGAGCCCGGCTGATCATTATTAGTGCCTCGGCCCGGGTAGCGTTGTTCTGGGGCCCGAAGGTATTGTCTTCATATCCTAAAATAATGCCATTAGCAAAGCAGGCATTAACTGCGTTCACAGCCCAGGGAGATATTTTGCGGCTATCGTTAAAGGAATTCCCCCCTGCAGCATCCGCTAATTTCGCTGCCTTCATAAGCATTACTGCTATCTGTTCCCGGGTTATCAAGTCGTTCGGGCCAAAGGTACTGCTGTCATAGCCATTAACAATCCCATATCCTGCTGCTGTTGATATGGCCTGCCTGGCCCAGTGAGAAGAAGTATCAGCAAAGATATTCCCATCCCTGGACTCCAGGGCGAAGGCTTTTACCAGCATAGTTACAAATTCTGCCCGGGTGATAGTCTGGTCCGGTTTAAAACTGCCATCCGGATAGCCGCTCACTACACCCCGGTCAACTAGCGCCTGGATACTTTCCCCGGCCCAATGTCCATTAATATCGTTTAACGGATTTGTGACAGGACTGGTGGCAGGACTGGCGACATCCTCTGTTTCAACCGTTACCGGTTCATTTTCGGTATCAGTTGATGTGTAAGAACCTTCAGATTTAGTAGTAAATTTAAATTCGTATTCCTCTCCAAGAGTGCTGCCATTATTAGCTGTAATGTCCTGGCCAAGTTCCACAATATAAGTTGTGGAAGGTTTTAGATCATCCAGGGTAAGGATTAGCTGGCGAATTTTGTCTCCGGTTGCTGTCTGCCCCTCTTTTTTATATTCACTACTATAAGACACCGATTTACCTGAGCTTCTTTCATAGATTTCAATCTGTTCCAGGTTAGAATCCATGTTTTCATCGATGCCCTTGCTAAAATCAAGATGCAGTACGGTCTGATCCGCGTATAATGAGACTGCGGCGAACTCTACTGTCATGCCGCCGCCGGTATTAGGTTCTGGATCACCACTATTATCGTTTTCGTCACCTTCAGTTGGAGGAGAGCTGGTAGTAAAGGTCCACAGGTGGTTCAGCCACAGCTTATCCCCGTTATTGGCTTCTATATCGTTTGCCAGTTTTAACTTGTAGGTAGTATCTGATTCCAGGGTGCAGCTGCTGAGGATGAATTCCAGTCTCCGCAGCTTCGTAGGAGTTGTTTGCTTAGTATATTTAAAATCGCCCAGTTCTATGATGTCGCCGGTGATCTCTTCCTGGGTCAGTGTTCCCCGGTCAATATCTACCACGGTTCCATCACTTTTCTTCAGCGTAATTTTATCCAGGTTGCTGACCAGTTTCTCATCCATGCCGTTGCTGAAATCCCATACAAAATGTATCCCATCGGGCTCCAGTTGGCTGCTTACCTGGTATTCCACTTTGGAAGCATCAACCGCTTCGGTGGAAGCAGGGCTGTAGGATGAAATAGTGAGCTGCCCGGCGGTTGTTGCTGTAGTAACCGGCCCGTTGTCAGTCCATGCATCAGATGCATCCCCTGCTTCTACTTTGAATTCATAGGGAGTCTTGGCGGTCAGACCAGTTACGTTATATGACAGCTCACTCCCGGCCAGGGTTTGAATTTCATTACCATCCTGGTAGACTTTATAATTGGCTGCATTATCGGCAGCTGTCCAGGTCAATGTCAAAGTGCCAGGGGTGATGTCAGCAGCTGTTATTTGACTTCCATCCGGCCAGGATACAGGTCCGCTTTCTGCTGGCGGATCAACCGTATCTGAGCTGGTGGTAAATGTCCACACGTGGTTCAGCCACAGCTTATCCCCGTTATTGGCTTCTATATCGCTTGCCAATTTTAACTTGTAGGTGGTGTCTGATTCCAGGGTGCAGCTGCTGAGGATGAATTCCAGTCTCCGCAGCTTCGTAGGAGTTGTTTGCTTAGTATATTTAAAATCGCCCAGTTCTATGATGTCGCCGGTGATCTCTTCCTGGGTCAGTGTTCCCCGGTCAATATCTACCACGGTTCCATCACTTTTCTTCAGCGTAATTTTATCCAGGTTGCTGACCAGTTTCTCATCCATGCCGTTGCTGAAATCCCATACAAAATGTATCCCATCGGGCTCCAGTTGGCTGCTTACCTGGTATTCCACTTTGGAAGCATCAACCGCTTCGGTGGAAGCAGGGCTGTAGGATGAAATAGTGAGCTGCCCGGCGGTTGTTGCTGTAGTAACCGGCCCGTCGCTAGTCCATACCCCATCTGCATCCCCAGCTTCAACTTTGAACTCGTAGGGAGTCTTGGCGGTTAGACCAGTTACGTTATATGACAGCTCACTCCCGACCAGTGTCTGAATTTCATTACTATCTTGATAGATTTTATATTGTGCTGCATTTTCAGCAGCTGTCCAGGTCAGGGTCAAAGAGCCGGGGGTGATACTGGAAGCCGTTATCTGGCTTTCCGCCGGCCAGGAAACAGGTCCGCTGTCTCCAGGGCTTTCCTCCTCACCGGCCGATGAGGCAGTAGTAAAGTACCAGGTATAAGTTTTTCCCAGAGTACTGCCGTTGTTGGACATGATATCAGGACCCAACTCAACAATATATTCCGTATCTGGCTGAAGCTTACCGCTGTCAACCATAGTTAATTCCAGCTGTCTCAATTTAACTGGCTCATTCTGCTCAGTATAAACTAGCTCCTGGTCATAATTAATGACAATATCATCCCCACCTGCGGCTTTAAGAGTAACTTCTTCCTTATTCGCCTGCAGGTAGGTATCTAAACCGTTGCTGAAATTCCAGACAAAAGATACATTTTCGTAATCGGCCAGATCATTCACCTGGTAGACTACCTGGGTCTCTCCACTGCTGGTCAGCTCGGCTGCCGGTGACGTTAGTGCAACAGTTAAGTCACCTACCCCTGCATCAACTGATACTGGTGCAACCACCATATTGAAAACCATTAGAAATAATACCAGGCTTATAATATTTATAGCCCAACTAGTCTTTCTTTTTATATACAATGTTAAGCCCTCCCTTTTTGCTTTCTAATACAATCCCTAAAAATATATTCAAACCTTATGGTTGAACTCTAATTTAATTGAAGATCTCCCCTCCTTCAGTCCCTGCTCGACTTTTTATCTTTTTATCATCCAGGGTATGATAGTATTTAAGCACGGGTTATTGCCAATCTAGATAACAAAAAGGCCAGCTGCGCAATTCAACTAACCTTCGGTATGATTAAAAAGCTAAACCGTTAAAGGTTTAGCCCATATGCATACATAATAACTTAGCCAATTTCCTTTCCGCACTGGGAGGCACAGCCGTTTCCAACTCTACCCTGCCGGCCCAGGGACCATCGTCATGCGCATTAGGCCCAAAGGCTCGAAAATCGTTATCCTTTTTTATGGTTTTTTGTCCTATTATCAGTTTCGACAAAATCGAATTAATTCCTTGTTCCAGCGAATAGTTTTTTATCCTGAGTCAAAAGTACAGGTCCTTTAATCATTTCAGCCAATTTCCATTATTAGCTGAACAATATCTTATAACCTTTATATTTAGCCATTCAGGAAGCATAAAGTGAAATAATATGCATAATCATCTTATATCCCTTGCATAATTGTGGACATATGTTCCTCAATTTCAACTATTTACATATGCCAGATTGAGAACCGGCCCCTCGACTCACTTATGCGGCAGCTCTACGATAAACGAGGTATCTATTCCCTCCCTGCTTCTGGCATAGATTCTTCCCCGGTGCTGTTCGACAATAGACTTAGCGATGGCTAATCCTAAACCATAGCCTCCACTTTCTCTGGAGCGAGAGGTATCCACTCTATAAAAACGTTCAAATATTTTTTCAATATGCTCCTGAGGAATGCTGATTTCGATACGTATATTGATGGGCAAACCGCCTTTGGTTTAGACAAGCTTTAGTTTGAACAATATCATTCAGGATAACACCTACATGAAAGAATACTTGGCTTATGAGATGTTTTCAGCCATGGGAGTAGTAACCCCAGCCTATTCTTATGTTAACATTACCCTAAATGGGGAGCCCTGGGGACTTTACCTGGCCGTCGAAGCTGAAGATAAAAGCTTTGTGGAAAGGGTTTATGGCAGTCTGGAGGGTCATCTCTACCTTCCCGAGGGTTTGGGATCTGACTTGTTATATACCGGCGATAATGCCTCCGACTATGCGGGCATTAAAAATGGAGCAGCTTATAAGGTTAGCGATAGTGATTTTGAAAAAGTAATAACCATGATAAAGAACCTTAATGAAGGAAGTGACCTGGAGAATTATATAGATGCAGATGCAACCCTGCGTTATTTCGCGGTCAATACTTTCCTGGTCAATTACGATAGTTATCAGGGGAATCCTAAGCATAACTATTACCTTTATGAGGAGGATGGGGTATGTACCATCTTACCATGGGATTTCAACCAGTCCTTTGCCGGATTTGGCAGCAGCAGCGCGCAGGAAGCGGTGAATCATTCCATAGATGCACCAGTTAGCGGCACTACTTTGGAGGAACGGCCTCTGCTGGGTAAGCTGCTGGAAGTTCCGGAATATAAGGAGCTTTATTATCAATACCTGGATGAACTGGTAAGCACCTATATTGACAGTGGCCTTTTTAATGAAACAATAGATAGAATTGATCTCCTAATAACAACTTATGTTGAAAATGATGCTTCGGCATTATGCACCTACCAAGAATACGAATCCTCCTTGCCGGTTCTAAAACAGTTTGCAGCACTGCGGGCGCAGGCGATTAGCGCCCAGTTAGCTGGAGATACCGAGGAAATCGATGCTTCATCGATCAACCTGCATGACCTTGGCAGTATGGGTGCTGGCGGCAGGGGTAATCCACCCGATAATGCTGGTAACGGCGATGCTGGCGGTTGGTTTAATGCTCCCGATAATGCCGGTGGCCAACCTGCAGATATGCAGCCACCAGATATCGGTAAAAATCCCGGCGATTGGGGGAATGCTTCCGCTAATACTGGCATCCAACCTCCAGATATGCAACCGCCCGGTGGAGAATTCGCAATGCCGAAGATGGAGAACTCAGTGAAGAACAAATGGCAGAGCTAAAGGAACTGGGCATTGATGAAGAACAGATCGAAAGAATGTTGACCATGCCTGCTATGGGTGAACGTCCCACCGGCCAGGCGCTTGGCCCTGGAGGTGAAATGAGAGTGGCTCCCGGCGGCGCGGCAGCTGGGGATATGAATGCCCGATCGGAAGAAGAACCGGGAGGCACCATCTCCACAGCTCAACTGTACAATCTAGGCGGCTGGGCTGGACTCCTGCTGGCAGGACTGCTTTTAGCCTGGCTGTTTAAGAGACGCAAGTATCGAAGTTGATCTAAGTCTAAGGGACACAAGGGGGCGAATGACACAAGGGGACGTTTTTGGTGTGTCATTCTAGTATTACATAAAATGACACACCAAAAACGTCCCCTTGTGTCATTGTGTCCCCCCTGACTCACCCCTGTGAGTTTATATATGCCTGGCATAATGTCAGCTTCACACGTATAATAATAATTGCAGGGAGGGGGTATTATTATGCAGTTTAAAACAGCAGATTTGAAAGCAGGGCAGGCTAGCGAAGCCTTATTTGATGAAAGCTTAGAAAAACCCTGGCAGGAGTTAGGTTCCCTTCAGATAGATTTGATTATCGGAATACCTTTTTATAATGAAAAAGATACCTTGCCTGAGATATTAAAGATTGTTGAAGAAGCCTTAATATCTGTAGAAAACTATAAACATCCTTTAATTTTGTGTGTCGGTGACCCGGAAGGCCTTGAAGCCCTAGGGCGTATTCAGGAGATGGACTTGAGTTTTGCTCACTATGAGTTTCTTATGAAGCCAGGCAGCAATGGCAGAGGAGCCAGTATACGGGCTATGCTGGAAATAGCTAATCATTTAACCGCAGACCTGGTAGTATTTGCTGCTGATCTGGCCAGCGAAAAGAACAGAGGGGTAAAAGCAGAATGGATAACCAGTATGCTTGAACCATTAACGCTAAAATATGACTTTGTATTGACCACTTACCGGCAGCACCATTTTGTAAATATTGTGTACAGCTTCCTGGTAGCGCCGCTGCTGGAGAATTTCTATGGTTATAATATAGAAGGCCCCATTAGCGGGATCTATGCTCTTTCTCATAACCTGATAGAAGACTTGTGCCTGGAACTTAAATTCTGGCCTGACATCACCAGGGGTTATGGTATCGATCCCTGGATAATAACCCGGGTCATGACCTGGAATAAAGATATGTGCGAAGTTCCTCTGGGGGCAAAATTGGAAAGGTTTTCTCTGGAAAAGGTCAATTATGTTTTCAAGGAAATGGCAAGAGCTCTATTTGAGTGTATAAAAACTGATGAAGAATGCTGGTTAAAGAAGCGGCTTATCTTTCGATCACCTGATATCTTCGGGGTAAGAAGTGAAGAAAGGCCAGCAGAAGTAGTTTTTTGTCCAGAAGAAATGGTATTATTTTTTAAACGTAATTTCAATCAGTACTCCAGCATATATGAAAAAGCAGTAAGCGAAAATGTGTATAAAGATATTCAAGCCACCGTCTTATCTCCCAGTAAAGAATTTAGATTAAAACCTGAAAGCTGGGCTGAAATAGTCCTCTCCATGCTTTTTGAATACTGCTTTTCCAAAGAATTAAAACAAGACGATATACTAAATACCCTTACTTCAGCCTTCAATGGCCGAATAGCCAGTTATGTGATGCATATCCAGTTGCTGCAAGAACAACTGGAATACATGTCAGAAATTAGTACCGACCATTTCCCGAAAATGGAAGCCTCCTGGCTAAAAGACGAACAGCACCAGTATTTCCTGAGACTGCGGGAGAGCTTTAATGACAAATGGGAAACCAAGCTGCTGGAGGTCACTCCCCCGATTACTCCTTCCCGTTACCTGGAGTATGTGCCAGGAATCCCCATAGTTTTGCACAATACTATTATCGGCAAAGGCGGTAAAGAAGTATATACCGAAGAGGTATTTAACCGTCTGCAAAAACGTTATCAGGAGGCATTCGAGGAGATTATCTACCATTCTCTGGGAGTACCCAGAGAAGCCGGTTCTGATCTAATATTTGCCCGGTTCAGAGAGTATATGCACGGGCTGGAACAGACTATGGAATCGCTTTTTCCCGGCGACCTCTACAGCGAGGCTGGAGTTGAGCAGGTGCTGCAGCGCCTTTTTGAAATGCTCCCCCACCAGAAGATGTTTTCAGTTAAAGACGAAATTTTTAAAGAAATGCTGTTGCGCTTCCCTCCGGTAAATCTTATGATACCAGCCGGATGCCAGAGCACCAGAGAGCTAATGAAACAAATGGAGGTAAGGGATGCGGTAAGCCTGGCCAACCTGATCGAGACCCGCAAATACGCAGACCGGGCTCTATTATGGATACTGGACAACCAGCGCCCGGAAGGACTGGAAGAGGTTGATATCAAATATATTGTACTGGAACCAAAGTTCGGTCCAATAGCCCGCCTGGGCAATATTTCTAATCTTAATAAGCTTACTACCAGGATAGTGACTACTCCCTTTAATAAAGGTATGGGGGGAGATTTTCCCCGCCTGCGCTTCTGTTTGTTCATAGTCCGGCATATTACTATAGCCGAGAATTATGCCCATCTATGGAGAACCTATGCCCGGGAGAGAAAGAATTTAGGTACCAAGATGCGTAATTCCCTTATAGGCCGCTACGAAACTACCGCTTTTTCAGCCCACAACATATTCGAGAATCTGCATCATCGAAATCTGGTACGCAATTTTAGAGGACTGGCAGAAAAGCTCCAGAAGGAAGGCCTGAGTGAAGAGGCTGAAGTGATAAGGATAATGTGTGATAGTTATGGTTTAAGCCAGGTTCTCGATGATGGCACTTTTATACCCTTATCCGCCTGGAGCTGGTCCAGCTACAACTATAAAGGAGGCCAAGGAGTTCCTACTCCGCTTTCCAGTCATGTGGAAGAAAAATGGTTTAACCAGGATTTATTGGAGGATATCTATAAAGAACTGGGTTATGATATCGCCGGAATAGAAACCGGAGTGACCCAGCTTATTGGAGAAGGCCGGGCCAGCGAAAATGTTCTGGATGCCTTGCTGGGCATCAGACCCAAAGATGTAACTGTGGTGGCTCAAGAAGCAATTGCCTATCCTCCTGCGAAACCCCTGATCAGGTATCAGGGCAACCCCATACTAAATCCGATTAAGGATCATTACTGGGAAAGTAAATATGTCCTTAACGCAGCGGCATTAAGGATTGATGACCGGGTCTATATATTGTACCGGGCTTATGGCGATGATGAAGTCTCCCGCATCGGTATGGCGGTAAGCGATGGCTTCAAAATTCTTGAAAGGCTGCCGGATCCGATATTTATCCCAGTAAATGAAAAAGAAAAAAAGGGCTGTGAAGATCCGCGAACCGTTATTATAGATGACGAAATTTACATGATGTATACCGCTTATGATGGGGTTATAGCCCAAATTTCGGCCGCTTCCATTAAGGTGGAGGACTTCCTGCAGCGCAGGTTTGACCGGTGGATCAGGAAAGGCCTGGCCTTTAAAGATGTGTGGAACAAAGATGCCATACTGTTTCCAGAAAAAATACAGGGAAAGTACGTTATTTACCATCGCATCGAGCCCAGTATATGGGTTTCCTACATGGATAAGCTGGAATTCCCGGTACCACGGGAAAGGCATGCCATAATCATGGGGCCTCGTTCGGGCAGGATGTGGGATTCCTTGAAAATCGGTTCTGGTACCCAGCCTATAAAAACCCGTTACGGTTGGTTGATGATTTATCATGGAGTCGACCGACAGATGGTTTATCGTCTGGGAGTAATCCTGGTAGATCTTAATAACCCGGAACTCCTAATATATCGTTCTCCCAACAGTATTTTGCAGCCCGAAGAGGACTATGAAATTGGGTCCGGGACCGGCTCATGGGTACCTAACGTAGTGTTCACCTGTGGGGCAGTGGCAGCTTCCAACAAGGAAATTCTGGATGATAATGATGAGATACTGGTATATTACGGGGCGGCTGACACCCACATCGGGGTAGCCACAGCCACCCTGGCTGACCTTATCCCTGAACAATACCGCAGATAAGAAAGACCCAGGCAGACCTTAAGGGCTTTGGTCTTTCGAGCAAGGCTCATTAAAATAAAGAACCCCTTACATGACCACCCCGTACCGTTAAACTGAGGTGCTATAGCTAAAGGCTAGCCCTCATAAGGGTGTAAATTAATGTTCGGTCAAAGCTCACAAATAATGAAGAATCCCGCCCCTCGGACGTATTAGATACGCCTTAAGCGCGGGCTTTTCTTAATCTTCACTTCTTACCCATATGTCTATCACCCGAGCCTGGTTCTACTATGATGAAAGTGCTGGGCTTGATCGTTTTCTAATACCTCTTCGGCTATAGCGTAATAAAGCTCCGCCACACTCGCCCAGGTCAGAGAACGACCCAGCTCGGCTGCCTTGCTTTCCAGTTCTTCCTTCAGACCTGGATTCTTTAGAATGAGGTCAATAAGTTCCGCCAATGCTTCAGGGGTAGGCTCCCACGCTATCATACCCCGACCCTGAGCCAGAATTTCCCGGGCATACTCGTAGGGAGTAGAGACGATAGCGCGACCGCAGCCGACCGCAAAAGCCAGGGTACCGGATACCGCCTGGTCAAGATTGGGGTAGGGACTGAGATATATATCAGTCATGTACAAATAATCGCCCAATTCATCATCCTCGAGGAAGCGATTATCAAATAGCACATGCTGACCCAGGTGTAAATCCGCCACCAACTGCCTGACACTATCTCTATAGCGTTCTCCTTCACTTCTCAGCAGGTTGGGGTGAGTGGCACCAGCGATAATATACAACAGCTGGGGGTGCTCAACAACCACCTTTGCTAGAGCTTCAATACCAATTTCCAGTCCCTTTCCGGGACCTATTAAACCGAAAGTAGTAATAATGGTACGCTCTTGAAAACCATACCGGGCTTTCAAAGCAGGTCTGCTCTTTTTGATAAAACCGGGAACCCCATGAGGTACTACGAATACCTTTTCCGGCATCACTTCATATACGCTGGTCAGTAATCTGCGGGACCTTTCAGTCATACACAGAACTCCAGCAGCTAAACCGGCCAGCCTGATCAATATTTGCTTTTGCTTTTCAGATGGCTGTGGCAGTACGGTATGAGTAACCAGCAGAAACGGTTTGGTGAGGTGAGTGGCCAGCTCTATTATGTATTCGCCATCCGGCCCCCCGAATATGCCATATTCATGTTGGATAATAACCATGTCCAGGTTGGGCTCATGATTAGCCCAGGTAGCACAAGCTATATAATCAGCGGTATTCTCCTGCTCTATCTCCAATACTACCTCGGAAGGATATTTATGGGATTGAAAGGGATCATTCACAGCAGCTACCAGAACTTCTGGCACATGTTTTATCAGATTATCCCTTAAGTCCTCAGAGAAGGTTGCAATTCCGCACTTCCGGGGAGGGTAGGTACTCACGATCAAGCAAGCGTTCATCCCTGAGTCACCTCCTTTTTTCGGCACTATGCAATTTAGCACAGTACGACTGAAGTTGAATCAACGTCTTCTTAGCAGCTAAATGGTGGGGCTAATAGAGCAACAGATGAGGGGCTAATCAGTTCTGTGAAGTTAAATCTCTTACCTTAAATTTTAACATATATTTCAAATATCGTCAGCAGATGAAGCATTAAGCTGGTATACGAAAGATAGCCAATAAGTTCGGTACCAGGTACCGAACTTATTGGCTTACGTGTATACCCAGACTCTCTAGATATCCGAACAACTCGACTTTTATTTCCTCGAGGGCTTCCGGGGTACTTCCTTCACATCTCACAATCAGTTCCGGACCGGTATTAGACGCTCGAACCAGGCCCCATCCCCCTGGAAAGAGAATGCGTGCCCCATCTACATCCAGAACTTCATATAGGGGCCGGAAGTGCTGCAGGACCTGTTCTACCACCTGAAATTTTTCTTCATCGGTACTCTTCACCCTTATTTCCGGGGTAGTATAGTATTTATTCACATCATCCAGCAATTGGGTGAGGTCCTTATCGCTATGGGATAGAATGCGCAGCAGTCTGGCTGCCGCATAAAGGGCATCATCAAAACCATAATATTCATCGGCAAAAAACATGTGCCCTGACATTTCCCCGGTAAAAATTGCTCCGATTTCTCTCATTTTGCCTTTAATCAGAGAGTGCCCGGTTTTATAAAGCATAGGCTTGCCGCCCAGGCGGTAAATCTCATCTATCAGGCTTTGGGAACACTTTACTTCCACAATGCAGTCCGTACCAGGATGATGAGGCAGAATTTCGCGCCAGAAAATAATCATCAGCATATCGCCCCAGATAATATTCCCTTCCCGGTCCACTACACCCAGCCGGTCGCCATCTCCGTCCAGGCCAATCCCCAGATCAGCTTGTTCCTGCCTGACTACCTGAATAAGATCCTGACAATTTTCTACTGCTACCGGATCGGGATGATGATGGGGAAAATTCGGATCAGATTCGCAATACAGTTCCACCACCTGACAGCCCAGCTCTCTGAACAAGCGGGGAGCAAAAAGAGACGCTGTGCCACTGCCGCAGTCTACTACTACTTTTAGTTTTTTGGGTCCCAGTCGGATTTTCTCCTTGATCATGTCAATATAGTCGTCAACTATATCTATTTCTATCAGACTGCCTCCTGAGTCAGAAATAAAATCTCCACTTTCCGCCAGCTGACGGATTTCTTGAATCTCCTCTCCATAAATGGTGGTTTCCCCCAGCAGCATCTTAAAACCGTTAAACTCCGAAGAATTATGACTGGCAGTGATCATCAGACCAGCCTTTATATCCAAGTGGCGAGCCGCAAAGTAGAAGATAGGGGTTATAACGACTCCCAGGTCTACTATTTCACAACCTGAATCGAGCAGCGCTTTTATAGTAATTTCTCTTATGCGGGGAGAGGACATCCTGTTATCCCTGCCCAGCACGATTTTCTGCCAACCCCTACGGGCAGCCTGAGCCGCCAGAGCACGAGCTATTCTATAAACTGCTTCTTCGGTCAAGTCTTCACCAACTATGCCCCTGATATCGTACAACCTGAAAATGTTCTTCTTTATCACAGGTCTCACTCCCTCCCAAGCTCAAGTTTTCTAATAGTATTATTTGCTATTCATCAAAAGGTCAGATTATATCTTGATATCCCGCTTCCTTTAGAGCTTCTATGACTTTCTTAATTTCCTGAGCCCGGTCTTTACTGCAAACCAGCAGACTTTCCTGGCTATTAACGATTATAAGACCCTCTACTCCTAGAGTAGCAACTACCCTTTGGGGTGCATAAATCATACAGTCCCGGGTATCAATAAAAACCCCCTGGCTTTCCAGTACATTGCCCTCTTGATCAGACTCTCGATAGCGGCCCAGGGCTGTCCAGCTTCCTACATCGTCCCAGCCAAACGATGCGGGGATCACCAATGCCTGATTGCACTTTTCCATTATTCCATAATCCACAGAAACACGGGACAGCTTCTCGTAGACCTCTCCTATAACTTCCGCTTCCCGCTCTGTTCCTATATTCTCTGCGATAAAAGCCAGGCCTCGGTTCAGCTCGGGCAGGTACTGCGCAATTAATCTAAGGAGTAAATCTACCCGCCAGACAAACATACCGCTATTCCACAAATAATTATCCTGGTTTAAATATTCTACAGCCGTCTTCAGGTCAGGCTTCTCATGAAAGGCAATGGTTTTGTAAACGGGAATACCTTCCAGCTTCTCTATGGCTTCCCCCTGCTGTATGTAACCATATCCGGTTTCTGGCCGGGAGGGTCTGATACCAATAGTTACGACCCACTCTCCGGAACGCGCCGACCTTACAGCTACCTGTATTATCCTCTGAAATTCTTCGATATCAGCAATATAATGATCGGCTGGCAGAACCACCATTAATCCCTCCGGGTCTCGGCTCTGTATATAGGTCGCAGCCAGACCAGCGGCGGCGGCTGTATCTCGTCCACAATACTCACAGATTATATTTCCCAGTGGAAGCTCGGGCAGTTGTTGTCGAACTAATTCCTTATATTTTTCTTCGGTTACTATATACGTATCTGCAGGATTTACCAGGCCTGACAGCCTGTCCATACTTAGCTGCAGCATAGAACGACTACCCAACAGAGACAAAAACTGTTTAGGTTTTTCACGACGAGACAGAGGCCAGAACCTCTCTCCCGTTCCGCCTGCCAGAATAACAGCATACATGGAGCTACCACCTCTTTCTATTCCAAACAGTTCAACCCGGGTATAGCTGTTCTTGTTTGGCAGTTTTTTACCCTTTTTTCCCTTTTTATTATCTCATAAACTAAAATTTCGCGGAAGCACTGTCTGCTAATGACTGCTCCCTGCGGCTTAAGGTAAGACTTAAGACAACGCCGACCGGCTCTCCTGACTGCTGTTTCTTTTCACTACTACAGCACCCGTATCACAGCCCAAATCCCTGGCTATCACGGGACATTTCACTTTCAATAAAAAAAAGGTATCTGTATTTTTCACTTCACTTAGGGTTTCGTAGTTGGCCTGACCCTTGGCTATGATGAGATCCGCCTTATGAAATTCTTCGATAAACTGTGGTGAGCATAATTTCAGGATAGTACCTGGAGCAGCGCTGCCATTATCAATAACTCTTACCAGCCCAGTCATGCCAGCTGCATCTGCATCTTTCATAGTGGCATCATTTATGATCGGCTGTCCTTTAACCACATAGCAGACTTTTTCCCTCGGCATCTGCTCAATCAATAGACGATCAAATACAATTTCTCCGGCATTATCACTCAGAAACATAATATTATCCGCTTGCTTAATAGAACGATTCAATTCAATACTGGTGTTAAATGATATTGGACTATGCAGGCATTCTAGAATGGTGTCATTGACCTCCTGGGATCCAATATCAGCGCGAACTCCAAAATCTATAATATTACCTGCAATAGAAATGCGTACCGCGGTCTCAAAAGGATCAGCCGAGTTTTCTACCCGCTGTTGCAGATCTTCATACATATCTAGAGCCAGCTGGTTGAAGTGCTCTTTTACCTCCTGGTATGGATCAGGGTCATTCAATACTTCCCTTATTTTTTGATGAATCAAGTAAGCCATATACGGCGGGGTCTCGTTCAAATCAATATCTGCGGTTTCCCGTAGTACGAATCGTATCAGTTTTTCCTGGATCCCCTCATCTGCTCCGGACATCCGCATTGCTTCAACAGTCTGTCTCAATAAGCAGGGAATACAATCATAATATGTTTTCATGTTCTTTTACCCCTTATTATTTGATACATTTTAATATTGTACTATATTGGTTATCATATCGTTTATAGTATAATTTAAGTAATAATTTCATTAGCACTAGTTTCATTATTTCTCTTTTGTTTTAAATCAAAATATTGTATAATCAATTTGTGACCATAGTACCTAATTGTAGTTGTTTTTTGTCAAATTTCTGGAGGTTATATGCTTGATATAATAATGGCAATCGATATTAAAGTTTTATTATTTTTCTTGGGTATGATTATTCTATCTTTTATATTCTTTAAATTATCCGACCGCTTTAAGCCCAACCGCTCCTGGGCTCAATCTGCTGCAGGCGCATTTATGATTGTCTATGCCGCACTGGGAGGTATATATGGCTATCTTCTGCCTGCACTGGCAGCCATTACATTGACTTTTGTCCTTTATTATCCACTCCGTCTTTTATGCATCATGTTAATCGATGCTGTACAAAAAAATAATTATGACGTTATTAAAATAGAGGATGAAGATTTTCGCAAGCTGGATGTAGATTCGCAGTTATCCCTGTTGAATATGCGTATCAGGTATTATAGGAAGGCCATCATTAGGATACAAACAGGCAGAGGTCTGGCTTTTATGGCCTTTATCAGCTCTTTAATTATTTTTATATTAGGCTTGCTGGTATTAAGTAAACTAGACTATTCTGGAATGCTGCTTTTACTTGCCAATATTATATTATTTATACTCATCTTTAGTATAACGCCAAGATCCAAAGGTATATTCTATGAGTTTTTGAGAAAATATGTTTTTGCTCTGGAAACCATTAATCTTAAAAATTATTATGAACAGCAATTGCAGCAGAGTAACTATGAAATTAAAGCTATTGAACATGGATACTATATGGCCACCAAACAGCAAATCATGAATCGGCTGAAATTTTAATTATATTAAGATTCTCGGCCCTTTTTTGGCATATCGTCATAACACCTTTGGTTCCCTGTTAACCTTCAAGTACCATCCCAAAGTTCAAATGAAAACTAATTAATATTTTCTAAATACCGATAGTAATATATAATTGTTTTTGCTTTCATCAGGAAAGGACCCCGCCATGCAGGTTAAAAAAATAGCTCTATTTATTATTGGACAGCCCGATAAATTCAGCCTGGAACACCGCATTTTCAATATTACTGCTGCGGTAGCAGTTATGATAGCATTAATTGTGGGCATTGAGAATCTTTTTCTCGAGCTTTCACCTTTTCTCACTACCAGCATTTTTGTCTATATGGCACTAATGATGTTGATCTACTACCTATCCCGCTTCAAAAACATTTTAGAACCATCAATTACCGCAGCCTGCATTTTATTAATCCTGTTTTTTACTCCGGCCTCGTGGATTTTTAATGGGGGTACCGATGGAGGAGCCCATTATACAGTCATGTTTTATGGTCTGGTAATATGTGCCGTATGTACGGATTGGAAGCGGAATTTATTTGTTTTATTGCTGATTTTAATGGTAATCGGCCTGGGAGTCTTTGAGTATTTTCACCCGGAACAGATCTTATATTCTGATAACCGTATACTCAGGTATTTCGATGTTATTTCTTCCATGGTTATTACTATAGTAATAACCATCCTGCTTTTTTTAGTATATTCAAAGAACTACGATCACGAACGAGCCCGAGTCCTGCAGTATTCGCAACTGCTGGAGGAAATGGCTATTACTGACGGACTTACTGGACTGTTTAATCATTCATATATATATAACCTGCTGGAGGATACAATTATTGACAGCCGACATCATGGCAGCAGCTTGAGTATCATCATGTTTGATCTAGATTACTTTAAAAACATCAATGATGCCTTCGGCCATGAATTTGGCAATAGAGTTTTGGTAGATGTTTCCAGTAGCTTGAAAAACGATATCAGAAATTGCGATTTAGTTGGTAGATATGGGGGAGAGGAATTCCTGGTAATATGCCCTGCTACCGGGCTTAAAGAGGCATCCGAATTAGCCGCGCGACTGATAATGGGGGTAGAAAATCTGATCATAGGTAATGGCATCAGGGTCACCCTGAGTGGAGGAGTCGCCGAGTTGAATAGGGATATTGATGGTACAGCTATAAGCCTTATCGAAAAGGCGGATGATGCACTTTACCAGGCCAAACGCATGGGTAGGAATAGAATTGCTCAATACAGTAGGAGCAGGCGTGAGGTTCCTTTTGATCTAACATCTGCCTATCCAAATATTCCTTCATAATAATCTATTTAAAATCAACCGGTACTCTTCTGTTGGTATTTTGAATTTGCTGCACGGCAAAGTATTCAAATTCACTATCATTTCATCCATAATCTCATTCTGAATAGACCTTTCACGGCAGAAAAAGCCCATGGTTTTAGTAATGCAGTCCACCTGCTGATTATCTGCATTATGCCACTGCAAAGTGATACCAAAAACGCTTTGCAGAAGCGGAACCACCTCTACCCCGGTAGCCCCGATAGCATAAGTCCGTCGCTGCGGGTGCCTGCAGTTAGTCTCACCTTTTATGAAACTGCAGGTTTGTAAACCGCAGCCCATACAGTGACCGCTGTTCAGGAATAGTACTTCTTCCTGGATAGATTCTCTCACTTGATATCCAAGTTGAGTAAATAGTCTGGATAAGATAATGTCCTGAAATCTATATTGTAAATATGGGATATTGGACAGAGCAAGCCTGGATGGTCTATACCTGGAAAAAAATCTAGCAAAAATTAAAACTCCATATGCGTATTGGGTTTGGATATCTGAAAACGAGGGAGCCCAGGGAGGACAGCCGCCCGAGCCACAGCTTTCACAGCCCTTTCTACATAAATTGGTAATCTGCTCATAATTATAGGTTACTTCGTTGCTCTCGACTGCCCGATATCCAAATTCCAGGGGGTAATTATTACCTTCCTGGCTGGTGTATATGTACCACATCAGCATGCCCCCTTTTATTAAGGGTTTCACTTACATGAGTTCTTGACCTATTAAACTGCACGGGTCTTATCAATACCAGGTCCAGCTCATTACCTGGCTGGTCTGGCTGTTCATGCATCTCACAGCATTGGCTGGTATAATTACAAAAATACCTTCTTTACTTGTGAAGAAGGCATTGACCAGCAACGATTCAGTTATTTTGCTGGCCATAACTATATATACTAAGCATAGATTCCGGTATTATATAGGATCTATTATTAATTAACACCAGCATTAAGGTATCATCAGGAGATCTCTTGCCGCGTTTACCCACGATTTTTCCTACATAATTATAGAATGGATGCCGGGGATGATTTACTATAACTATGTCTCCATATTCCATTGCTTCACCTCCCCTTTTCTATAATAATTAAACCCCAGGTGAAGCATTGGTATTGCAGCAAATGAATCTATTCAATCTTGTAATACCTGTGTTTTTACATATGTATTCAATACTACTCGAATTAGACTAAGCTCAATGACCTCAGTCTGCTTAAGCTGCTAAAAGCGGAATGCATCTATTTATCTTTGGAATTCGCAGTTATGTTAATGCGTTTTCGGAAATAGCTGATTCCTATTATTATGATAATCAGTATGGCCCCCAGTATAGCCAGAGTATTGGTTATATTATGGCTCCGGTGAAAGTAATCACCCAGAGCAACGTAAATAATAGCCCAGGGGATCATACCCAAAGCTGAAGATGAAGCAAATATACCCAGGGGAACTCCGCTTAAACCAGACCCTATATTTATTACCGGGGTAGGTACAACCGGGAAAACTCTAATAATTAACAGCAGCAAGAAGATTGTCTTCCCATTCATATTCTCGAAATTTAATTGGTAAGGCTTCTTTGTTACCCGTTGGATAAATTTTATCCCGGTATATTTGGCCAGCAGGTAGATGCACAACGTCCCTGCCATTGCACTACTCCAGGCCATAAAAAAACCGGTTGTTTTGCCATAAATAATTCCTGCCGCCCCGGCCAGGATAGCGTATGGTATAATCGGTACAATAGCCTGTATAAAGAACATCATTATTATTACTAATGGTCCGTACACTCCATAATCACTAATATATGAAGCTAGTGCATCAATACTGCTTAAGTCTATCTTCCAGCACTCCTCTATTTATCTATGAAGTGTTTCCTCAGCCACTTGATAGTAATTTCTTCTCGATCCCTGATCTTATTTTCGAACCGGTGGTCAGCATCATCCACTATTACCATTTCAGCGTTGCAAAGCCTATTGAACATATAACGGGCATTATATACTGCTACTACCTTATCATCCTGCCCCTGCACGATCAAAACAGGCCGTGTATATATTTTCTTCAGGTACTCGTCCATATTATGCTGATAAAAATCTTCTACAAAAGCCGGTCTTATATCATAGGCTCCCGATTCGTCATGTATATTTACTATTCTTCCTTTTATCAACTCTTCATAGGCTTCTTCCATCACCCGGGTAAAAGTCTGCTGCAATTCAACGGGAGTAGACCACAATATGAAGCCCTTAACTTTACTGTCTTCTGACCCGCCTGCCAGCACGGTACTTCCGCCAAAGCTTCTTCCTAGTAGTATAATGGGCTTCTGGTAGGTGTGGTATGCATAGTCAATAACTGTTTTTAAATCTTGAACCTGCCGGGTCAGGGTAATTTCGCTAAATTCCCCATCACTCTCACCTGATCCGGTAAAATCAAATGCTAAAACCCCTAGTCCCAGCTCATTCATTTGTTCGGCAAATGCATATATACGATCACTGTTTTCTTTTCTTCCCCTGAATCCGTGGCAGGTTATTAGAAGATGGTCAAAACTGTCCGGCAAGAATATCAGGGCAGCAATTCTTTCCTGATTTTCTTTTATAATTTTCAGGGTTTGCACTAACATCCCTCACTTCTTTGTAAGCTTATGATCTACATAGGCTTCTGGGGTTTGTTTTTGTCTTCTGATTCATGCCGTACCCGATAACCGCATAAATCACAAATAAAGGTCGGAAGGTCTTTCTGCTGCTCTACCAGTTTCTTGAAGTCTTTGTGATCTTCCTCTACATCCCAGGTCTTACCGCACAGAAGGCATCTGGCAGAGATTTTCTTACTCATGGTCACTCCTCCTCTCCGACTATATCTCCATCCTTATAGTAACATGTGTTTGAATAAATCTGAAGATAATACATTTTTTAATAAAATGTTCGAATAATTATTTTTCCCGGTGAATTTGTTTTTACCCCAATCTTTTATATTCACTCGGGCATTATGACTCCGGTTTAAAGGCAGCACTTTACCAGCAGATGAAAAGGCCAGAATGCTGGCCCTGATCAGTTCGTCCATCCCCATATTAACTACTTGACTCCTGAGTTCTTCTATCTGCGGAGTAGTTTGACAGCATATATAGGTCTGGCAGAGAAAAGGACGATTCTTATATATCGAACAGGTAGAATCCGGTTGCAGGAAGATACACCTTCCTGCCTGGGTCCGCCTGAGAGTTATATCAATTACATTATCCTGTGCTTCTGCCCATAAATATTTATAAGCGTCCATCAAGTTGATTCCTTGGGCCTGACATATGTTTCTTACATCTATTGAGGTCAATGGAAGCGGTTCGTGACAGCACAGGTCACATCCATAACAACTCTGCTTTCCTTCCGGCCACAGGCGTTCCAGGTTTCCCTCCTCAAAAAATAGGTTTAATTCGTCCAGCAAGTCTTGAATGCTGACTTTCTTCTCCATTATCTTTATTTCGTAACCGGGAAGCCCCTGGATATTATTCTTTGTTATCTGCAGCATGTTCAAAGTATCCTCCCACAAAATTAAGCCCACTCTACTCTACTAATTATAGAATAAAATGGGCTTTTTGTTTTACATCATATTACTATTATATTTTAAAGAATTTTATAGACTGGTCCAGTTCTGCTACCACCTGGTTTAATTCTAACATGGACTGGTTCATGTTTTCAATGCTGGCCATCTGTTCTGCCGTCAAACGGGTAATATCCCGGGCGTATCTGGAATTATTTTCTGCCGCATTGGCAGTCTCCTGAACGGAATCGAACGCAGTCTGGGAACTGGCAGCCATTTCTTCACTGGCGGCCGAGACTTCCTGGATTTGCATGCTAACAGTAGCCACCGCACCAATAATCTCTTTAAAGGCACTTCCAGCATGAGCCACCACCTGTATGCCATTGGAAACCTCACGGGTTCCTGCCTGCATTGCTTTCACTGCATCACCCGCTCCTGCCTGCATTTCCTTGATCACATCCGAAATACGGCTGGCAGCTTGACCTGATTCTTCCGCCAATTTCCTCACTTCTTCAGCAACTACCGCAAACCCTTTCCCCTGCTCTCCGGCCCGGGCTGCTTCAATAGCTGCGTTAAGGGCCAGTAAATTGGTTTGATTGGCTATGTCAGTTATTAATACAACTATCTGCCCAATCTCCTCGGATTTTTTCCCCAAATTTTCCACGATAACTGCAGTTGAATTAACGGCATCACTAATGACATCCATCTGCTTGATAGCCTTTTCTACCTCTTCCCCGCCTCCTTGAGCTTTGAATGTGGCATCTGCCACCAAATTAGATACATCGCTGGAATTAGCTGCTACCTGCTGGATAGCAGCTGACATTTCACTCAACACCACCCTGGAACCTCCCGCAAGTTCCACCTGACGTACCGCTTCATCATTCATCTTTTCTGCCTGTACTGACATATCACCCACCATTTGGGTACTGGAATCTATAAGTCCAGTTATGTGCGAGGAGGCTCTTCCGACATGTTCTGACAGCTGCCTGGTTCCCCCGATCAAAGCAGACATACTCTCCACCATCTTATTTACCATATCAGCCACTTTACCTGGCTCATCATTGGCTTTGACCGGCACCTTATAAGTTAAATCGCCCTGACTGATCACTTCGACCCCTTCTGTTATCCTCCGGAGCGGGGTATATACTGTGAATGCAATCAAGAAAGCGGCCAGGAATCCTATCAGTATTCCAATACCTGAATAAGCGACCATCATATTCCTGAACTCACTTACCGCATCATCATATGGAGTGGCCGGCACGCCTACGTACCATATGCCGATTATTTCTCCCTTATTATCCCGTATAGGTTCATAGGCGGTTTCATTCCAGGTTCCAACCACTTCAGCCCGGCCTATATATTTTTCTCCCTTTGTTAATACCGTCTCTGCAACTACATCAGAAACCTGAGTACCTACACATCTCTCGCCATTATTCATAACGTTAGTTGCTACACGGGTATCTCCTTTAAAAATAGTGACTGTATCTCCACCCGTTAATTCACCGATTTCATCAATCAGTTCATAGTTTTCTTCCATTAGAACACTGCCTTTATACAGCTGCTGGTTTTTAATCTGCCAATCTCCAGGATAATTGTACTCTAACATCTGCCAGCCCATATTAAGATCGGAACTTAACTTTTCCTGGGCAGAAATAGTAATCTTTTCTGACATTACAGATGTTGCATATATTCCCATTATTCCGGTGACCGCTGCCAGAATAAGAGTAAATGCAAGTATCAGGCGTATCCTGACGCTCATCTTACGAAGTAAGCTTTCAATAAAATCCACTATAAATCCCTCCACTGTTTCTCTAAAAGTTTAATCAAACGTTCTACCACCGCTTTTTCCGAAAACTCGCTCAGATAATGGTTTCAACATAAGAAAACAGGAGATGTTATTTTTTACCATACCCCTGTTCTTTTTATCGATTATATTTTTTTTTTCTTAAGCTTTTTATGAAGATTCTTCATCCTGGCTGGAGATAATCTTGATAAACAATACCCTTTGATAATTGTAGGAACCCACAATATTTCCCCTGGCATCATACAGGTAATTAAGTGATGAACCTCCTACATAGACCTTTCCATCCTGTTGTATTCCCAGATCCTTTATGTAAGTTTTCAAAGTCTGTCCATCGGTAAAAAATATTTCAGCCTTGATTAATTCAGGTTGATTATTTCCCGAGGGCATACCTAAAATTTCTGAAAAATCATAGCTGCAGCCACCCAGGGGCAGCAAAAACAGCAGCAAAAGGACTGGTGTTATAAATTTTTTTACTCTCATTTTCTCCTCCTCCTTCTCCGGCTGGTTGCCCCAGGTTTTTTAGTCTTTCTGGTTAATGCCAGCGCTTTCTCCTGGATATGCATCTTTCTTTTAAGGCTCCATTCCTCCAGCTGTTGGTCGGCCAGATAATGGACCGTCTCCGGGAGAAAGGCTCCCTTCACGTCCTTTTCTCCTGCTGGTATTCCGGTTAGTATTTCCAGCCCCTCGTCTATATGACTTACCGCCCATATATTAAACAGCTTGTTTCGTACTGCTTCGATTACTTCTTCATCTAGCATTAGATTAGGGACATTCTTACGGGGAATTATAACGCCATGGTTTCCCACTAATCCCTTTTCTCTGCAAACTTTATAAAAACCTTCAATTTTTTCATTGATACCGCCTACCGGTTGTATTTCTCCATTCTGGTTTACTGATCCGGTAACAGCTATTCTTTGATTTATTGGTACCCGGGCCAGACTTGAGATCAGAGCATAAAGTTCTGCACTGGAAGCGCTGTCTCCTTCTACCCCCTGGTAGCTTTGCTCGAAGGTAAGGCTGGCTGATAAGGCGAGGGGCTTATCTTGTGCATATTGATATCCCAAATAGCCACTCAGGGTCAAAATCCCTTTACTATGGATACGGCCGCTCATGGCTATCTCTCTTTCGATGTTAACCAGTCCTTTTTCTCCCATAAAAGTCTTGGCAGTTATTCTTACCGGTCTACCAAATCTATATTCGCCAGCCTGGTAAACTGCCAGACCGTTTACCTCCCCAATTAAATTTCCTTCCACATTGATTATCAGGACATTCCGGTTTATTGCCTCCTGAATCTTCTCTTCAGACAGCGAACTCCTATATACTCGCTGTTCTATAGCCTTCTGCACATGCTCTCCAGTTACTAAATCAGCCCCATCATAGTCTGCCACGCAATTCGCTTCATATATTAGTTCCATCAGTTTGTTAAAGGAAGTACTCAATTTCTGCTGATCATCGGTCATTCTGCTTCCATATTCTACTATGACTGCAGCTGCTTCCGGACTGAAATGCTTCAGATTTTGAGTTTCACATACGGAACTGATCAGGCGGACATAATCGTTTACATGCCTCCGGCTCCGGTTCATCTCATCATCAAAATCGGCCTTGATTTTAAATAGCTTGGAAAATTCCTGGTCATAATGATGCAGCAGATAGTAATACGATGATTCACCTATTAATATTACTTTGATCTTTAAAGGAATAGGCTCCGGCTGTAAAGTCTCGGTATTAGTAATACCAATCATTCGGGATATATTTTCTACTGATATCTCCTGGTTTTTTATTATTCTTTTCAAGGTATCCCAAACAAAATTGTTTTTTAGCAGGTCGTATACCCTGAGTACTAGATAACCACCGTTGGCGCGATGTATGGATCCTGCTTTAATCTTAGAAAAGTCAGTAGCCAGGACACCGAATTCCCCTTCATATTCTATCTGCCCAAAAAGGTTAGCAAAAGTAGGGTTGTTTTCGAAAACAACTGGCGCATGCAGGCATTCTGAATTATCAACCAGCAGGTTAATCTGATAGCGACGTAAAAAAGAACGTTTATCAATATGTCTGAAAAAGCTCAGGGCAGTATTTTCATCATGATTCACAAAGACATCCAGATGATCAAGAAAGTCCTTCTGTACCGCCTGCAAGTATTCCAGAACTTGTTCGAAATCCTGGTATTTATTGAATAAATCATCAAACTGAGGTTGGGAAACCTGCCGGGCTGTCTCCTGTTCCAGGATTTTTAGTTTTTCTTTCATCAACTTTTCCATACTGCGATATTTTCTCATAGCCTCGTTCATCTTTTCTTGAACTAGTCCACTATTGGTCATCATTATAGCCCGGTCTTCTTCACTGAGTCCCACATACTCTTCCTGCCCCATCACTTCTCCATTTTTATTTATTGGTATGGTATTAACTCCGCCCTGTTGATTCTGGGTGATGGAAAATCCATGTGAGCGAGCTTCCTGGTCCAGCTCCAGATATAGAGCGTTTGATTCCGTTACAAAATCGTTGAAGATAGTATTTTTTTGAGCTGTATATTCTTCCCCGGCAAATGTATTTATTACTCCTTCTATGGCCTCATCAATGCAGGCAGTCAATTCCTGTTTAAGTTGTTTTCCCTTCCCAGCCGGGATTTTCATAGCACACGGGATATCCGGGTTCTTAAAATTATAAACATAACACCAATCTGGCGGCGCTGGTTTTTTGCTGGCTTTATGGTGCAGCATTTTGCTGGCCAGAGTAGTTTTACCGGTACCCGATTGACCAGCCAGGTAAATATTATATCCTTCACTCTCGATATCCAACCCTATTGAGATAGCCTTTAAAGCTCTATCCTGCCCTATTATGCCAGTCAGAGGTTTGACTTCTGCCGTGCTATTAAATTTAAATCCTGATGGATTACATGTTTTTCTTAATTCCCCTGGTTTTAGTCTATATTTATTAAGATTCACCTGCGAAATCCCCCATTATCTTCTTAAGTATTTATTTCTCTCTATATGGATATGTTGTTTTTTATCTTCGTGCTATAGATATTATATGATTTCTTATACTAAGGGCATTAAAAAACGAACTTCATACCGGCGTCCATTTTTATAACTCTATTCCGACCCAGCTGACTGTACAGCTCAGCTGCTGCATAAAAACCGGTACAGTGGCCGATAATCAGTTTCTTAACATCATACATTCTTACAGCTTCTATGGTGTTTACCAGCCTCTCCGGGGAAGCATTCATCAAATGAGTACCTCCAACATATGCCAGTACTTCAGAGCGGCCAGTTTTCTGCCGGCAGTATTCCAGGGTATTTATCATTCCGGAATGAGAACAGCCGCTGATGATGATCAGACCCTCCGGGTGCTCGATAACCATAGCCATGTCATCGGGCAGCAGATCTTGGTGGAGCTGTCCATCCTTTTCAAATACAAAATCTCCTCCCACATCTTCATATGTGGTTGATCTAGGAATTTCCCCGGTTAAATATATTCCCGGATGTATTTCTGAAAAAATATCGGTAAAAACCAGCTCCGCTCCCGCATCAACAGCTTCTTGATAAGCAAATTTGCAGCCTATATCAACCATTTTGCCTCCAGTTCTGCTGATCAAACGGCGTGGAAAAATGCCGGAATGAGCATAAATCTTTCTCCCCCCATATTTATTAAGAAAGGGCATCAATGCTCCGGTATGATCATAATGACCATGGCTGATAACTATCTCTTCAACCAGTGATAGATCTATTCCTAAAGCGGTGCTGTTTAAAAAAAGAGCATCGTTAGAGCCAGTATCAAAAAGGATATTATGGTTATCGATCAGTAATTGAGCCGAAAAACCATATTCGCCAATCAGGGGTGAACTAGGAGTGGTGTTTTCTACTAAAACGTTAATTACTGTATTCATTTGTTGAACCTCCTTAAATCATATTTCCCTATCTTTGTATTATTCATCTATCTTCAGGCGGTTTCCTGCCTTAAGCCGTATAAATAACTGTTCTTCTATATTATTCTAATAATAATATACTTTACCTTTATATATAATTGACCATTAACTGCCCGAGAATAACAAGCTTTCAGTTTTTTAATTAGATTTATAAGGCCAATATGATTCCTTTCCAATAATTCAATTAAATGGTTTATAATGATTTACAGTAGTATGGAATTTTATACTAATAAGGAGGTACAACTATGTTGTTAAACAAGAAAGTGAAACTTATGGCAGGGTTGCTTGTTCTCATCCTCTTCACTATGCTTATACCCGCTTCTGCACTGGGTATAGATCCGCTTGCTTATGACATTATACCCATTGACCCTTCAATTTTCACAACAACTGTTGAATGGTCAGGTGATGAATTTGTGGAGTCCACTGATAATGACGGTTCAATAGGTAACGTTATTACTGTTTCTTTGGACGGTACAGGTACCTTTAATGGTTCAGATGGCACCATTTTTCCTGCATCAAGTTATTCGGTTGATAATGTTCCTGATGGTTTGAGTGTTCAGATCGTACAGGTTACCAACAAGACAGCACAGATCAGTCTCACTGGTAATGCAAGTAACCATACTACTATAAATAGTATAAGTGATCTTAGCATAGACTTGTCTGATTTGATTACTGCCATAACCTTGATCAGCGGAAGCAGGGACGACCTTAAAATAACTTATACCGGCTATCCATTATTTTACGTTATTCCTCACCTTATTCCTGGTCAGTTTGTTACGGCTCCATGTATGACCTGGAGTGATGATGAATTTGAAGAGGCCAGTATCAATGACGGATCTATTGCCACTTCACTTCTGGTAACTATAACAAATGCAACTTTTACCGGCTCCAACGGCAGTGTTTATACAGCCGGCAACCAGTATACGGCTGCTAATCTGCCAGCTGGATTAACTGTTAAAATAAGCAAAATCAACGATTATACGATCAAAATTGAGCTACTGGGTGAAGCCGACGATAATGAAGCAGCGGACAGTATCAATAACCTGAATATTTCATTTACCGATGCCGCCATCGATAATACTTCTATATTTTCCTTTGTGTATAACCAATCCCGAGACAACCTAGCAATCAGCTTTGAAGACGCTGAAACTTCAACAACTACTCCATACAGCACTATACATGCAACCATCACGATCGGGTCGCTGATTTACACCGTTAATGACGTACCGGCCCAAATGGATGCACTGCCTTATATAACTAATAGCCGCACTTATGTGCCAGTACGCTATCTGGCCTATGCACTGGGATTAACTGCAGATGATATCGACTGGGATAATGCTTCCCGAACGGTGACCATTGTGGATGCAAACAGCAGCACAACTATTCAACTGACCATCGGCAGTAAATACCTTTTCGTAAATGGAACACCCACGCTTATGGACGTAGCACCTGAAATCACCAGCAGCAGAACTATGTTGCCAGCCCGCTGGGTGGCTGAAGCTCTGGGGGCAGCAGTCGGCTGGGATTCTGCCACCCGTACCGTAGTTATCGATAAAATAGTCAATTAGTAAATGAATCTCTCAGTTACTCAAACTGATGCCATTGTAGGGGAGAATCAATTCTCCCCTACTTATATGATCCCTTTCAAGCTCAGGGAGTTTCAGCATCCCACAGCAGCCATTCCAAATCGGAGGTATGATAATAACAAATTTCCTCAGGTTCGGTTCCTTCGATGAATGCCATCCGAATGCTGCGCGGGCACGATTCACTCGCAATAAGTCCGGTATCCAGACACACATTTACCAAATTGACTTTAGCTGGCCTTTCAAAGTCGATATCGGGTAAGCTGACTGATGCATCCCCAATAAACTTAGCCCATATTGGGCCTGCAGCTACGCTTCCCACCAGGTTAACATTGCGTCCCTTATCATATCCTACCCAGACTGCACAGCAAAGCTGCGGAGTATAGCCTACAAACCAGGCGTCATTAAAATCGTCGGTAGTCCCAGTCTTCCCAGCCGCCGTCCTCCCAACTGCAGCCTGCAGATTTGCTCCGGTTCCTCCCGGTTCCATTACGCCCTTTAACATATCAGTGATAATGTAAGCATTTTCTTGGCTTATGACCTGCTGTTGTTCAGTCTGATTTTCTTCCAGGATATTTCCATCTTTATCAACCACTTTTAAAATGTATATTGGTTCACTATATATACCTTGATTGGCAAAAACACTATAGGCGGCCGCCATATCAAGAGGAGTCACTTCCTTGGAACCCAGGGGTAAGGAGAGAATCGGCTGTATGTTTTTAAATCCGAATTTTTCTGCATGTTTAGCTACATATTCAGGTCCCAGCAAATTGTTAACCTGCACCGCAATTACATTATCTGAGATCATAAGCGCTTCTTTTAGAGTAAATTCCTGCCAGTGATATTTTTCGTCTCCATAGTCGGTTGGTTCATAAGTATCCCCGTTAGGAAGCTCGAATTTCACCGGTTCACATTTCATCATATAAGCCTCGGTGAGACCCCATTCAATAGCCAGCGAGTACATAAAGGGCTTAAAGGTTGACCCCGGCTGTCTTTCAGAAAATACCCGGTTATAAGTAGAGCTAGCAAAGTCTCTCCCACCTATGAGCGCACGTATTTGTCCATTAGTGGTATCCATAGCTACCAGAGCTGCCTGTACTTCAGCCTCTCTTTCCTGCATGCCTTCTTGATAGGCTTTATTTGCAGCCTTCTGCATATCCAGATCCAGAGTAGTGTATATCTTCATCCCCCCCTGATAAACCATTCTCTCCCCATATTTTTCAGACAGATAATCTCGTACCATAGCGATAAAGTACGGGGCCTCACCCAGTACATAATCAGCCTGTTGATAGCTTAACTCTCTGGAGAATATCGTGTCCTTATCCGCCTTACTTATATAGCCTTCCTCAACCATGCGCTGCAGCACTATACCCTGTCTTTCTTTGGCCTGGTCTGGATTTATATATGGATCATATAGACTGGGGGCATTGGGCAGTCCAGCCAACAGGGCAGCTTCCTCGACAGTGAGATCCTGGGCGTTCTTATTAAAAAAGGTACGCGCTGCAACCTCCAATCCATAGGCACCATGTCCAAAATAGATAGTATTACAATACATAGTCAGTATTTCATCTTTGCTGTAACTGCGCTCAAGTTCTAAAGCATAAAATAACTCCTTGATTTTTCTGGTCAGGGTACGTTCATTGCTCAAAAAGAGAGTCTTGGCTGTTTGCTGGGTAATTGTACTTCCACCAGCAGTTATCTTCCCTGCTTTCACATTAAGAAGTAATGCCCGCATGATACCGCCTATATCTACTCCATGATGCGAATAGAAATTCTTATCCTCAACTGCAATAATAGCAGCTTTGAAGCTCTCGGGTATTTCTTCAAACCCTATGCTGATACGATTTTCTTCGGCCAATCCTTTTATCGGACGGCCATTGGTATCATAGACTACCGAAGCTTCTGGAACATCAATGGTAGATATGTCAACGCCGCATCCACTGAAGATCAGGCTGGTTAACAATATTAAAATCAAAAAATACTTCTTGAACATAAACTACCTCCTATTTCCTAAAATACCCATTATTGATACATTTAATTCGGCATCAATGGTTTATGGCCTTCTCTTTTCATGGAGCTATTATCTACTTATAATGTCTTACAGGTATTGACAGGACATGCTTATAACAACTATATTTTAGGGAGCGAACAAATATAGGAATTGTAAAGGTGGTGGTATGATGGACCCCGTTCCAGATTATGGATCGTGCATCTATAAGCTGCTTAATGTCAATAAATCAAATATCAACGGAGGGTTCAACATATTCTGCTGCCAGATTAGCTATTAATACCCTCCGAAATTAAGGAGGGATGAGCTGTGATAAAAACCTATTTTTACAACTCTCAAGTTAATGCCATGTTTCATGATGTAAATCTCAGCCAACTGGATGACCTTCTAACATCTTCTGACAGCCTTTTATGGATTGACCTGTATGAATGCTCTGCGTCAGAACTTAACTCAATTGGCAATCTGTTTAACTTCCATCCTCTGGCTCTGGAAGATTGCCTGCAGGAAAGTCCACGCGCCAAGTTAGACCGTTATGATAATTATAATTTCTTCGTTTTTCATGGATTGAATTATTGTGAAGATGCTGAAGATGATGAGATAAGCAGTATCGAACTAGATGTGTTCATGGGATCAAATTATATAGTTACTATTCATCAAGTAGCTCTGGATGCGGTAGGTAAAATTGCCAAAAAATGCCTTACCGAAACTTCTTATATGACCATTGGCCCTGAACATCTGCTATACAGAATAGTTGACAATATCGTTGATGATTGTTTTCCTACTATAGAAAGATTGGGAGAGAGAATAGATGACCTCGAAGATAATATTTTTATTAAACGTGGCAGGGAAATCACCGAAGAAATTCTATCTCTTAAACGCAGTATAATACTGCTGAGGAAAGTACTAATACCACAGCGGCGAATTTTTGGCAATATCAATGGTTACTACTCCTTTTTTGTAAATGAAAAAAATCGGCCATATTATCTTGATTTAGTAGACCATCTGGACAGTATTCTGGATACGGCTACAACCTATAGGGATCTGGTCAACAGTTCAACTGAAACTTATTACTCGATAATCAACGGGAGGACCAGTGAAATCATAACCACGCTTACTATTTTTTCGATTATCATGATGACTTTAACCGTAATAACTGGTTTTTATGGGATGAATGTTAACCTTCCGGGGGCTGGCAATCCCCATTTTGTATGGTACCTCATAACGATCATGATCTTACTGGTATCAGGGATGATGTTATTCGTTTCTCATCGCAAGTGGATATAATAGCATTAGAAAACCCCTTGCGGTTATTTGAAATGATAAGCTCCCCTTTGAGTAGTCCTGAATTTTTATTATTTCAGTTATCTACTCAAAGGGGAGCTTATCATTTTCACCGGGATTTTTTGGACCACTACTACTTTTTTGGAGTCGGAATTTGATTCATATATAAGCACTCAAATGTCAATTACGCTACTGTTTTCGATACCGTCAATATTTTTTCGCAAATTTAATTTACCGCTTGGCAGCTAACAGTTAACCTGTAACTAAAGCTTCTTCTTTTTGCATATCTTCGAGATGCTTCATACTCATGTAACGTTTGGTGCCCCAGGCTTTGCTGGCCACATGTCGTAGTCTGGCACAGACGAGCATCAAGGCGGAATTACCATCCGGGAATGTACCTACCACTCTGGTTCGGCGACGGATCTCCCGATTAAGCCGTTCAATTACGTTATTGCTACGCAACTTTGACCAGTGAGCATAGGGGAATTCCATATATGTAAGGGTCTCTGTGATACTGTCCTCTATCTTTTTGGCGGCTTCCTTAAGTTTCATTTCTCGTAGCTTAACGGCAACTGCTGTTGCTTTTTCTTTGGCTGCGTCTTTATTCTCCTGGGCATGAATGGCCTTGAGCATAGCTGCGACTTTGGATTGTCAACAGAAAACTAGACAGATTTCTTAAGGTGTCTGGCTTTAAATTCCTGCGGACTGAGATAGCCTAATGTGGAATGAATCCTCTTTTCATTAAACCACTTTACATACATCTTCAGTTCACTTTCCAGTTGCTCAAGAGAATCAAAGTGACGATTCCTTGCGAATTCAGCTTTGATCACCCTGAAAGTGGCTTCAGATACAGCATTGTCGTAAGGGCAGCCCTTTAGACTCAAAGATCTTTTAATATTGAAAGTGGTAATCACTTCATCAATCAGCTGATTCTTAAATTCGCTGCCACGGTCAGTATGAAACATACGTATTTCATGCAGATTAGTCTTAACGCTGGCAAATGCTCGATAAACAAGGACAGTATCTTTGTTCCTGCCGCAGCTTTGCCCAATTATCTCGCGGTTAAATAAATCTACCAAAAGACAAATATAATGCCATTTTCCTGCCACCCGCACATAAGTCAGATCGCTTACAACTGCCTCTAATGGTGTTTCTTTTTTAAACTCCCGATTTAACTCGTTCTGGACCTCAGATTCATTACATACGGTTTTATGTGGTTTGTACTGAGCTACTGTATAGACAGATACAAGTCCATTCTTTTTCATCAGTTTTCCAATCCTGCGGCGAGAGACCGTCATGCTAAGCTTTTTAAGTTCAACTTTAATTTTCCTGGTGCCATAAACATGCTGATTTGATTCAAAAATATCAATTACGGCCTGCTTAACTTTGTCATCAACGGTACGGCTGGTTGATTCATAGTAATAACTGCTTCGGTTTACTTGTAGGACTCTACACATTGCTGATACCGAGTATTTGTGGGCATTCTGCCTGATCACATCTACTTTCGTCCTAAAATCAGCGCTGCTTGCTTTAAAATATCATTTTCCATCTTTAATTGCTGGTTTTCTTTACGTAATTTGATGAGTTCTTTTTGCTCATCACTGCGATTGTCATTTTCTCTAAATGACCCTGAGGTCTTACTTTGTTTGACCCATCTATCAAAGGCTGATCCACTGAGATCGTATTCTTTAAGAATATCTGCTCTTGGTTTACCATTCAGGTATAGCTGCACCATCTGGTTCTTGAATTCGTCGGTAAATTTTCTCCGTTCTCTTTTTGTCATTGTAGTAACTCCTTTTTTTATTGATTTTAATCTACAAGACCTTAAGAGAACTGTCCAGTTTAGTGTAGCCTATCCAACTTAACCTGGTCGCAATTCTCCTCGCCTGCCAGGCTGCTGATGGTTCCCTTCAGGGTAGCTCCAGTCTGGTTAACATTTGCAGCACTTTCAGTTACCACTGCCAAAGCGTTGGCACTGGTGGTAAAGCTGAAGGTCAATTCCTGGTTGGGCTCATTATCCGGGTTCTGCACCGCCCCGGCTGGAATATATGCCGTATAGACTGTGCTGGTATCTAGATTGTTGGTAGATTGTATGGATAAAGTCTTATCTGCAATGCTGGTAGTGATCTCAACCGGGTTCTCCCCCTGTTTCAGACTGATATTATCAATATTAGCCGCGGCAGTGATGGTCTGATTGAAATTAATATGTATAACTTTATTTACAGGTACTCCGGTTTCTTCACCAGCCGGATCGGTGGATAATACTGTCAGCACAATACTACTGGTGGACTGCAGCAGGTTGCCCCCGCTGTCATAGGTGTAAGTTCTGGTTACTCCATTCCCATAGGTAACAGATATAAGCCTTCCCAATTCATCATATTCATAGTGTTTGTGTCCGGCCTGTGCCGGAATTACAACCGCAAACAGGATAAACACCACGCACAGTGCCAACCCAACTGCTTTTTTTGTGAATCTTTTTAAATTCATTTTTACACTCCTTCCCCAATGTCTTAAATATTATTCATAGTATTGAAAAAGCTTCATTTTTCGTTTCTGGTTAAACATACGCTTCACTTGATGACAGTTGTACTATATTCTTGATAAGTATTTTAGTATTAGACCTAGTGCTATTAGAAATATACCTCCTATTATCGAGAAATAGTTAGCTGTCTTAGGGTCATCAAATAATGACTTTGCAATTCTTAGACCAACAATATTCCCCCAAATTCCAATAATAATACACCATAGTCCAAGGGCGACAAAAATACCTCTTGTTTTATCCATAATAGTAGGAGCTATATAAATTACATATAGTACTGAAAATGTGATTACTAATATAAAATTTATTAATTCCTTAGTTGTCTGTTTATCCATAATTGACACCTTAATTTATCTACAATAATTTAATGACCAATCCTATTACTACTAGAAGTATCCCTAGCGCTATCAAAAAGTAGTTTTCCTTCTTATAGTTGTCGAACACTCCGAATGACTTTACGATTCTAAAGCCAACAACATTTCCCCAAATGCCTACAATAATACACCAGATTCCAGTAGATACAAAAATGTCTCCTGTATCATTTACAATAATAGGTAGCATATAAATTACATATAGCAAAGAAAATAGAATTACTAATATATAATTTATTAATTCCTTAATTGTCTGTTTATCCATATCGCACACCTCTTATTTATCTACAAATACGCCTTTTATTGGGTCATTACTCTTTGCGTCAACAACAGCATTATATGTACCATAAATAGGGATTAGGTCCAGCAGCCAAGAAATGTCCGGATTGTTCTGAAAAACAAGAATCTCTACTCCAGGACCATAGATATCAGTTTCAGCAACAGAAAACAATTCCCCTATTTTTGATGATACTTTTGCAGCTTTGCATACTCTAGCAATAGCTACCACATCAGATGCACCACTAACTACTACCTTACTCCATTTCCACATACTATCATCTCTATGTTGAAAATCTAAATAGGCTAAATCTGCTATAGTGCTGTATTCATAATTAGAACCTTTAGGAATAAAGGCTTGCGTTTTTCCCTCATAAGCTTTTCTTCTTTCAAGATTAAACTTTCTTCCGTTATCATTAAGCCGGTCGTTCATACTTGTTTCTGATGTTTCATATACAGTTATATTTAAATTAGTGAATGTATGTTTTCTCACAATTGCATCAACATAATTATATGGATAACCAAACGGATCGGAATTGTCATTATAGTCTACATACCAGTATTCGAAAATACAATACGAAACTATATGCTCATGTCCCGTCGGGTCTATACTATTTATCGGGTCATTACTACAATACGCATACCGATTCAAACTGAGCGGGTCACTGATGTCCCCTTCCAATATATCTGTCGAAACGAATCTATGCACGTCCGGGTTGTAGTAGCGAGCCCGCATATAAACGAGGCCGTTGCCGTCGGTCATAATCCCGTACTGGCCGTTGTAGAGGAACGGGGTCTCGCTGCTATTTTAAAGATTAAACATCCCGAATGCTCTTTTCGTAGCTAATGCCTTAACCTTGCTGTGGGTATCTTTTGAGTTATTAGTATTAAAAGCTTGAAAGATCTGAGGTATGTTCTTTTTGATTAAAGTTGCCGTTTCTGCCGTAAAGCTTATAAAATCGGTGCTACTATTCACAAATGTAACACCTATGAACGCAAACACATCCTCAATAAAATACCATTCTCCAGTTTGACCTATTTCACACCAAAAATCTCCCTTGTCTTTAATAAAACGAATATCGACCTGATTTTTCGAGTTAAGAACGACAAAAGCATTACCAAAGTTCCTTTCTTCGTAACCTATTCGGTCAATATGGAAAGTACCATCACTTGTTAGTATATTTAGAGAATTTCTAATCATTTCTTCAACATTCATTATTTTAAGCTCCTTACTTTACTAGTTTCGTACCATCACTATTAAGCTTATAGCCTTGTTTAATCAAATATTCAATTTCTTTTTGCAGATAACTACCAGGGCGAACTTTGTCTATTGGTGTTGCTAAATTAAACTCCGAACCCTTTGCAATTGCACGATCTAAGAATTTCTTATTTGCTATCCATTGTTCTGCAGGAGTCATTTTATTCCATATATTGATAGGTATTGAAAACGGTTTTGCCCCAAGCTTATTAGACATTTCAACATACTCCGGATAGTGTCCAATGACATTTTGAGGTACTTGAGGGTTAACAGTTCCCTGCGCTTCTAACGCAACAGCACCGGTTCCCCCTGCAACAAGATATACTGCTTCTGCTCCTTCAGCCATGGTAAAGGCAGCGACGTGGGCTCCCAAAACAGCACCAGTAGTATTCAAATAGGCCTCCTGTGCTTCATCTGATCCTAAGTACTCAATAGTCTGCGGGACCGTATTGTTCCAGGTGTCTGAACAACTAGTGCTAACAGTTGATGGAATTTGTTTAAATGAATTCCATGAGTTAGTCATCCATTCAGGAACCTGTCCCATGGGGTCCACAAAAGTTATCGGATTATTACTACAATACGCATACCTGTTCAAACTCAGCGGGTCACTGATGTCCCCTTCCAGTATATCTGTTGAAACAAACCTGTGCACGTCCGGGTTGTAGTACCGGGCCCGCATATAGATGAGGCCGTTGCCGTCGGTCATGATTCCATACTGGCCGTTGTAGAGGAACGAAGTTTCGCTGCTGCCGGTATGGTCGGTTAATTTTCCGTATTCATCGTAATGGAAGCTATCGGTAACACTGCCGGAGGCATCGGTCAGCTTCACTGTGCTGCCTCTGAAGTCGTAATGGTAGACCTTATAGTTACCCTGCTTTTCTTCCCCGATGAGTCCCAGACCGTAGACATAGCAGGTCTGGCTTTCATCAGCTGCGGTCCTGGCCAGCACCTGGCTCAAGGAGGCATGGGGGTTGATTATGTCATCATATTGTTCTCCATCTATGTTAACCCCGATACGGTTACTTTCAGCGTCGTAGGTATAGATGCTGTTCCCTGCTGCGGTAAGGCGGTTGCGGGAATCGAAACTGTATGATGTCATCTGCTCATCCAAAGGTCCGTAAGTCATGTTGCCATCGGCATCGTAGCTGACTTCCTGTCCATTGTAGGTGGCCAGACGGTTGTCACTGGTACAGGTTATTCCACTGTCTTCACCAGCATCTGCAGGATCGGAAAGATTGGAGTATTCATCAATGAGGTTTCCGGCTTCGTTACCTTTGCCAAAAGGGAAGTGCCTGCTCTCGTACACTTCCCTTCTGCATACCTACATATGAATCTGTTGTTAATATATTTCTGTCTGGACATAATTTTAGATTTAAGTAGTAAAACTGAATTCATATCCCTCGTCCAGTGGTTCACCGGTGAACATATCCTTTACTGAACCTGCGGGTATTATCACCCGGTAGGTCTTGCCGCTCTGCAGATTGAAAATAGGGTCTATCGTAAGTTTATTTCCTGCCAGCAGCTTAATTGCCGCTACACTGTTGTTATTTTCATTAAGCAGAACAATGGAAGAAAACTGACTGCCCTGCAGGCATGAAACCGAGAAGTATACCTTAATATTGCTGTTTACTGCTACCCCAGTGCTTCCATCTGATGGCACGGTACTCACTATCTGGGGTCCGCTGGCTGCTTCTTCGGTTGTAAAGCTGAATTGATAGCTGTTGCTCAGCGGTATATCGGTTACTGCGTCTTCAACGGCTCCGGCAGGAATGATTACGGTGTAATTCATGCTGCTGTCCAGATCAAAGACCGGCATGATTTTCAGCTGGTCAAGCACCAGCATGTTAATCGTGTTTACTGGATCGTTATTTTCATCTAACAGCTGGATGGAAGAAAAGGTACTGCCCGTACTGCACCATGCGGATAAGGTAACACCAATATCAGTATCTGCTGAAACTCCCTCACTCCCATCCGCTGGCACTGTAGCAATTATCTGGGGAGATCCGATCACAGAGGTGGTAAAGGACTGTATCTCTCCGGGAATCCAGCCCAGGGAGTTATGCGCCATAGCCCGGTAAAGGTAGGATGTTTCGGGGGTTAATCCGTCTATATAGGCCGAGAATGGCCCCACACCAAAGCTACCGGTTTGGACAGCATAGTCAATCCATTCACTGTCATCCTCCGCCCTGTACAGGAATTTGACCTGGTCGCAATTCTCCTCGCCTGCCAGGCTGCTGATGGTTCCCTTCAGGGTAGCTCCAGTCTGGTTAACATTTGCAGCACTTTCAGTTACCACTGCCAAAGCGTTGGCACTGGTGGTAAAGCTGAAGGTCAATTCCTGGTTGGGCTCATTATCCGGGTTCTGCACCGCCCCGGCTGGAATATATGCCGTATAGACTGTGCTGGTATCTAGATTGTTGGTAGATTGTATGGATAAAGTCTTATCTGCAATGCTGGTAGTGATCTCAACCGGGTTCTCCCCCTGTTTCAGACTGATATTATCAATATTAGCCGCGGCAGTGATGGTCTGATTGAAATTAATATGTATAACTTTATTTACAGGTACTCCGGTTTCTTCACCAGCCGGATCGGTGGATAATACTGTCAGCACAATACTACTGGTGGACTGCAGCAGGTTGCCCCCGCTGTCATAGGTGTAAGTTCTGGTTACTCCATTCCCATAGGTAACAGATGTAAGTCTCCCCAAAGCGTCATATTCATAGTGTATATGTCCGGCCTGTGCCGGAACAGCAATCGTAAAAATTAGAAACACCACACATAGTGCCAGCCCTACAGTTTTTTTCGTGCATCTTCTTAAATCCATTTTTATACTCCTTTCCCAATGTCTTAAATATTGTTCATCGTATTAGAAATGGTTGTCACACATTAAAAGATGTTATTTGCTCTGTTCTCCATACAATATATATTTAAACTTTTGCACGTGTTTACTTATTCCCGCTCCCCTAAAAAATCATTTACTATTAGCTTGTCTTTAAGGCTCCTTATACCAGGATTTATCCACATTGTAGTACTAGCCATATATTATCAAAATTTCTTGTTAGCAAATCCTGTTTCTTGATCCAATAATATATCCTGCCATCATCTCCCCACATCATTTGCAGATTTTCATCAGAATCCAATTGGAAAAGCAAAATCCAATCTTCTGCTCCTTTTTCCAGCTCAAATCTTCTTGGACTACTATACGCATCTACTTTTCCACAATACAAACCATTAGTTACTATCTGGCATTCAAGCTGCATATCTCCTTGGAGAGCATCTGGATGGCCAAGCATGCGATTTATCCGGTCGTCTCTTTCTTTATATAACTCTTCTATATCATCCATTAAGTTATCATAAATATTACCCTCCAATGAGTTCAATCCCAGTTTGTATAGATATCCTGAATCCACAGGAGGCAGCGTTATTTCTCTTGAAAACTCAAGTGAACAGGCATCAAAAACAACTACTTCATTTGATGAGGGTTCTGAACGCACTAATTCAGACGAATCACCATCATAATAAAATACTTTCCATCCGTCTCGATCTGCTGGATCAAATCCCCATGGTTGATCGTCACAATCATAGAAAAAGTAAATGATTCCTGCTCCAGGTAATAGCTTATGATAATCATAATCCCTGGTATCTTGCATATTTATTTGTGCAATAAATGAAAGTGGAACTCCTTCAGTATTTATCCATTGCATTCCTTTTGGGAGATCTGGAAGCCCCCCTATTTTGGAAGCCCCCAGTTGAATCTCTTTTTCATCTACAGCATATGTATATACACGAATGGATTCTTTAGCTTCTTCCATGAGTTTTCTTGAAATATGTATCAAGCCGTTATCCTTTATAATTTTAAAAAGTTTATTTTTCATAATTTCTCCCTGTAGCCAAGACAGTATTTAGCATGCCAATATGGATACTCAAATGATACTTATAGGTTCAAAATGTATTCTTTTGATTCTGTTTTTCTGGAATAAATGATATATTTTTGCACTTACAACCAGAATCCTTTTGCAGTATAGGTTTATTCCAAAATACTCTTGAGTTAAATTAAAGTCACACGCTCCTTTAAGACTTTCTCTATCATAAATAGCTTCCGACCTGAGAATCATTCCATTTCGCTGACATTTTTTGCACCGTATATCTTCGACCACTTCAACCCTTATTTTGTCGTTCATGTTGGGAAGAATATGGGTTGGTTTTAACTGATATAATATCAATTCATCTCTCCCTTTATAGTCAACTACAGGTCCAAATTCACAACCTGTAAGATTATGATCTAATATTAGATTGCACAGTCTTTCAGTTACAATGATTTCCGGTTGAATGGTTATTATGTCATATTTTTTCATTTTCTTTTTATCAATTCTCAGTTCAGACACTTGCTGCTTTCCACAGTGACAATAATTGCAATCCAGTTCATATTCTGTTCCAAATTTTTCCGCGTTCATGCCGTCCCTTTCCCATGGATACATTATTTCCACAGTAAAGAATTCTGCTGTGTTGATTTCCTCTTTGGTATATTCCCGCCCTTCTGCAAAAGTATAAGAAAGCTTATGTTTTTCGATCTCTTCCATCAGTATTTTGAAACCTTTGGTATCCTGGTAAATGACAATATAAAGACTCGCAACAACTTTTGACTCTAACGAATCATTTTTTATCTTTTCATGTATCTCGCTCAATAAATTATAATCTCCGTGTACATACATCTTGGCACTTCTCCTCATAAATTACCAACCCCTAAAATCAATGTTTACACCGTTGTTAATAAGCTGTTGTTTCAGTGGTTTAAGGTACTGTTCCATACCTAATTCCTTATAAATTTCTACAGTAGCGTCCCATATTTCTTGCTGAGTCGCATTGGTTGTCCTAGTTTGATTCCTAAAGTCATAGGCATACCCAATCCTTTCCCGAAACATTTTGGTGGTTTGTTTGTGGGTTTCTTTATCAATTGCAATCGATAGCATATCATTAGGATTTATACCTAGTGTATCGGCAAGTCTCTTCTCGATTAGATGATGAGTTTCTAAGTTAGTTCCTTTTACTATCTTTCTTAAACTTTTGTAGGACATTACTACTTGGCCATTACCAAAGGTTTCTTTAATGAGTTCAATCTCGTCTGCACTTTTTATTAATCCGGTTTTTACAAGAAAATTTCTAGCAGTATTAGCCGCTTTTTTTGTCGTATCATCTGCAAATTTACCTACTCCTGTGACACCTGGCACTAATAGTCCTGCACTATCAAAAGTCGCTGCAAAATAATTACCTTGCGAAATATCAAGTGCAATAAGTTGCATGTCCATCTGCGTATCAGGTGAACCAGCCACGGTTACAACATACATATACACTGCAGCTGCCGGATTTTGACCACTATAATCTACATAACTTACCGGATTACTATAACAATAAATATACCTGTTCAAACTCAACGGGTCGCTGATGTCCCCTTCCAGTATATCTGTTGAAACGAATCGATGCACGTCCGGGTTGTAGTACCTGGCCCGTATATAGATTAGGCCGTTGCCGTCGGTCATGATCCCGTACTGGCCGTTGTAGAGGAACGGGGTCTCGCTGCTGCCGGTATGGTCGGTTAGTTTTCCGTAGTCATCGTACTGGAAGCTGTCGGTGACACTGCCTGCGGCATCGGTCAGCTTAACTGTGCTGCCTCTGAAGTCGTAATGGTAGACCTTATAGTTACCCTGCTTTTCTTCCCCGATGAGTCCCAGACCGTAGACATAGCAGGTCTGGCTTTCATCAGCTGCGGTCCTGGCCAGCACCTGGCTCAAGGAGGCATGGGGGTTGATTATG
>JAENYG010000002.1:0-116548 GCA_016841875.1 Syntrophomonas sp.
ATACATGGACTACCTCCTAACTTATTAGAAGTCCAGGTTTTCGTCCGCACCCCCCAGCGGCCATTTTCCGCAAGGCATATACATTTTCCAGGGTGAACGGGTTAGCATTCAAAAGAGTTCTAAAAATACCTCTTAGTGTACCCAAAATATACACTGCCGCGATGCCTGACAGTATTAACACCACCGTCATCTGCAGACGGACACTTTCGGCAATTAACGTGGATGGAATAAGCTTGTAAATCAATAACGGAACCAATGCGCAAACCAGAATACCACTATAAAACATGAAATCAATGAGCAGCTTGGTAAAGTAGTGAAGGGTTTTTCTATTTTGCATATAAAAGACCTCCCGAGAACTTTGTTAATAGAATTGTAACAGAATTGAATGTGAAAAACAATAAAAATATATCGAATAACAATAAATATAGATTGGTATTCAATAAATAGACTGGAGGGGGAAGCATTTGATGTGAATAGAAATTCCTGCAAATATATAAATGATTAAAGAAAAATATGTTTGATGGGCATTATATGGAGGCGATTCTTGACGACTTCACACATTGTGATGGTAATGTCAGTTGTGAGACATTGTATCATCCTGGTGCCTGGCCATAGGAAGCCATCAACTATAGGGGATAGTATTTATTGTTTTCGCAGAAAACTTTATCGAGTCTCTCCAGGCGCTGCAGATGTTTCCAGTCCATTACACATTCGTGCAGGAAATATATTTGCTGCCTGTTGTTCCTATACCAGCCTCTTAAAACCGGTCCTTCAACGGCAATTTCTCGAACGCTGTGTTTGCCTGAGCGTACCAGCTTTAAGACTCGTTCTTCACGTATGTACATTTCATCCCTGTATTTTCTCAGCTTGCTGGATAATTGGCGGGTGCTGACAGCATTTCCATGACCGGCCACCAGCATATCCGGCTGCATCTTTATGAGTGTTTCGATGGATTGAATAAAATCATCGATATTGCTATCTACCATGGCATAAAAGGGTTTCCACTCCACGTTGATATCAGCGGTAAAAATAAAACCTTCCCGGGGGAAAATAAAGCCGCAATGTCCACAGCTATGTCCGGGCAGATGCAGAACCTGGAATTCAATATTGCCTGCAGTCAGTATCTGCCCATCGAGCAGTTCGCCATCGGCAGTTCTGGGATGGTAATGGGCGACATCCAGGTAAAAAGGCCGTATAGACTCGTCCGGGAAATGATCAAAACCATAAGCCTTAAGATACTCTTCTCCATAGGCCACTCTCAGGTGTTCTGAAGGATGAAGAAGAATGCGGGCATTCGGGTAGGAGTAATTGCGCCAACAGTGATCGGCATGCCCGTGGCTGTTAACGATCAGGTCTATACGGGAATTGTCTATATGGACCATTTCTTGATCTGATGGACTGGAATCCACCAGGCAGTGTATGTCATCCTGGATATACAAGCAATTACAGTAGGGTAAATCTGAATTATTCAATAAATGAATCTGCCTGAATAGTTTTTTCAATGTTGCCAGCTCCTCACCATACGATTATACAATTACAGAATATTATCGTAAACCTATGGGGTGGTCAATCAGGGAGGGGTTTGCATCCTTCTTTTTCGTAGGACTAAGTCGGAGCGTGTACAGGAGGAACCGATTGATGTTCGTCTTTCTTGGGATAATTTATTAGGAATCCAAAATGAAAATTAAAAAATTATATCACTGCAAGAAGTATACAGGTGCACTTAATACATAATATATGAGCAGGAATTTCCTTCCTAACAACGAAGCTAACAAGGGAGGGAGAGAGAAAAGTTTACCATTGGCTTTGTTTATTGAAGATGGGATGCCCGGCATAGATGCTTGGGTTTAGAAATTAGATATTGAGGAAGGTGCTGAATATTCAATATAATATATTAAAAGCAATCCGATAACATAGGCGGCTACTGGCCGTGCACCAAAATGATTTAGTAGGTAATAGGCAGGTCATAAAGGGAGGCAGATTATGATTGAACAAATACGGGAAAATTTATATCGAATTGAAATTCCGCTTCCACAGAATCCGCTTAAGGCTTTAAACTCTTATTTTCTTCGCGGTATTGATAGAAACCTGTTGATTGATACCGGATTCAATAGGGATGAATGTCGGGCAGCCATAGACCAGGCCATCCAAGAACTCGATTTTTCAATGGAAAATACAGATATTTTTATAACCCATATTCATTCTGATCATTCCGGGTTAGCAGGATACTTAGCCCGGCCAGAAACACGAATCTATACTGGGGAATACACAAAAAAAGGGTTATGTGGTTCCAGCAGCATGACTACCTATTTTGATGATTTGATCAAGCAAAGCGGCCTGATGGAGATGGGACTTACGACAGATGTTTCTATGCACCCGGGTTATCGATATCGCAGTGTACCAGTTAGTAATCTGACTGTTGTCCAGGATGGTGATATAATTCAGGTGGGAGATTTCTCCCTGCAGTGCATCAATACCACCGGTCATGCTCCCGACCATATGTGCCTGTATGATAAGAAACACAAGATATTGTTCAGCGGTGATCACATTCTGGGTGGGATCACTCCCAATAATACTATCTGGGGTGTACCCTGGACTATTCAAGTTGATTACTTGGCCGAATACTTTAAAAGCCTGACAATAATAAATGAATTGGACATTGATCTGACTCTCCCAAGTCACAGGGGTACTTTGACTAATTGTTATGAGAGAATTGAAGAATTGAAAAGGCATCATGATAATCGACTGAATAATATCCTGGACATTTTGGGTAACGAATCCATGACCGGGGCGGAGGTAGCCAGTAAAATGAAGTGGGATATAGATATTAAATCCTGGGAGCAATTTCCCTGGGCTCAGAAGCTGTTTGCCGCAGGAGAAGCCTTATCCCATCTAACGCACTTGGAATTTAAAGGAGTCATAACTAAACGCTTGCAAGACGGAGTTGTGTATTACCATAAATGACACAAGGGGACGTTTTTGGTGTGTCATTATTTCAATAATGCAAAAAAATGCTACGCGGGTTCATACCTCGTATAGCTATTAGATAGCTACTCATATAGGTTACCCTGGATTGACCAGGAGTAGCCTTCTTTTCTTTTTTATTCCTTACGATTGGTATGCAGAAAATGCCACAACAAAAACGTCCCCTTGTGTCACTAGACAAGTTTTTTGTGGAGCTTATGGAAACAATGTGATAAACTGAACGTACATTCAGTCAGGAGGGATGGAATTGAACCAGGTACTCAGCTCTAAAATGGAGGAAAAAAGGCAGAGGCTTTTAGAATGTGCCCTGGCATTATTCAGTGAAAAGGGTTATATAAATACTCCGGTAAGGGAGATCATTGATAGGTCGGGTTACGGTACCGGTACTTTTTACAAATATTTTAGTAATAAAGAAGATGTCCTGAAAACGCTGCTATCTAATTTCTTTGAAGAAATTGTTTACAGCGTTAATAACTATTACCAAAAGGAAAGTGATCATTACGTTCGGTTTATTGAAACCAAACGGGTCATTCTGGATGTATATGCACGGAATGAGCGGTTATCCGATATTTGCAGCAGAGCGGCAGGGATCAGCGATAGCATAGATCAATGTTTAAAAGAGTTTGATGATAATTTCCTGACTTTTACCAGTAAAAATATCCAATATGGTATTAAAAACGGGAGCTTTAAGGAACTGCCGGTGATGCCCATAGCCCATGCTACTCTGGCTATTATTAAATACGCAGTTTTCAGATGGGTGGTTACTAAAGAAATAAGCAAAGAAGAAATGTTTGATATGGTCATTTCTTTCCATCAATCGTTATCAATAGGTCTGGCCAAAGGAAAATGTTTAGAGAATCTGCTGCCTGAATAATATCCTGCTGCTTTAGAGGGATGCTAGTCTCACTGGTTAAGCTGCCTCATTTAATAAGCTGGGCTTTCCAAAAAAATTATCTGTCCGGGATTATTTTATTAATTTAATACAATACCGTAAGGTACGTTTATCAATAATAGTATTTTTAGCAATTATGAGGAGGTTGGAATATTGTGGCAGAGGAGATACGCTGGGTTAAAACCCACTGTGCCAGGATGGATCATGGCGGCTGTTCGCTCCTGGTCGGCGTCAGGGATAATGAGATACTTCAAGTGAAAGGTGATCCCCAGGGATATTTGAATGCAGGATATACCTGCTATAAAGGCAGGGTTTCGCCAGAGCGGCTTACTCACCCCGATCGTCTTCGTTTTCCTCTAAAACGTATCGGGAAACGTGGGGAAGGGAAATGGGAGCGTATATCCTGGGATGAAGCACTAAATATAACAGCTGAGAATCTGCTCCATATAAAGGGAAAATACGGACCTCGAGCAGTCGGATTTGGGGTTGGAATGCCCAAGGGGTTGGAGCATTTTGTTTTGATCCGGCTTGCTAATGTTTTTGGTTCCCCCAATATCATTGCATCTCAAGATATTTGTCATGCTCCCCGGGAGGTTACGGGTCTGCATACCTGTGGGTTTTATCCGGTTGCTGATCTCCATAACCCCACCAATCTTATTCTATCCTGGGGCAGCAATGTTCTTTCCACTAATGAAGAGGGTCAGATAGGCAATCTAATGCTGCAGCAGATGAAGAAAGGCGTCAGGCTGGTCGTAGTAGACCCCCGCCGGACAGATCTGGCCGAACGAGCCGAGGTATGGCTTCAGCTCAAGCCCGGAACGGAGCAGGCACTGGCAATGAGCTTTCTAAATGTCATCATCGAGGAAGCACTATATGATAAAGACTTTATTGAAAAATATACCTATGGATTTGAGGATTTGGCCCAGCACATAAAACAATATTCACCAGAAGTTGTGGCGCAGATTACCTGGGTTCCACCTGACTTGATACGTAAAGCTGCTCGCCTGTACGCTGCGGCTAAACCAGCTGCGCTGCAGTGGGGCAATGCTATCGAACATAGTGTTAATGTTTTTGATTCCACCCGTGCACTGGTCTGCCTTATGGCGATTACTGGAAACCTTGAAGTGCCCGGTGGGAATATCAATGCCCATGATCCTAACATCATGGGCCTGGGCGAATTTGTGCGAGCTGATCTTATCCCCGATAAACACAGGGAGATGATCGGTGCCTATCACGGCACTATCCCCCGGCTTATGACTGTACCCCCGGCTTATTTCCGCCAAGCAGTACTTCAGGGAGAACCTTACCCGGTCCGGGGGTACTATGGTATGTGTACTAATCCCCTGATGGCCTGGGCTGATAGCCAGCATACCTTTGAAGCATTTATGAATCTTGACTTTATTGCTATGGCCGAGATATTTATGACGCCCACTGCATCTGTGGCAGATATCGTCTTCCCGGCTGCCCACCAATATGAGATGAATGATATTGGCCATTATGGCATCGGACACGGTATGATATTTGCTCGGCCAAAAGTTGTAGATCCCCCGGAAGAGTGCTGGCCGGATATTAAAATTATGAATGAACTGGGCAAGCGAGTGTCGCCCCCAGAATACTGGCATGATGATTTTGAAGAGTTCCTGCAGGATTTGCTGAGACCTGCTGGTTTAAGCTACAGTGAATTTGCTGAAAAAGGTTATTTAAAAGGACCGGGTCTTTTCGGTTTATATAAGGAAAAGGGCTTCCGCACGCCCACAGGAAAAGTAGAGTTATATCTAAGCACTGCTGATAAGTACAAGCTTAAACCACTGCCAGAGTTCACCTCACTGCCTGAAGAGGAAGATACTGGTTATCCGTTGATATTGATCAGTGCCAAAAGCCGCTACTATCTTCTATCTTCTTATCGTTGGGTGGAGAAACTGCGGCAGAAACGACCGTATCCAACCGTTGAAATACACCCTGAAACGGCAGCTACCTATGGTATCAGCGATGGTGATAGTGTTACTATTGAAACGAAGTATGGTCAAATAGAACAGCTAGCCAGAGTTACTGATATCGTTCATCCCCGCGTGATCAGTGCAGCTCTGGGCTGGTGGTTTCCGGAAGGGGAGGCGGAAAAGCAGTTCGAATGGAGAAAATCAAATTTCAACATGCTGACCTCGGTTGGGAAGCTGGGCCAGGAGTTTGGAACCCCGAACCTGAAAAACCTTCCCTGCAGAATACGGAGAAGGCATCACTAATTATGAACAGTTTATCTCCATTTTTCATAATCTATCATTAACATCTTAAATGGAAAGGATGATAGACTTTTATGGAGATATGGGATGAAATCCCTGGTATGCGAGGGGTTTGTTATCGCCAGGGCCAAACCAGACCTGCCGGTCACAGAAAACTAAAGGGTGGAACAGGGGCCAAAAAAACCAAGAACACTACCAGAGCATCACTGACCGGGTTGATCCCCGAGGATGCTCTGAACTCACTGGAGATAACTGCATCAAGTTTAAGCGCATGGGGTTATGTATATCAGATCGATACTCAAACTATAGCAGTAGGGGCCAACGTAACTTTTAATAATAATGGACCATTAAATGGCATAAATCATACACCCGGCACCGCTACCATTGAGGTGACTCTTGGAGGTACTTACAATATTGTGTTTTCGATATACACCACCCAAAACAACCCTCAGGGTTGGGCAGTGGTTGTCAATGGGATACCTCAATCAGAATTTAGTTCTGCCGGGCAGACTATGATGGCTGCTACTACGTTGACGCTGGATGCTATGGATAGAGTAACTATTCGCAACGCCAATACTATACCAGACCCTGCTACTCTCAGAACGGGGGATGTGATTACTGCTTATGTAATGATTTATAAAGTAGACAGCTGATAGACACAAGTAGACACAAGGGGACGTTTTTGGTGTGTCATTATTTCAATAATGCAAAAAAATGCTATGCGGGTTCATACGTCGTATAGCTATTAGATAGCTACTCATATAGGTTACCCTGATTGACAGGAGTAGCCTACTTTTTTTTGTTCCTTACTATTGGTATGCAGAAAATGACACAACAAAAACGTCCCCTTGGTGTCCCCAAGGAATTCCTTTTAGGGCTTTATCATTTTTGTATGGAAAGCTTACTTGACATGATTGGATTATTGGGTTAGCATCTTATGTAAAGCATACTTTCCATGGCGAGGTGATGAGTTGAAAAATAGACTTGAAGAACTACGGAAGGAAAGAGGTATCAAACAAGATGAACTTGCTGAAGCTTTGGAGGTATCCAGGCAGACTATCGGATCACTCGAAAACGGACGCTATAATCCATCAATAATCCTTGCTTTTAAGATTGCGGAGTTTTTCAACATGAGTATAGAGGAAATCTTTATTTATAGGGAGAATGTCAATCATGAAAAATAGATTCTTACTTTATGGGGCAGGAATAATAATAGGTATCCTATTGACTTGCATAGGTGGTTTTGCTTTTACGGAAGATAATGTTAAAGCAGTTTCCGGTGTATTGATAGGATGTGGTTCGGGGCTATTTGGCTTAAGCATTGCGAGTATTATCTCAACCTATATTACTGATAAAAATCCAGCTTATAAAAAGAGGATGGTAATAAACGAACAAGATGAGAGGCATATAACTATTAGAAATAGGGCAAAAGCAAAGGCATATGATGTTATGCTTCTTGTTATTGGCGTGCTGATACTGATTTATGCATTGCTAAACACCAAGTTGCTGGTTATTTTGCTTCTGGTTGCAGCATACCTGTCTATTAGTGCTGTACACATTTACTATTTATCGAAATATGCAAAAGAAATGTAGGATTGTGCTTACAGTCTCAACCTACTATTACAAGTATTGGGACCGCCGGATCATGAAGCCAGTATCTGCAGCAGGACATCATGGGATATCATGCAGGGTATAAATCTAGGTTGCGCTTGATTTTCTCCCACTCAGATTCTGGGCACCCTGACTTCATACTGGATCACGTTTCCGTACTATATCCACCTGGCACTGTAATATGATGGCAGATGATCCAGGTTATGAATGGCATATAAGAAAGGTCAAACATGGGATATATTTTTAAAAAGAAGTTCTATGATCGGGCAGCAGTGATGGGGGATAGGGAAGAAATAACTGAAGTATTCAACAGTTACTGGGAACCGCAGTTAGGTATGCCCAAGTTTACTCCTAACGACATTCATAATGGGCTTACGGCACCAGGATTTGATATGGAATCTTCCACCCGGGTCATCCTGAGCCGCCGCGGTAATCGTATGGTTGGCTGTATCCTGGTTATAGACCATATTTACCCACCGGTACATCCTGTTGTTCAGGGATGTGTTCGCCCTGATTATGAAAGACAGGGTATCGGGGAATATCTTCTAAGATGGGCTGAGAAGCGGGCACTTCAAGCTGTTGGTAAGGTTCCGGCAGGAATTCGGGTATCGATGAATCTCACTGCATTAAACACCCATGAACCGACCCGTCGTTTGTTTCAAAAAATGAAATTTAAACCGGTACGCCATTCTTTTATAATGGTGGCTAAATTAGATGACAGCCACAGAGATTCAAATCCGTCCGAGGGCATTAAGATTAGTACTTATCAAGACCATCCTGATTTAGCCTCGATATACAGAGCGGCCGATGAAGCATTTCAAGATCACTGGGGATATACATCAGGAGATGAAGAAGAGGGGATAAAACAGTGGCAGCATCGAAATGAGAACGATCCCGATTTTGATCCATCACTATGGTTTTTAGCCATGGATGGGAATGAAATCGCAGCTATAGCACTCTGTACTCCCACCACTGGTACTGATCGGGAGATGGGATATGTGACCCTTCTGGGAGTGCGGCGTCCCTGGCGGCGAAGAGGCCTGGCCCTGGCCCTGCTGCATCATGTTTTTAATGAGTTTCATGGCCGGGGTTTAAAATGGGCTGGACTTAATGTCGATGCAGAAAGCTTGACTGGAGCAAATAGAGTCTATGAACAGGCAGGTATGAAAATAATCCGGGATATTGTGACCTATGATAAAGAACTGCGTCCAGGAAGAGAAATGGGAGTACAAAGTTCTGGATACTAAATATCCACTGTTTTCTAATTAGCTTTGATAGAGCGGGAGGTATCATGAAACCTTAACTTTGCATTCTAATAATTGAAAAGAGAAGGGCCTTCGATCAAAATCTGAACTTCTTCTAATATTCAATTAGGGTGAGCCCTGCTTTAGTTTAGACCAGAGTGAAATTACTGTTTGGTCAAAAACCATGGAAGCCATTTTGCGCTTTTTTAATCCGGCTTTTTAAGGTAATATTACAATGTTGATGTGCAATGCAAATTCAGGTTAGTCTGAATAGGTGTATTGCACATCATTGCTTTCAACCTGCTTGCAAGGGAGGGAATATAGATGAGATATGAAGGTCAGATTTTCAGACCATTTAGTGAAGCTAATAGTTATCTACTGCAGGTGACTATCGGTTGTTCTCACAATCGCTGCACCTTTTGTGCTATGTATAAAGATAAGAAGTACCGGGTTAGAAGCTTGAAGGAAATCCATGAAGATATAAAGATGGCTAAAGATGTCTATGGTGACCTGGAAAAAGTATTTCTCTGTGATGGTGATGCCATTGCTATGGAAACAGATGAATTGTTGGCGGTACTTAATACCCTTTACAACACCTTTCCATCACTCCGGCATGTCGGATGTTATGTAGGCCCTGATAGTACGCTGCGTAAAAGCAGTTCTGAATTAGCTGCCTTAAGGGCAGCCGGCCTGGTAAAAGTATATCTGGGAGTTGAAACAGGTGATGATAGACTCTTGAAGGAAGTGAATAAAGGAGTTAGCTCCGATGAGATGCTGCAGGCGGGGCAAAACCTGGTAAACAGCGGCTTTAATCTTACCGCCATGGTTCTGCTGGGATTGGCAGGGAAAGGCCCTCGTTCACAAGAGCATGCTCTGGCAACAGCTGACATAATTAATGGCATCAGTCCCAGGTATTTAGCAGCCATGACAGTCACACCAGTTCCCAATACCGGGTTATATCGTCAGGTTCAAAATGGAGAGTTCCAGGTACTCGATCCATTTGAGACCCTGGAAGAAATGAAAACAATATTTGAAAACATTAGTGTTGACAACTTGAAATTTGTGGGAGCCCATGCATCAAATTATCTTCCTATACAGGGTACTCTGCAGAGAGACAAACAGAGCATGGTGAAAACTGTAGATCGAGTCTTGAAAACCCGCGATCACAGGTATTTAAGAAATGAGAGCATGCGAGGCTTATAGCTTATAATCATATTGATAAAATCTTCAGAAGGTCAGGGGAAGGTAATGATAAATTCATTAATAAACAAGAAGATATTAATAGTGGGTGGCAGCTCAGGAATTGGACTTGCTGTAGCTAGACAGGCTCATATACTTGGTGCCAACGTGATCATCGCTTCGAGAAGTGCTTCTGAAAGACATCATGAATTAGTGAGCCTCATTGGTGATGAGATAGAAACATTGTCTTACAATATCGCATCCGAGAGCGAAACTCGATGTATCGTGGAACAAGTTGGAAAGATAGACCATCTGGTTCTTACAGTCAGACCGGATTTAAAACCTGATCGTTTTCAGGAAACGGACATTAGTGCAGCGAAAGAAGCGTTTGAAACAAAATTCTGGGGTCAATACCGACTTATTCAACAAGTATGGAGAAAAATCAACCAAAACGGGAGCATTACTATGACAGCAGGCATTGCAGGTGAGCATATTTACCAGGGATTTTCAACCATGAGTATGATCAATAGTGCTGCCGAGACACTGTGCCGGGCTTTGGCTGTAGAGTTGTCCCCCATAAGAGTAAATATAGTAAGTCCCGGTTTTGTAGAACCCAAGGCCAAGGAAATAGAGAAACAAGCGGAACAGTTTCCGTTAGGAAGACTGGCTTCACCGGAGGATATAGCCCATACTTATATCTATTTGATGACCAATTCGTATACTACAGGAACGGCTATAGTAACTGATGGTGGTGCAAGATTGATTTAATATGTTATAGGCTCCTTTTGCTTTACGGAATACTATGGGTTTTCCTGTATTTTTCATAAGAAGTTAACGACAAATTACTGCAAGATAATACAAGTATTTGGATAAGTGATAAAATAATGAAGTAGCAGAATACACACTTTATTGGAGGGAATTGATATGAGCAGCAACAAGATTATCTGTGAAACTCGAGGTCATATTTTGTTGATCGGATTGAATCGCCCGGAGAAACGCAACGCCCTGGTGCCCGACATGTATTTCGATCTGGCCCGTGCCTACGGGGAACTGGATCGCAACAAGAACCTGCGCTGCGGTCTGTTATACGCAGTGGGAGATCATTTCACAGCTGGATTGGATCTTCCCCAATGGACAGAAATATTTAAATCCGGCGATCCTGAGAATATAGGGGATGATATGATTGATCCCTATGGCATAAACGAGGATAGACGCTGTACAAAGCCGGTGGTTATGGCTTGCCAGGGTATATGCTACACTGCTGGAGTTGAAATGCTTCTGGCCTCCGATATCAGGATAGCTGCTAAAGATTTACGGCTGGCCCAGCTGGAGGTCAAACGGGGGATCTTTTCCATAGGAGGGGCAACCGTGCGCCTGTTTCAAGAGATCGGTTGGGGCAATGCTATGCGCTTCCTGTTGACCGGTGATGAGATGAGCGGGCCGGAGGCTTACCGGTTGGGCTTGGTCCAGGAGTTGGTAGAACCTGGGCAGCAATTCGAGCGAGCCTTAGAAATAGCCGAAAGCATATGCAGGGCTGCCCCGCTGGGAGTCCAGGCTACCCTGGCTTCCGCTCGCAAAGCTCGTATTTATGGTGACAAAGCGGCCATGAGCACCTTGTTTCAGGAAATTAGGCCGTTAATGGCCAGCAAGGATTCCCAGGAAGGGCTGCAGGCCTTCATAGAAAGACGGGAACCCAATTTTTCGGGGGAATAAAGAGAAAACATAATACTTGCCAACGGCATCTTTATTTGCAGGTGCCCTATTTTTGTTATTTATAACAGACAATAAAAAAGCTTGTATAATATAACTGATTCATGCTCATATTTGCTATGGATTATGTTTGATTATATTTGAAAGACTATTATTTATAAGGAGTGATTAATGTGGAAATTATCAAAGCTTCATCATCAACCATCGAGGATTTAAAGCAGGTTATGAAGGAACAAAAAATTGACGGTGCTGACCTGCGTATTACAGCCAAAATCGGCTGAGGGGGTATGACATTTAATCTGGTTCTGGATGGACCAGCAGAAGGCGACCGGGTAGAAGAACATGATGGCATCAAATTTGCTGTCGAGAGTGAGTTAATTGACCGCTTTGGGCCTTTCGTTCTCGCATCAAGCAGAAGCGGGGCACAAGTGTTCCTTCGTCTCACGGCAGAAAAACAGCCCGTTGTTAGTGGAGGCTGTGACTCCTGTTCATCATGTGAATAGTGCTGCCTGCTTCATAGACGATCATGTAATTGAAAAAAAAGAGGCTTGGAAACAGCATCCAAACCAGAAGGAGTGGTGTGGATGCTGTATTTTTTTCCGACCATATTGCACAGTGTTTGGGCAGCAGATATATTTTGAACAAAAGCTTATGAAGGCCAACATTTGATTAGAAGCAGGAAGAGGTCGAAAAAGAACCGGGGTGAAAAACATTTGAAGAATCTAGTGATTACTGGTAGTTCAAGAGGCCTGGGTTTTGAAATGGCTCGAAAATTTCTTGAGCTAGGCTGCAATGTTACTATTTCCGGAAGCAGCTTGAGTAATCTGGATAAAGCTTGGCTGAGTTTAAAGGATTATCAGGACAGAATATTGGCAGTTCAATGTGATGTTCGCAAGCGGGATCAGCTTTTTAATCTCTGGCAAAAATCCCAGGACAGATGGGGGAAAATAGATATTTGGATCAATAATGCCGGTATAAGTCAGCAGAATAACACTCTGTGGGGTTTGTCTGCGGATGATACCGACAATGTTGTTCAAACCAATCTTATGGGTACCATCTATGGTTCACAGGTTGCTATGCAGGGAATGCTTAAACAAGAAGAAGGCCGGATTTACAACATGGAAGGATTCGGCAGCAATGACATGATGAGAAGAGGCCTTAACCTGTATGGGACTAGCAAACGAGCATTAACCTATTTTACCCGAGCACTGGCGCAGGAAGCGGAAGGTAACAATATAAAAGTCGGGGCTTTGAGCCCGGGTATGATGGTAACCGAATTTATTACCGGCCCTACTGTCGGAAAAAAGAAAGAAATAAATGAAGAAACCAGAAGGATCTTTAATATATTGGGAGACAGACCAGAAACGGTTGCCCGTTTCCTGGTAGATGAGATGATGAAGGATAAAAACAATGGTTCTCATATTGTGTGGCTGACTCGCAGAAAAGTAATGTTTCGTTTTTTCAAAGCGATTTTTATTAAAAGAAATCTTTTCGACCAGATAACATACGACGACTAACCATTATCGTTTATGGTGATTTATCTTGTAGTGCCAAAGATAATGCCTGTGATCATAGGAATGAGCCAGATACACCATACGATCAAACTGAATCTATGGAAATTTGCGATCTTGTTTTCGTCTCTTTGAATTAGAACCAGGGTCGCCCAGCTCGAATGAAATAGCATAAGTGATATGGCAGATAAACCGGTTATCCCATGGAAGTTGAATTGCAATAAACTTCCTGCCAGCTTGCTCATGGCCGTCGTCCCTATGGTGTCGCAAACCAGCCCGGACCAGAATACACCTAAATGCCACTACTTAAGCCTGCCTTGAATTTTCTCCGCCCAGACACCAATGGAATATAGTATCGCAGCCAGGTTTATGAAAAGAATTGCGTAAATTAACATAATACTTCTCCTGGTAAAATTATATTATATTATTTACAGAATTACCTATTACATATCATTCCATGCTGCTAAAAGATGAATTGAAAACTTTGGCAATATGGTAAAATGTGGAAAGGCAAAAGGATGGTTGAAACACCCCCTATGCTTCCAACCACGTAAAAGCTAATAGGGCGATTCTGCGCCTAGAACCAATTATGACGCCGTGTTTTGCTAAACATAGACATGAAGACTCCGTAAGGAGTCTTTTTTTGTTAAGATCAAATTCCGGGAGACAAGAATTTTATCTTGCTCTGGCCGAGGTCATAAACATACATAGTAATCAAAGCCTTTATAAGGGTTGGACGCAAATACGTTGATAATATCGGTGACATTATTATGGTTGTTTATAATTATATATACTATAATAATTATAGTATTATAATAATATAATACTATAAAGCCAAACTATTATCGAAAGGAGGATTAAATGTCACTTCATCACATGATTCTTGGTTGTTTAATGGATGCACCTTCCTATGGATATGAAATAAGGAAACGTGTGAAGGATCTTTTTCAGCGCAGTCACAGTGTAAACGAGGGACAATTGTATGCGGCATTAAAGAAGATGGAACAAGACGGCTTGGTAAGAAAAGAAATTAGTTACCAGGATAAAACTCCACCTCGCAAGGTATTCTACTTAACTGACCAGGGGAAGGAAGAACTTTTCTCCTGGATTTCCGGAGCAAATGAGCCTGATGCCACATATAAATTCGACTTCTATCAGGCCTTCCCATTCCTCGAAAGATTTAACTACTTTAAACATATAAGTGATGATACATCAATACAATTATTAAATCAGCAGATCATAATAGAGCAGGTCAAACTGGAAGAATTTCAGAAGGTTAAGGAAAATATGCAGATGCTTGATCTGCATCCCTACAGGATCCGCATTGTAGAATTTGGCCTGGCTTGGCAGGAAACCAAGCTGGAATGGCTGGAGAGCACGAAAAACAGTATTGCGGGCTAATTTGTGATTGAGTATTTTAAACACCTGAATAATAAAAGGGGAGGGAAATAATTATGGAAGATAGGCCAGTATTATGGAGTAAAGAGGATGGTATCTGTACCATAACCATGAATATACCCAAGACCCTGAATGCTCTCAGCACTGAAATGCTGCAGGGGTTGGAGGAGGCTTTTGAGGATTGCTTTGATGAAAATATTCGAGCTGTAGTACTTACTGGAGCCGGGAAAGCCTTCTGTTCGGGAGGAGATATTGCCGGGGCTGTAAAAGCAGGTGCTCAGCAGTGGTTGTTCCAGAGTCCCAAGAAATTAGCGGTAGTGATAAGCGCCATGCGTGAACTGCCCAAGCCGGTAATAGCTTCTATAAACGGTGCAGCGTTCGGAGTTGGAATGAGCTTTGCCATGGCCTGTGACTTAAGAATAGCATCGGAGAAAGCTACACTGGCCCAGGCTTATACCTCAGTAGGGCTGTCCCCGGATGGAGCATGGACCATGACTGTACCGCAAATCGTAGGTATGGCCAAGGCCCTGGAAATGGTGCTGCTGGATAAACCTATTAAAGCTGAAGAGGCATTGGCCCTGGGACTGGTCACCATGGTGGTGCCCGCAGATCAACTGGAAGAAGAAACTGTGAAATTAGCTAAACGGCTTGCTGCTGGCCCGACAAAAGCCTATGCCAGTGCTAAGGCGTTGATCAATAATTCCATGCTTCAGTCCCTGGAAGGCCAGATGGAGAAGGAACGTTGGGGGATATCGGGTTGTGGAGGTACCGAGGATTTTGTAGAAGGATACCAGGCGGTATTCAATAAGAGTAAACCTAATTTTAAAGGCAGATAAAGGGTGAAGGCGGCTTGCGGATATATTCTGCCCTGTTTTACTTAACATGGAGACTCCGTAAGGAGTCTTTCTGTTTTTAGAAAAATGCTGGTGCGCTATTCCTCGGCTCCCAAATGGGCCAGTTGTGATTAAATGATTTACAGCGGCGGATTTATCAGGGCGGGTGCTCCGGATTGCTAGGGGAATGTATTATTCTCCCCCATGAGAGACTGGTAATTAAAGATAAATCATACTATAGTAAAAATAAAAATAAGAAAGGAACTGAAGATGAATGACTTTTTTATTCGCTTTAATAGCTTTGCCATAGTAGGATTATCTCATAATCCTGGTTCTTTTAGCCGCAAGGCTTATGATTTTCTTGCCTCTCAGGGTGCGGAACTCTATGCAGTTAACCCCCAGGCAGACAATATTGATGGACAAAAACCGTATAATTCCATAGCAGCACTGCCTGAGGTACAGGGCTTAATATTTTTCACTCCACCACGAGTAACCAAGAGACTGCTTTCTGAGTGCCAGGAAAAAGGGTTCAGGTACGTCTGGTTTCAGCAGGGTTCAGCAGATCGAGCAGTCTTCGAACGAGCCGATGAATTGGGAATCAAGTATGAGAATTCCTGCGTGTTTCTGCACCATCCCCAATCTGGATTCCCGCACAATCTACACCGTTTTATAGTCAACTTACTGGGGAAGGGCAAGTAAAGCTATTGATCAGGGGGACGGTTCTCTTGATATACGGTAAAGGGGTGTAACGTTGATGAAATATGTCTTGTGGATTCTTTTGCTTCTAATTATCATAGTGCTGACTACAATCGTTACCTTCCAGTCTTTAATGAATAGACAGGTTGAGGCCGAAGTACAGCAGCTATACAAGAATATCGATATTCAGCATAACGAAGTGATAACAGAAGAGGACTTGGCAATTTTACCTGCTCCGGTACAGGAGTGGTTAAAATCTTCCGGGGTTGTCGGTAAAGAGAAGATACAGGCAGTCTGGCTGAAACAAAAAGGTCAGATGAGAACTGAACCCCAGGCAGCCTGGATGCCATTCACAGCTGAGCAATACTTTAATTTTGCCGAGCCAGGTTTCATATGGTATGTAAAAGTTCAGGCCGCCCCACTCATCCATATGGCCGGAAGAGATAAGTATGATGAGGGTAGGGGGAACATGTTAATCAAACTAATGTCCGTGTTTAAGATAGCTGATGCAGCAGGGGGTGAAATAGACCAGGGAGCGGTGGTCAGATACCTGGCTGAAATTATGTGGCAGCCGATGGCGGCTCTAAGGGATTATATTCAATGGGAAGAGGTCAATGAGCAGTCGGCAAGAGCAACAATGAATTACCAGGGGGTAACTGTATCAGGAGTTTTTGAGTTTGACCAATGGGGTAATGTGGTTAGTTTCTCGGCCCCCAGGTACCGGGAACAGGGGGGGCAATACTTCATGGACAACTGGCATGTTGAGGTTTACGAACATAAAGATTTTGATGGAATTCGAATCCCCTCTAAAGGTGAAGCTATCTGGAAGCTGTCTGACGGTGATTTTAAATGGTTTCAATATGAAATAACTGAAATTGAATTTAACCCGTCTGAGTTTTACTAGTATGTGCAAAAAGAAGGTTAAAGGTTAGTGGGGGTTAGAATTATTACTGATACATCTTGTGATTTACCACGGGAAGAACTAGTACCATATAGAGATGATACTAAAAATACTTTTGAAGACGGTAAAAAAATAGGCATACTTAAATGTGTTAATATAATATTAAATGGGGCCATCTCTGCCGGGATGGCCCCAAATTAGTATTATTTTTTAATTGGACTTGGTAATATCCGCATGATATTCCTGCAAAGATTTTAATCTGGTTTCCCCTGAATCATTTTTATAAGCTGCTATACCCCTGGCACTGGCCAGGGCTGCGGCCATAGTCGTGATATACGGGACTTTATATTTAATGGCGGTCTTACGGATATAAGAATCATCATATTGGCTGCGTTTACCGGACGGTGTATTGATGACCAGGTTTAGTTCCTTGTTGGTAATGCCATCAACTATGTTGGGCCGGCCTTCATACAACTTCTTGATCTCTTCTGACTTGATCCCATTTTCCTGCAGGAATTTATGGGTTCCGCCGGTTGCTTTAATATTGAAGCCAACTTTGACAAATTCCCGGGCTGTTTCCAGGGCAGCCGGTTTATCCTGATCATTTACACTGATCAAGACCGTTCCCGATAAGGGCAGGGAAGATTGGGTGGCCTCCTGCGCTTTGTAGTAAGCCAGTCCAAATGAATCAGCAATTCCTAATACTTCCCCGGTGGAACGCATTTCCGGTCCCAATATGGGGTCAACTTCCTGGAACATATTAAACGGGAATACCGCTTCTTTAACTCCAAAATGAGGGATTTTTCTGGATATCAGGCTGCTGACCGAGTATTTTGTGCCAGCCTGGGCGGCCATCATTATTTCCGTAGCAATCCGGGCCATGGAGATATTACAGACCTTTGATACCAGGGGAACGGTTCTGGAAGCTCTCGGATTAGCTTCCAAAACATAAACCCGGTCATCAGAAATGGCGTACTGCATATTCATTAGACCGATTACGTTTAGTTCTTTAGCAATCTTCCTGGTGTATTCCTCAATGGTGGCAATATGCCGGGCTGGAATACTAATAGGGGGAATCACGCAGGCCGAGTCACCGGAATGGATACCAGCCAATTCGATGTGCTCCATAACGGTCGGTACAAAAGCGTCATTTCCATCAGCTATGGCATCTGCTTCAGCTTCGATAGCGTTGCTGAGGAACCGGTCAATAAGAATCGGCCTTTCAGGGGTAACTCCCACTGCGGCCTCCAGGTACTGGCGGAGCATTTCCTCGTCATGAACAACTTCCATCCCGCGTCCACCCAGAACATAGGAAGGCCGAACCATCAAAGGATAGCCAATTCGTTCCGCAATAGCCAGTGCTTCTTCCAGGTTCACCGCCATACCCGATTCTGGCATGGGAATATCCAGCTTCTCCATGATTTGACGGAAACGATCGCGGTCTTCGGCCAGGTCGATAGTATCGGGAGTAGTACCCAGTATTTTTACTCCCGCTTTCTCCAGTTCTCCGGCAATATTCAAGGGAGTCTGACCACCAAACTGAACGATCACCCCCAGCGGTTTTTCTTTCTCATATATACTCAACACGTCTTCCACGGTCAGTGGTTCAAAATACAGCTTATCCGAAGTATCATAATCAGTAGAAACAGTTTCCGGGTTACAGTTGACAATGACTGTTTCATAACCTAAATCCCGCAAGGCAAAGGCGGTATGCACGCAGCAGTAGTCAAATTCAATTCCCTGGCCGATGCGGTTGGGACCTCCTCCCAGGATCATTACTTTAGGCTGGTCACTGGTGGTAGTTTGATCCGGTTGATTATAGGTCGAGAAATAGTAGGAGGCATTTTCAACCCCGCTTACTGGAACAGCTTCCCATCCTTCAACTATACCTAGAGCCGTTCTGCGTCGGCGAATTTCTTCTTCGGATAGATTTAGGAGCATAGCTAAATAACGATCGGCAAACCCATCCTTTTTAGCCTGGATCAGCAGATCGTCCGGCAATTGTCCCTGCTTATACTTCAATATCTCTTCTTCCAGCATGACCATTTCCTTCATCTGCTCAATAAAATATGGTTTGATATGAGTCAGATGGTAAAGTTCTTGGATATCTGCACCTTTACGTAATGCTTCGTACATTATAAACTGGCGTTCGCTGGTGGGCTCTATCAATAAGGACAGCAGTTCCTCCAGGGAGTACTGGTTAAAGTCTTTTGCGAAACCTAATCCATAACGATTGATTTCCAGGGAACGAATCGATTTTTGAAAGGCTTCTTTATAGTTTTTTCCGATGCTCATGACTTCTCCCACAGCGCGCATCTGAGTCCCCAGCCGGTCATGAGAACCGGGGAACTTTTCAAAAGCCCAGCGGGCGAATTTGATGACCACATAGTCACCGGAAGGGGTGTATTTGTCCAGGGTACCGTCCCGCCAGTAGGGAATTTCATCCAGGGTCAACCCTGCTGCCAGCATGGTTGAAACCAGAGCGATGGGGAAGCCGGTGGCTTTAGAAGCTAAAGCCGAGGAACGAGAAGTGCGAGGATTAATTTCGATAATGACAACCCGTCCGGTTTTGGGATCGTGGGCAAACTGAATATTGGTTCCACCAACTACTTCAATGGCTTCCACCACATCATAGGAGTATTTTTGTAATCGCTGCTGCAGCTCAGGGCTGATGGTCAGCATGGGGGCTGAGCAAAAGGAATCCCCGGTATGCACACCCATAGCATCGATATTTTCAATGAAACAGACGGTGATCATCTGATTTTTAGCGTCCCGGACCACTTCCAGCTCCAGTTCTTCCCAGCCCAGGACTGATTCCTCGACCAGGATCTGTCCCACTAGACTGGCGGCAATTCCCCGGTTAGCGATAGTTCTTAATTCTTCAACATTGTATACCAGACCGCCACCGGTACCTCCCATGGTATAGGCGGGTCGAATGACTACCGGATATCCCAGCTCCCCGGCTATAACTTCTGCCTCTTCAACACTATAGGCTGGTTGGCTGCGGGGCATTTCAATACCCAGTCGATTCATGGTTTCTTTGAAAGCGATACGGTCTTCACCGCGTTCGATAGCATCAATCTGTACACCGATCACCTTGACTCCGAATTTTTCTAAAACACCAGCTTTGTACAGTTCCGAACTTAAGTTTAGAGCAGACTGACCGCCTAGATTGGGCAGCAGTGCATCAGGACGTTCCTTGGCTATTATGTCCGTCAGACTCTTTAGATTTAGTGGTTCAATGTAGGTTACATCGGCGATGCCCGGGTCGGTCATAATGGTGGCGGGATTGGAATTGACCAAAACAATCTGGTAGCCCAAATTTCGGAGGGCTTTGCAGGCCTGGGTTCCTGAATAGTCAAATTCGCAAGCTTGGCCAATTACAATTGGGCCTGATCCAATAATTAGAACTTTGTTGATATCATTTCTTTTCGGCATATTCTACCCCCATTGGTATAATATTTCCCAAATCTACTTTTGCTATATTATGTTCTACCAAATTTAAATTTTATCATAGAAAGAGGGTAAGTGGAATTAAAGACTTTGTATACATTAGAAAAGGGACGCGGGGACAGGTACCTTGTCCCATTTAGGGACAAAGTACCTGTCCCCGCGTCCCTGTACCCGTGATTTAGCTTTCCAATACCCCCAGATTTTAGTATATAATTTAATAATAGACGTATGTCCAATATCAGTTGAGGAGGGGAACTTTATGAATTGGGTTCACAGGTCAAATTGGACTGGGGTGTTGATTGTCGTACTGTTTACTCTGCTGATGTTTAGCCTGTCTGGATGCGGCAGCAGCGAAAAAACTGAAACCGCGGTGACAGAGAATCAAGCAACAGAGCAGGTCCAAGCAGACCCAAGCAGCAGTGATAAGACTGATCCAAGCGCAATAACAGAGACTGAAAATACCGATGTCAACAGTGGAGAAGCTGAACAAGAGATCGAAATAAAAAAAATGACCTTGAAAGAAGCATATCAGATATTGTGTGAAAATACAGGTGTGGATGACTTGAACTTGTACTCTTATACCGGGTTTTATGTGGATATAGAGGGAAAGTCAGACAATTTCAGTATAGTAGGTTATTCCAGCAGTAATCAATCAACTTATCAATTTGCCATCAGATCCGGCACAGTAAAGTTCAAGGAATATAATACGGTCGATCCAGTCGAAGATACGAACCTTCATGAAATTGATGCCTTTAAGGACTCGCCCCAGTTAGTACAGGAAGCAGTAGGGAAGTTGGGTAAATGGCCGGATGAAGGAGGATCGATCAGCTTACTGATAGAAAAACCAGAGGTTGAAGTAGGTGCATTGAAAACGGGTTACGGGTTGGTAAAATTAACGTATGTAAAATAGTATATAGTCACAGTTTTATGTCTAGCAGTCATTCCCGAACTGCGGACCGATGTCATTGGTGATATGAAAACAGCTCTTAGATTCGAGGAATCTAAGAGCTGTTTTAGACTTATAAATATTACTGATTGAGACAGGAACCATCACGAAGTCCCATGCCGTTGCCGCCCTGACCGTGGCCTGCTCCAGTCCCTAAGCCTTGACCTGAGCCATTGCCTTGACCGGTTCCATTGCCAGCGCCTAAGCCTTGACCTGAGCCATTGCCTTGACCGGTTCCATTGCCAGCACCGAAGCATGCGCCCATGGCCTGGCCGAGTCGGGCTGAACCTGTGCCATCACAGGTTGTTTGATTTTCTTCCATGGCTGCGATGATTGCATCAGCTCGTTCCTGGGTCATTGTTCCGGCCTCAACTCTGGCGTTCAGCCGATCCTTTTTCATTTCTAGAATCTGTGCCTTGAATTCATCTAATACGCCAGCTTCATTGGCTATAGTTCCATACGTATTACCGGTTTCCACTCTTTCTGAAACAACACTCTCAACTGTTCGGCCGGTTAATCCTGCAACCGCTTCAGCCGGTGTGCTGTATGCCGATGCCGCAAAAGCTGATGCGGATACTGCACCGATGGTTAGAACCATGGTTATTATAGCGATTGCCTTTTTTAAGTTTATCATTTAAGAAAACTCCTTTCGATTTTATATTCAGCAGCTGTTCTTTTCTGCTGTGCTTATATATTAACTTTCAATTATGTCAAAAGTGTGTTTTGGATATTCTAATTTTGTGAACTTTATTTACACATAGATGAAACTAGGGGGTGCATTAGGGGTCCATTTCAGATACGGGCTAAGGAAGTGAACTGCTTATTCCTGCGAAGGTGTTTAAGTAGTGACCCTGATCCTGCGGGCCGCTTCTTGTTTAACACTTACATTATGATGGTTTCATAGCCAGTAATGCACGTATGGAATAAAAGCCAGGGCGTATAATAAGGGACAAGGAACCTGTTCCCTTGTTCCTTGCTTGATCTGGAAAGAGCTTTTTAAAGTATAACTGTTAATAAAATATTGTGATCTCATTCAGGAAGAAAGGATCCTGGTTTATGCCTAACGTTTAAGTCTAAGTTGGCTGGAAATATTTAAAACTATAAGAGGGATGCAACAATCATTCTCTGGACATTATCTGTTCCGCCAACAATACTTCCTACTTTAGCATCACGATAATAGACGTTTATCAGGTTATCAGTAGTATATCCTATAGCTCCCATGATATTGATAGCCATAGAGGTTACTTTATGCGAAACACTGCTGGCGTACAATCTCGCCATTGAGGTGGCTTTGGTAAAATCTCCACCTTGATCTACCAGCCAGCATGCTCTCCAGACCATAAACCGTGCTGCATCTATTATAGTTGCCATTTCCACTAAGGGAAATGAAACCCCCTGATTCGAAAATATCGGTTGTTCAAATTGATGGTGGTTTTGGGCAAAATCCAGAGTCATTTCATAAGCTGCTCTAGCTATGCCTACCTGAATGGCTGCAATCAAGGCCCTACCGCATTCTAGAGTTTGATTAAGCAGCAAATATCCCCCACCTTCAGCTCCGATTACATTAATGGCGGGTACATTTGATTTGTTGAAAACCAGTTGAGCAGTATTACAATATTTAATGCCCATCTTATTCCTGACTGTGGAAACTTCGATCTGATCCCTGGGGACTATAACAAACCTGAAGGATGAACGGCTTTGGTCAACGTCGGTACTAGCGCACACGGTCACAAACTCTGAAACAGCTCCATTAACAATGTAATCTTTGGTACCATTTATAATTACGTCATCTTCCTTATAATTTACGGTAGTAGATAATTTTTTAACATCCGAACCTCCCTTGGGTTCGGTTAACCCGAATGCAGCCAGTACCGGATTGGCAGCTAAAACTGGGAGATGTAATTCTTTTTGTGATTCATTACCACCCAGGATTATTGGAATTGTTGCATGTATTTCTCCTACCATGCAAGCCGCCAGACCTGCACATCCACGGGAAATTTCTTCAATGAGAACAGCCATACTTAAGAAATCCAGTCCCCTTCCACCGTATTCACGAGGTATATTAGGAGCCAGCAGCTGATGATCAGACAATAGTTTTATAAATCGCCAATCAAATGAATCATCACCTCTGGTATCCATTTCCAGGGCAACGGGCACCACATGTTTTTCTACTATTTCTCGGACACTCATTACCAGATCTGTCTGCTCAGCACTTAAAGAAAAGCCTACCATAGTTAATTACCCTCCCCCTTGTTTTGTTTGAGCCATTTAACATAATCATAGACTGATTTCCTATCTTCTCTGGATAGATCAGCTAATTCAACCATAATACTGACAAAGTCGTGCATTTCCTCTTTACATTCATATGTTGGATTATTTATTACCTGTCCAATAGGTTGCAAAAAATATTCGGTAGACTTTCCTAGAGCTTCAGCTATTTTTTGTAAATCCGCCAGATATAAACGACGTTTTCCTTTTTCATAATTAGATAAGCTTGATTGAGAAATTCCTAATTTGTCAGCCAGTTCTTTTTGATTCAAACCATGCTCTTCACGTGCCATTTGAATACGGTATCCAATTTCTCTATAATTCATATGCCCTCCCGACAATAGGTATTAAATATATATAGATTTTAATATATATCAGTGCATGTGTTCAATATCTGCATTAAAAGTGGCGATTATTAATAATTATTGTGTATATGTAATATTTATTATAATATGTAATAAATATCAATAGCTATCGAACTTTGTGAAAGGAGGTAAAAAAAGATTTTGATTATTACCAAATGTTGACAAATATATCTATAGAGAGGTGATATGTATGGGTTGGATGGATTTATTCAAATCAAAGCTAAGAACGCCGGATGAGGCAGTTGCACTAATTGAGGACGGGGAAACCATCGTAGTCCCTATGGTTGTAGGGCAGCCGATTTCATTAATCAATGCACTGGCAAAAAGGGCCCAGGATTTGGATGCAACATATTTTAATGCATTAGATTTATTACCCACAGATATGCTTAAAATTACCCGGGAGGATAAATTGGTTGTTGAGACTGCATATGCGGGTCCCGGAGCTAAATCAAAAGTCCAGAGTGAAGATTTTACTCATACTCCGCTTAAAATGTTTGACACTACTAAAGTATGGGATGAAATACGCAATACTGAAGTTGCTATGTTTGTAGCATCTTCAATGGATAAAAACGGCTATTTAACTATGGGGCCGGGACTGGACTATGCTTATGAAGCTATGCGTCGGGCTAAGAAAATTATTATTGAAGTAAACGAAAATATGCCCAAAACTCATGGAGTAGGATTTTTCCACATTTCTGAAGTAACAGCTTTAGTAGAAAACCATAAACCTCTTTTAGCTATGCCTGAAACCCCAGCTCCACCTGACCAGGCTTCTGATGTTATTGGACAATATATTGCAGATTTAATCGAAGATGGCAGCACCCTGCAATTTGGATTGGGTTCTATAGGTGATAGTGTTGCTATGGCCCTGCAGGATAAAAAGGACCTGGGAGTCCATACGGAACTAATGACTGATACTATAAGGATTTTGTGGGAGAAAGGTGCGATTACCAATCGCCGTAAGAACTTCATGCCCTATGTATCGGTGGCCTGCTTTGCATTTGGCAGTCAAAAACTATATGATTGGATAGATAATAACCCTTCAATACAGTTCTATCCGGCAGGTTGGGTGAATGACCCGCGTATTATCGCCCAAAACGATAACCTGATTTCAGTAAATGGAGCTTTGGATGTAGATATTACCGGGCAGGTTAATTCAGAATCATTTGGCCCCAAACAATTCGCAGGCATTGGGGGACAGCTTGATTTTGTTCAGGGTGCATGGTGGTCTAAAGGTGGAAAATCATTTATAGCCCTGCCTTCTACAGCCAAAAATGATACGCTTTCGAAAATTGTGGTTACTCATCCAGCAGGTACAATTATTACTACGGGCAGAACAGAGGTGCATTATATCGTTACGGAATATGGGGTAGCTCAACTTAAAGGAATGAGTATAAGAGAACGTGCTAAAAGGATGATTAGTATTGCTCACCCAAATTTCAGAGATCAGCTCACTTTTGAAGCTAAGAAGTTAAATATTCTATAACGGTGAATAAGGAGGGTTTAACATGTCTTTACCTACCAGAAATAACGAGTATAGTTTTAAAGATTTTCTGGAGTGGAGGAAAAATGTTGATTACTATGCTGATGACACTTTTATACAGAAGGTAGTTAAGTGTTTTACGGGTGATGAATGGCAAAAGATAGATGATGCCGCCCGGGAAATTTCGCCCCGGGTGTCTTTCCGCTGGAGCAGGATGTCCGAATCCATAGCCTGGCCGGAAAAAAGACCTTATATGATGCATTATGATGGCCATAATAATCGCATCGATAGAATTGTCCGACCGCATGATACTGAACTCATGGAAAAAGAGATATTTGCTGAAGCCTTGTTTTCAGAAGAGACTTCACCATGGGAAAAGCTGATTAAGATGTATTTGATATATCAGAATGGTGAAGCATGTACCGCATGTCCAGTCACCTGCACTGAAGGTGCGGTAGAGATTATTCAAAAATACGCTAATACCCCGGAAGTCAAGAATATACTACAGCACCTGAAGGAGGGCAAAGACGGTAGTTTTGCTATTGGGGCTCAGTACCTATCCGAGATACAAGGAGGTTCTGATGTGCCTGCCAATGTCCTTGAAGCTGTAAATGAGGATGGGGCTTGGAAATTATATGGCACCAAATTCTTCTGTTCTGCTACCCATGCCGATTATGCCATGGTAACTGCTAAACCGCAAGGATCTGAAAAAGTGGCACTATTTGTAGTACCTTCATGGCTGCCTGGCAATAAGGAAAAAGAGATAAGGAATGGATATACTATTGATCGAATTAAGTGGAAGATGGGAACCAGCGAATTAACTACTGCAGAACTCACATTTAATGGAGCTGTGGCCTACCCGGTTGGCCCCTTAGATAGAGGAGTTGCTAATGTTGTGGGAGTAGTACTCACTTTCTCTCGTCTAACGGTAGGATTATCAGCAGCAGCTTATATAACCAGAGCCGTCAGAGAAGCCCTGCGATATGCTAGTTTCAGAGAGGCCTTTGGTATGAAAATTAAGGAATTTCCATTGCTGGCTTATCAGCTGAGAGATATGGAGAAAGGTGCTCAAAGAACTACCGCCGGAGCTTTCAAGCTGTATCGGGATTTTCTTAATCTTCCTGGTGGTTTAAAGGGAGGCCTGATTGAAAATGAACCTGAGGAAATCAAGCGAAAACGATTTGCAATTAGGGAATTAATAATGCTTCAAAAGATTACAGCTTCATGGGATTGTACAGATATTATCCGTACCGCATTGTCCGTATTTGGCGGACACGGAGTCATGGAAGATTTTTCGGTTCTCCCCAGACTTTACCGGGATGCGGCTGTAAATGAGCTCTGGGAAGGACCCCGGAATGTCCTGCTCACCCAGATGCACCGGGATTTCCAGAAGGCATCCAGGTGGTATAAGCCTGCAGAATTCGTTCAAGATGTTCTGCTAGGTGCAGATAATGAGAAGGTAGAGAAGTTTTCGAAGGAAATGATAGAACTACTAGCCCACCCAAATCTTTTTGTACTTAATGAGCAAACCCTGGATGTATGTGAACGCTGGGATAAATTTTGCCATAATTTCTATCATGCGTATCAGGATATTGCTCTGGCTGAGGTTGAAAATTCCAGCCAAACTTGATTCCAGTAGGGTAGATATAAAGTAAAGAAATAAGTATAAAGTTTATGAGATATAAAGGGTTGAAGGGTTTATTAAATAATCCCGTAATCAACCCTTTATAATTTATAAAGCTATAAAGAAAAATAAAAACAAGATGATTAGTACCCGAACAGCAGTTGTTGAGGCTAAATTCCCCTTTAACAAGCCTAATTATATCCCAGAGAAAACACAAAAATGCCACATAGATATTATATAATTTTAAAATGGAGGTAAAAATTTATGCCTACAATATTAATAGCAGATGACAATCAACAGATTACCTCGATTTTAGGGGAATATGCTAAAAAAGAAGGTTATACTGCCATAATCGCCCTGGATGGCCTGGATGCTCTGGAACAGTTTAAACGAAAAAATCCGGATATAGTATTGCTTGATGTTATGATGCCTAAAATGGACGGCTTTGAGCTCTGCCGAGAAATACGGAAAACTTCCAATGTACCAATTATCATGGTTACTGCCCGGGGTGAGGATTTTGAAAAAATTATGGGACTGGATATTGGTGCTGATGATTATATCGTGAAACCTTTTTCACCGCCTGAAGTTATGGCCCGGGTGAGGGCCATACTGCGCAGAATAGAGAGGGAAGACCGGGCGGCCCAGCTATTCAGCTTTGATAACTTATCGATAAATCTTGAAGACTATACAGCTGCTATTGATGGGATCAATATATCACTGACCAAAAAAGAAATTGAGTTATTGTGGACTTTGGCCAGTCATAAAAACAAGGTTTTTTCCCGGGATAACCTTTTAGACAGCCTTTGGGGGCATGACTATTTTGGGGATAGCCGTACCGTAGACTCCCATATAAAAAGACTCCGAGCCAAACTAGATGCATGTGAGCACGATAATTGGGAGATAAAAACTATATGGGGGGTTGGCTACAAGTTTGAGGTAAAAACTGATGTTTAAGAATAGAATCGCATTAAAACTGTCATCATATTTTGCATTAGCACTATTGGTATTTTCTTTGATAATAGGCAGCGTCTTTTTAATCCTTTTCAAAAACTATACTGTGGAACTGCACCAGGCCGATCTGGAAAAGAGAGCAGCCGGTATAGCCCAGACCCTGTCGGAATTTACATCTGCCAATGGCAGGCAGGGTGGTTATGGTGCATATCTTCGATTTATAGATGATATTGCTATGACCGATGTTTGGATTGTTGACCAAAACCGGGATCTTATCACCAGGGGACCGGGTATGGGAGGGATGGGAAAAGAATATGTATACTCGGATCTGCCTGCCGATGCAGACAGCGTGATATCAGACGTATTCACCGGTAAAACCGCATTTAGCGAAGATTTCAGCACTTTGCTTAATGCGCCCACCCTGACCGTGGGCACACCTATTATAGCCGCTAACGGGGAAATAACAGGGGTGGTATTGCTGCATTCACCGATCGAAGGTATAAACAAGGCCATATCGGATGGTTTTACCGCCCTGGCCCTAAGTATCCTGGCGGCCCTCTTGATTGCATTTTCACTATCAATTGGATTTTCTATAAGCTTTACCAGGCCTCTGAACCGGATGAAAAGCACTGCCTTGCTTCTGGCTGATGGCGATTATACCGCTCAGACCCAGATACAACAAAATGATGAAATCGGTGACTTGGCGGTTACCCTGGACATACTGAGCGACCGTCTCAAACAGGCCAGCCAGGATAGTGCCAGGCTGGAACAGCTGCGGCGGGACTTTGTAGCCAACATTTCACATGAGCTTAGAACACCTATAACAGTAATCCGAGGTTCATTGGAAGCTTTGTATGATGGAGTTGTAACTGACCCGGAACAGGTAAAAAGCTACCAGCAGCAGATCATGTTTGAAGCTTTATTTCTGCAAAGGCTGGTGGGCGATCTGCTTGATTTGTCCCGACTGCAGAATACTGATTTTGAAATAGAAAAACAGGAAATAAATATGGCTGAAGTAATAGATGATGTTACCCGCAGCATGACTTCTATTGCTGATGATAAAGGGATAAGGATGGAAACAACAAAAGATAACAGCCTGGAACATATCTGGGGTGACTACGGCCGGCTCAGGCAAATGCTGATGATCTTGCTGGATAATGCGGTAAAATTTTCGCCTGAAAATGGAGTTGTAAAGCTGAACCTGACCAATCGGGTATTATCTATAACCGACAATGGAGTAGGTATAGCAGAGGAAAACCTGCCCTATATCTTCGACCGCTTTCATACATCTCGTTCTGAGCATAACAAAAGCGGTACTGGTTTAGGGCTGGCTATTGCCAAACAGATTGCCGACCGACATGATATCGATATCATAGTAGAAAGCGAGCCGGATGTAAAAACCGAGTTCAGGTTATACTTTACCGGAATAACGAATACAACCTCGGGGACAAAGTGAGTGAATACGATGATTTTACCAGAGCTATGGGCGGCCCTATCGAAAACAACCTGGTGTGAATGACCATGATAGAAGGTGATCTGGTGGGTGAGAGCTTCTATGATGAAGAATAATATTAAATGATAGGCAGCTAACTGCTCAGGGAAATAATATAGTTATTGATGGGGATGGGATCCAAGAATATCGAGTTTGCTCGCTTATACCTGTAATACCATCCCCAGATATAAAGGATCTGGTGGTTTTGGAAATCGGCTCTACGCTAAAAATCGGACCTTTTATGCCAACCTGTTGCTTCTAAGCCAAATTTTCATTTTACCGGCTTCCTTGATAAGTTCATCTCTGAAATCTGGATGAGCGATGCTTATCAGTGCCTCAGCCCGTTCCCAGGTAGATTTGCCTTTGAGCTGGATCACACCGTATTCGGTTACTACATAGAAGTTAACCGCCCTGTGCAGCGTTACTATCGTTCCGGGACTCAGTGTAGGCCTGATCCTGGAGGCTATATTACCGTTGGCATCCTTGTAAGTGGAGGTCAGGCAGATGAACCCTTTCCCGCCTCTGGATCTAAATGAACCTGAGATGAAATCTAACTGTCCACCGGTTCCTGAAATGTGTCTGATACCGGAAGCCTCGGAAGCCACCTGGCCATAGAGATCAACTTCCAGAGCATTGTTTATCGCCATCACGTTATCATTTTGTCCAATTATGTATGGGTCATTGGTATAGCCCACCGGGTAAATGGCACAAACCGGATTTTCATCCATAAAATCATATAGTTTATTGCTTCCCATAGCAAAAGTGTAAACCATCTTACCTTTGTCCAGTGTTTTATAGACTCCGGAAATACGTCCGGCTTCATACATATCTACAAAGGAGTCAACCAACATTTCAGTGTGCACCCCTAAATCTTTCAAATCGGATTGAGCAATCATTGCTCCTATGGCATTGGGCATAGCTCCAATTCCCAATTGCAAACAGGCTCGGTTTGGGATTTCCTTCATCACCATCGCAGCAACCTTTTTATCTACCTCACTTATAGGAACTTCAGGCAGCTGAATGAGCGGCAGGTTGTGTCCTTCGACGATGTAATCAATTTCGGATAAGTGGATCGATTCACTGTTTCCACCCAGACACTTGGGAACGGACGTATTTACCTCGGCGATAACAATCCTGGCAGCTTTGGAAAAGGTTCGAGTTACTGAATTGGAAGTTCCCAGGTTAAAATAACCATGCTTATCCATGGGGGTAACCATAATCATGGCTATATCAACAGGAACATACCCTCTATCATAAATAGTAACTGCCTCATTATAGGTTACGGGGATGTAGTTGCATAAATCTTCCTCATGCAGTTTCCGGCTGGCTCCAGAGAAATGCCAATCGTTGTATATGAAGTGTTTTCTTTCCGGATCTGCCAACACTGCCTGAGGAGGAAAGGGACAGGCGGTTGTTCTGATCAGTACATCATGAAGTTCCTCTTTCCTGCGGGCCAGGGCAGAATCCAGGTATATAGAGTTCATCATGAATTCTCCATAGTGAACAAGATCCCCTGATTTTACTGCCTTCACTGCCTCATCGACTGGAACAAGTTTGCGCTGGTATTCTTCAATGTAATTCATATAAACACCTTCCTATTTTAAATATTATAAAGATTAAGCTGCTTGCACTTGAGTAATGGCTTATGTATTTCCTTAAGCCTTCATGCCTTCCTGCAATTATCGGGAATGGGAGGATAAGAGCCGCAGGAAAGTTCCGACCTGCCAGGATAGGAACCTGCCCAATGCCCTGTAACACAAAATGTAAACGCACAACCGCCTGATGTTGTCGTACATTTACAAGCAAATATCGTGCCAAAATATATAAGGCAGCTCTGTTCAGGGGTTCTTGCTGATGACTGCAGGTCACCAATCTCAATTTTTAGGGATTTATGTTGATGACTAATCAAGATCGATATCAATAGAGACTATCCCATCCTTCATACCGCTTAGTATGGATAAACAAAATGACACATATTGTAACGAGTAGTGAGCTCGAATCACACCAAAGAACGGTGTAATATGTGTGGCAGGCTAACCAATCACCTGCCCGAAACAATGTAATCTGCATATCATAGCTCCGCTGGGACACGGGGACAGGTCCCTTGTCCCACTTTTTTGGTCCCTGCTTGATGACATTTTTGCACACTATTTTCGAGAAATAAACTCCAATCATATACTAAAAAATGCATTAATTAACAGGAATTTACAATATTGACGCAGAAGAATTTATGATAGCGAAAAGCCATACCGAGGATTATATTGTATCTTTGTGCAGCTAATCAGTTTATTAGTGTTGAGGTGATAACATGTCAAGGCAGGCTCGCAGGAAAAGCAACAGTGGTATATATCATTTGATGCTACGGGGGGTAAATGGACAGAAGGTATTTGAGGATGAATATGATTGCAGAAGAATCATTGAGACTATTCATTATTATAAACCGATAAGCAAGTACCAGGTGTATGCTTACTGTCTTATGAGTAATCATATTCATTTATTGCTCAGGGAGACCGAGGAATCTATATCCCAGGCCATCAAGAGAATAAGCAGCAGCTATGTATTCTGGTATAATAAAAAATATCACCGCAAACCCCGCGAAAGCAGGAATAACTAAGGATATAGAGAAATACCGATGGAGCAGTTACACAGAATATTTGGATACTCCTATAATGACTGATGTAGATTTCGCTCTAGATATGTTTTCAACGGATAGAAACAAAGCAGTAGATTTATTTAAATCGTATAATAATGAAAACAATGACGATCAATGTATGGAATATGCTGCAAAACTTAATTTATCTGATCAAGAGGTTATTGAATTTCTAAATGAGCTAGGTTTTGTTAATTTAAGTGAAATAACCAGGCTTGAAAAAGGCCAGCGAGATCAAGTTATAAAGAAGATTAAGAATATAAATGGTGTTAACATAAGGCAAATAGCAAGATTAACGGGAATTTCGAAAAGTGTAATTGATAGAATATGAGGTGGGACACGGGGACAGGTCCCTTGTCCCAATAAGTAATGAAGCGGGACAAGGGACCTGTCCCCGTGTCCCACATAATAATGGAGTAGAATTAATATACAAGCATCGAAGGGAAGGACTATAATGCTGGGTGCAATTATTGGAGATATTATCGGGTCGGTTTATGAATGGAGCCCGACAAAAACTACAGCCTTTCCTCTTTTTTCTCCTGATTCAAGATTTACTGATGATACAGTACTTACAGTGGCAGTTGCTGATGCTGTCTTGTACCAAAAAGACTATGCCCGCACCATCTGGGAATATGGCAGGAAGTATCCCAGGGCTGGCTATGGAAGGTCTTTTAAGGGGTGGCTGAAAGGTAGGGACCTTCTTCCCTATGGCAGTTATGGTAATGGTTCAGCCATGCGGGTCAGTCCAGTAGGTTTTGCATTTGACAGCACAGATGAGGTATTGCTTGAAGCAGCCCGGACTGCCGAGGTAACCCATAACCATCCAGAAGGAATCAAGGGAGCACAGGCCGCAGCTCTGGCCATTTTGCTGGCCCGGCAGGGTAACAATAAGATGGAAATAAAGAAGCAGATCGAAAGCCGCTTCGCTTATGACCTGAGCAGAACCCTGGATGAGATCCGGCCGGATTATGGCTTTGATGTAAGCTGCCAGGGGTCAGTGCCAGAGGCCATCATTGCCTTTTTGGAGTCTCTTAACTACGAGGATGCCATTCGCCAGGCTATTTCATTAGGGGGCGATAGCGATACTATGGCCTGTATTGCAGGAGGGATTGCCCAGGCCTTCTATAAAGATATTCCCCGGCACATTGTGAGTCAGGCCCGATTACTGCTGGATCCTGATCTGCTTAGAATCATAGACCAGTTCTCGGAACGATATGGCCAATAGGAAACAGTCTGACGTTCTTTTTGTTTCCTGTAATTCGGGGTATCAACCCTCATTAATACAAGAATAGACATTTATTATGTACTATTGTAGTATTAAGATAAGAAGATACAAAGTGTGCAGCAGACAAAGTGAGGTGGGCATCGGAAATGACAATATTATCTCATGATAGATTGGAGACCTTGTGGGATGGAATGAAAAGCCATAGCTTAATTCCCGATGAGCTCAGGATTGAAACTGAAGAAAAGTTGATGAAAAATAAACTTGCAGTCAATGTTAATTTCTGTGATCGCCGGATAAAGGAAGATGACCTGAAAGACCGGCTGGCTGAGTTTTATAATACCATTTCGTTAGTAGATCCTCTAGTTAAAGATGCTTCACTGTACTTTAAAAAAGGTGTAAATATGATAGTTACGGACACTAATGGTGTAATTATTTCCTGCCCCTCAGAGGATATTGTTGGTTATTGCTGTCCGGCTGCAGACATAACAAATAAAAATGATAAACTAAAGCGTTTATTGGAACTTGGTAATATTTTGGAGGTAAATTACGATAATGGTATACGTTCACAATTAGTGCCAATATTTAATGAACAAGATGAAATACAATTTTATATAGGTGTGAGTGACCGTGCGCCAATTAGCGTTGAAGCGTCAAACATACTTTACCTGGCGGCACAGTTAGTGCAGCAAAGATATAAATATTATCTAATGATAGATCAATATACCCGCTCTTTTATGAATGTTATACCAGAATGCGTGGTCCTACTAGATGAAAATGCCAGAATAGTAAATGTTAATGATCAATGTTTGAATTTACTTAAAATCGATATTAAAAATTTGCTAAAAGGAATGCATATAAACCATTTAGTAACCTCCCGTAAGCCGATAGATAACCTGGGCAGTCTTTATAGTGCAGATCTGGATACTGAGTTTCACATACAAGTTGGGGGTAAAAATATACCGTGCAATATAATTGACAAACAGCTGATCAATACTCCGTATGGTAAACAAATGGTTATATTATTTAATAAAAATAAGGATAGTGTTCATACAGCTGAGCTATCTTCCGGTGTACTAAATAGTACATACTGTAGTTTTGATAAAATTATTGGAAATGACCCTGATATCATCCGAATTAAAACACTGGCCAGGCAGGCTGCAAAGTCTTCATCAACTATATTAATAGAAGGCGAAAGTGGAACCGGAAAAGAGTTATTTGCCGAGGCTATTCATCGTGAAAGCCAGAGGAAAGGAATGTTTATTAGTATAAATTGTGGAGGAATCCCATCGGAACTGATTCAGAGTGAATTATTTGGTTATGAAGAAGGAGCCTTTACTGGAGCTAAGAAAAGAGGAAGCCCAGGTAAATTTGAACTTGCTGATGGAGGTACGGTATTTTTGGACGAAATTGGCGAGATGCCGGTGGATATGCAGGTAAGTCTGCTGCGTTTTCTTCAGGACAAAAAGATTACCCGGGTTGGTGGACATATTCCCCAAAAAATCGATGTGAGGATAATAGCTGCTACTAATCGTAATTTAAAAAATGAAGTAGAAAAAGGGAATTTTAGAGAAGATTTGTACTATCGTTTAAATGTTATAAATATTCAAATACCTCCGCTGAGAAAGCGAAAAGGGGATATTCCTTTTATAGCCAATTACCTGCTGGAAAAGCAGTGTGATCAAAATGGCATAGCGCCGCTGGAAATAAGCAAACAAATCATGACAGCTTTAATTGATTATGATTGGCCTGGAAATGCCAGGGAGTTGGAAAATACTGTCGAACGGGCCTTCATAATGCGTGAAGGTAAAGAGCTGATATTTGATAATCTGCCTGTCAATTCGACTGGAGAAGTAAGCAGCAGGATGGAAATAGAAAAAAATATAGATAAGGTTAAAAAGGAAGCCATAGAAAATTGTCTCAGGGTTTATCGAGGGAATATAACCCAGACTGCCAAAGCTCTTGGCATGACCCGACAGACATTGTATAGAAAAATGAAAGCACTGAATATAGACCGATACGTGTTCGTATCATGAGTATTTATCAGAATTTAATCAGCTGATATTGTCTTATTAATGGGAGAATGATTCTCCCATTTTTTATTTTATAAAAACTAATCTTGCTTCCTCCTCATTATAAGTCTGACATCTCCTGCGAAAAGAATAAGCTCTCGGCCAGCACATGTCCAGGAGCCATATTTTCATAATAATTTTTGTAACAAAGGTTTTATGAACATCTTTCCTTAATTCTAATCTGTTCTCAGACATTAATAGCTGTACTTTCATATAACCATTGATCAACAGTGTAAAATGGTACCGGACTTTTGTATGATTTATGTTACACCTCTATTATGCAATACAACTCTATTTACAGATATATGTATGATTTCTGTTATCCTGCGTTGAATACTATCTTCTTACCAAACCGCAAATTTGGGGACATCTTGGTTGGCATGATATTTGCTATTTAGACTGGCAGTAAGCATTGGAAGGGAGGCCAACAAACGTTTGAAACACCAGTTGAGGCATTAATTAAAATGCAGATTCTGAGGTTTGGCGGCGTTTTATTACGGATATAACCTTTCCCCGGATGACAAAAAGGAGGTAAATTTATATGTCATATATTATTGCCTGCTACAAGTGGGTAGTAGATGAAGCAGATATCAGGATTAATCCAGATTTATCTATTGATACCAAAAAATCTAAAGGTAAAATAAGCGACTATGATAAGAACGCTATTGAAGCAGCAGTTCAGGCGGCAAATATCCTGGGCGGAAAATCTTTGGGATTAACCTTTGGTGGTCCTGAAACCAGACTGTCTCTAAAAGATGCCCTATCAAGAGGCCCGGCAGAAGGATGCTGGATAAGTACCGGGGAAGCAGCTAAGGCTGATGCTGCGGTAACTGCTAAAGCCCTGGCTGCAGCGATCCAAAAGATTAGTGATGTAAGCCTGGTATTTTGCGCCGAAGGTGCCAGTGATACCTATGCCCGACAAACGGCACCCCGGATTGGAGCAATCCTTGATTGGCCGGTTGTAACATCGGTTAGCAAACTGGATATTGAAGGCAGTACCTTAACTGCGGTAAGAAAGCTGGATGACTGCCTGCAGACGGTTAAAGTAGACCTGCCAGCTGTAGTATCAGTACTGCCGGAAATAAACGATGCGCCAATACCTGGATTGAAAGCTGTACTGGCAGCAGGGAAGAAACCGGTAACAGAAATAAAAGCAGAAGAACTGGGAATCGACTTCAGCCCCAAAACAGATGTCACCGAGATCAAGGGCTATCTAATGAACCGTAAGAACATCATTCTGAGTGAAGGAGAAGCAGCAGATAAAGTGAAAGAACTGGCTGCATATTTGAGAAAGGAAGGTGTTCTCTAATGGCAGGTATTTATATATACAGTGACAAAAAGGACATAGTTGCTGAACTGATAAATTTCGCCAAAGAAAGCGAAAAAGAAGCCTGTGTTATAACCTTTAAACAGGAAGATGCTGAAGCAATTAAGGACTTTGGCGCAGAAAAGATTTATGTTCTTAAAGGCAGCAGTCAGGTACCGGAAAATTATGGTAAAGCTGTAGCTGAGTTACTCAAAAAGCAGGATGCAGACCTCTTTGCAGTAGGAGCAACAGCAAGGGGAAGAGATATTGCTGCCAGAACAGCAGGTTATTTAGACTGCGGCATGGTAAGTGATGTATCATCTTTAAGCTATAGAGAAGGGACAGTTATAAGCCAGAGAATGATGTACGGTGGCACAGTGATACAGAGTGAAGAACTCAAAGGTTTATGTGTTGTGACTGTACCGGCTGGTAAATTTGAAGCAGCTGTGGGAGGAGAAACTGTTGAGATAATTACCATAGATGTTGAGGCGGATAGCAGAGTTAGACTGATAGAAACTGCCCCGGTGCTGAGAGAAGGAACCGATATTACTGCAGTAGATACAGTAATATGTGTAGGACAGGGACTTGATAAAAAAGAAGATCTGCAGCTGGCCCAGGGTCTGGCAGATGTACTGGGAGCAGAAATAGGCTGTACCAGAGGAATAGCAGAAGAACGTAAATGGCTGCCAGTAGAGCGGTATATTGGTATATCCGGTGCGGTGATAAAACCAAAGCTGTATATATCCATGGGAGTATCTGGTCAGGTGCAGCATGTGGTAGGCATTAGAGACTCCAAAGTAATTGTTGCCGTTGACCTCAACGAGAAAGCCCCAATATTCAGGGCTGCAGATTACGGTATAGTAGGAAATATGTATGAAATCATCCCACTCCTGACAGAGGCTTTGAAAAATGCCTGAGGATGAACCCAAAAACTGCGAAGGAGTGATAATACCATGAGTGAAGAAGAAAAATTTGACGTGATAATTATTGGAGCGGGACCGGCTGGGAGTTCTTGTGCATATACCCTGGCCCGAGAGGGCAAGTCCGTGTTGATGATAGAACGGGGCGATACCCCGGGCAGCAAAAATGTAACCGGGGGCAGGTTTTATACCTACGCCCTAGAGATGCTGGATTCCGGGCTCTATGAGGAAGCAGCCCTGGAGAGGAAAGTGACCCATGAGCAGATAATGCTGTTGAGTGGAGATAGATCAATAAGTATAGACTACCATGAGCCGGGCTTCAATACCGGGGGAGAAGCCCCAATGTCATACACTATACTGCGAGCTAATTTTGATGAATGGCTGGCGGAAAAAGCTGAAGAAATGGGGGCCATGCTGGCCTGCGGGATAAGAGTGGAAGAGCTTATCGAACGGGATGGAAAAATAGTGGGAGTCAGGGCCGGGGAAGATGAGATGTATGCTGATGTAGTAGTGGCAGCCGACGGGGTAAACTCCTTCATGGCCCAGAAGGCTGGTTTGATTAAAGATATAGAGGCACATACAGTTGGAGTTGGTGTTAAAGAGGTAATAGAGCTTCCTGCCAGGACCATAGAAGAACGTTTTAACCTGAAAGAAGGAGAAGGAGCGGCCCGTATGATATTGGGATGTACAGAAGGGATACATGGGGGAGGCTTCTTATATACCAACCAGGACAGCATATCTTTAGGCTGTGTATTTATGCCGGCAAAGGCTGCTGAAAGAGGTAAAACCATCCATGAAATATTCCAGGATTTTAAAATGCATCCATCTATACATCCTTTGCTTCAAGGAGGACTAACTGTAGAGTATGGTGCCCACCTGGTTAGTGAAGCAGGGTACCGTGGTATACCCCGAAAGATATATAGAGAAGGTTTTCTAATGGTAGGAGACGCAGCAGGATTTGTTATAAATACCGGGTATTCTATTCGGGGAATTGACCTGGCCATGTTATCGGGTATTGCAGCTGCCAGGGCGATAATAGATGCTGAAAACACTGCTGAAGTAGGACCGCAATATTTAAAAGAACTCGATGAGATTAAAATTATCCCCGCCATGAAAGCAGCTGATGGCTTTTTCGATGTCCTGGAGACACCAGGGCTTTATGACAAGATGCCCAATCTGGCTAATGATGTATTCAATAACTTATTTACAGTAGATGGAGGAGTACCTGGGAGTATTAAAAAAGATGTGATGAGACTTATCAAGGAAAACGGACTGTCTATGTGGCAGTTAATAAAATTCGGCTTAAAGGGGGTTAAATCACTATGAGCATAGAAAGAATGGAAGCGCCTCAACTTCTAAGCCGGAACCGATTTAATGTGGATGAAGAAGAACCCCATATAGTCCTGGATAGAGAAATCTGTAAAAAGTGCATAGAAAAGCCCTGCCTGTATGTATGTCCGGCTGTACTATATAAGCTGGATCAGAACGGAGAAATAAGCTTTGATTATGCTGGATGCCTGGAATGTGGTACCTGTCGGGTCATGTGTAAAACCCAGGGCATAGTCAGGTGGGAATATCCCCGGGGTAGCTTTGGGGTTAGTTTCAGGTATGGCTAGATAAGATGTTGATTCAATACAGCGATCAGCCTGGTACAGGAGGAGGGATGTTCTGGAACTGAAAAATCACCGTAAGAACACCTGGATAAAAATTTAGAGGAGGTTTTAATTATGTGGTACATCAATGAAGATAGACAGCTCATGCTCAATGTAGCCCGGGATTTTGTAGAAAAAGAGGTAAAACCTGCAGCAATGGAGATAGATAAGACCAGTAGATTCCCGATGGAACTGTTTAAGAGAGCAGGTGAATTGGGTTTTCTAGGTATTACGATATCTGAAGAATTTGGCGGACTGGGTGGAGATCATACTACGCTGGCTTTAATACTGGAAGAAATTGCCAAGAGCCTGCCAGTACTTACAGTAGCTATGGGAGCTCACAGCCTACTGGCAGGAGGCCTGCTAAATATGCTGGGTACTCCCGAGCAAAAGAAAAAATACCTGGTACCCGCTGTGAGTGGTGACATTATTATGGCCTGTGGGAACACTGAAGCGTCAGGCGGGGCAAATTATCCTGAACACACTACCCGTGCAGTACTCGAAGGCGAGGAATGGGTAATAAACGGTGGTAAGGTCTTAATAAGCAACATCGGGGTTGCCGATGTTTATATAGTTCTTGCGCTTACCTCGGAACAGTTGACCCCTGCTGACAGGGCAGGTATGAGTGCCTTTATAATAGAGGCAGGTACACCCGGGTTTGATGTAGGAATACCAGAACATAAGCTGGGCTGGCATGGTTCCGCAACTGGCAGTATATCTTTTAAAAATTGTCGTATTCCCAAAGAAAACCTGCTGGGACCATTGGGCGGATGTTTGCAGGCGATGTTCGTAAGTGCTACAGATGAGTTTTTAAGTTGTGGACCGGTTGGATTGGGTATTGCAGAAGGAGCCTACGAAATGGCTTTTAAGTACAGCCTGGATAGAGTTCAATGTGGTCAATCCATGTTTGACAGGTTCCAGGTTACCAGGCACAAGCTGGTTAAAATGTATACAGAGATTGAATCTCTCAGGGCCCTGGTCTACAGCACTTATGCCATGAAAGATCAGGGGGACCTTTGCCTGGCATCCGGACGTATGCTTAAATGTAAAGGTGCTGAAGTATCTGAATATGTTGGCAGAGAAGCCATACAGCTGTTTGGCGGAGTAGGTACTATAGTTGATACTGGAGTGGAGAGGTTCTGGCGTGATGCCAAGGTTTTGGCTATAGGAGGAGCATCGGTTGAATCTCTTACTGATAATATCGCGACTCTAATTAAGAACAACATGATTTAATGTAAAAACAAACTAGCTGCACGTGAGTCTGGAAGAAGGGGCACATAATAAGAAAGACTATAAGGGAAAAGCAGCAGTTATCACAGGTGCTGCTGAAGGAGAAGACCTGTTCTGATTATAAGGCAGATCTGCATATGAACCCTCTGGCGTTCACAGATCAGTATAAGGTAAAAAAGGAGTGATCATCAATGTACCCATATGAAAAAAAATATGACCATGTTGTAAAAGTTGAGAAAGACAAACAGATAGCTATTATAACCCTGGATTGTCCGGAGAATATCAACAGACTTAACGAACAGTTGATAGACGAATTGGGAACAGCGCTGGATGATGCTCAATGGGATAATGACATACGCGTTATAATCCTCAGAGGCAGCGGAGATGTATCCTTTGGCCCGGGGGACATAGAGATAATAAAAAGCAAACTTGCCAGCAATCTACGGGATGGCCGGCAGGTTATGAATGAAATTGCAAAACTTATAAAGAAAATGTACACCATGTCCAAACCCATCATAGGTCTGGCCGAAGGTGGATGTATAGGCGGCGGCTGCAATATGTTGCTCTCCAGTGATATTGTTATCGCCTCAGAAAAAGCTTACTTCCATCAGGTTTTTGTTGATTTTGCTTTGAGCCCTGATACTGGTGGCTTATGGGCATTGCAGAGGCTGGTTGGACCCATGAAGGCCAAAGCAATTGCTATGTGCGGGGAACCAGTAGGTGCCCAGGAGGCATTGGAGATGGGGATGGTCTATAAGACTGCTGCTGCTGATAAAGCCTATGATGAAGCATATGCACTTGCCAGCAAAATTGCATCCAAATCCCCGGTTGGAGTCAACCACATCAAGCAGATTTCAAATCGTCTGCACGATTATACTATGGATACTTATTTCCAAATCGAAGGAGATTACCTCTGTCTGGGTGCTCTGAGTGAAGACTTCAAAGAGACCAACATGGCCATGATGCAGAAGCGAACTCCACAGTATAAAGGATACTAGCAGTATTTTATCGCCATTATGAATAGAGTGTAAGCTCTATGAAAAGCGATCAAAAAAGGAGGGAAAATAATGAGATTATCTGAGCGAGTTGCAATAATTACCGGCGCAGGCAGTGGGATTGGACGTGCGATTGCTCGTGAATATGCTCGAGAAGGTGCCCGGGTAGTTGTTTCAGATTTTGTCCAGGAAAGCGGAGAAGAAACCGTTGAATTGATTAAAAATGAAGGTAACGAGGCTGTCTTTATAAGGGCTGATGTATCCAAGGAGAATGACATAGATCAGCTGGTAAGTCAAAGCTTATCGAATTTCGGAAAGATTGACATTTTAGTTAACAATGCTGGTGTTGGAGGAGGTCTTGCCGCCATAACTGAGATAAGTACCGAAGAATGGCAGCAGGTTATGGATATCAATCTTACCGGGCCATTCCTGGTAAGCAGAACAGTGATACCAGCAATGCTTAAAACTGGTAAAGGCAATATAATAAACATCGCTTCTATGGCTTCGCTGGCTGCGGGTAGAGGTGGGTTGATCTATACAACTGCCAAACATGGCCTGCTGGGTTTTACCAGGCAGTTATCATTTATGTATGGGGCTTATGGTATCAGGGTAAATGCAATTTTGCCCGGGCCCATAGAGACTCCGATGATTGAACGAGTTCTGACCATGCCCGATCATCCAGTAAGTATGAAGTTAAGGGCCTGCCCGGCAGGCAAAGCCGGAAAGCCAGAAGATGTAGCCCGGTTGGCACTATTCCTGGCTTCCGATGATTCTGAATTTATTCACGGAGCAGCCTACCAGATCGATGGCGGCTACACTATATTCTAAACATTTTCATGGAGCAGCCGGGGCGTGATCAGCGTCTAATAGATATTCTTTATACCGATATTATATGAAGAAATAGATACCCTCATTTAGCAGAGTTGACGTGTAAGACACAATATAACTTAAATGAGGGTATACTTTTATATTTGCAGTTTAATGGTCAGTTGCCTTGCTGAATACTCTGTTAAAACAGTTAGAGCTGCAGGGTATCTGGTGCAGGCAGTATAGTTTTGGTTATCCGGCCTGCCGCCAGCATATTGTTATCCGCATCGAAAATTTTACACTCGACGAAACCTATTCTTTTTCCTGCTTTGATAACATTGGCGCGGGCAATCAGCTCACCAGAAAAGGCCGGCCTTAAAACTGAAACATTAATATCGTGGGTAGCATAAAAGGTATTTTCATCTACCACAGTGCTAAAAGCAAAAGTTGCAGCTACATCACACAGTATATAATAAATACCCCCGTGTACAGCTCCTGCAGCATTTATCAAGTTTTCCTTGATAGGAACACGCAATTCCCCATATCCTTCATTATGCTCGCCTAACTCAATACCCAGGAAGGTATGTAAGGGCACATCTTTTGATAACTGGATAAAATGGCTCGTATTATCTGCTCCCATTATAAGCTCTCCTCTCTATGTAGTATAGATGTTCAAATTCAACTACAATGTTATCATTATACTTCCCATACGGATCATATAGCAATTAGTCACTGGATGGTTATAGTTCCCGGCGAGCTTTGCATCAGGGTTTAGGTACTTACTTCTTGAACCTTCACAATAATGACAATATCTTATATAGTCAGAGATGTTAATGGCTTGAGAGCGAAACCCTTGACTTAGGACAGTGATTTCGAACAATATTAGTTAGAAGTTTTATAGTAAGATTTGTAACTAATATTGTCTGAAGGAAGTAGTGAATTGAAGGAGATATATAATGGAATATAAGGTTAGAAAAAAGCAGCAGAATAGTAAAACATGTCTGGTCTGCGGATTGAAAAATGAATTCGGACTTAAAGCTTCTTTTTATGAATTAGAAAACGATGAACTTGTTGCGGTGTTCAACCCACTGGAGGAACATCAAAGTTATCCGGGCAGACTGCATGGAGGAATAGCAGCAGCAATATTAGATGAGACAATCGGACGAGCGATTATGATCAAGGATGAAAATATGTTTGGGGTAACTGTAGATTTGGACCTTAAATATAGACAGCCGGTTCCACTGGACCAGGAGTTGAGAGTTGTAGCCCGGATAACCAGAGATACCAGCAGATTATTTGAAGGTACAGGAGAAATACTGCTGGCAAATGGAAAGATTGCAGTATCAGGACATGGTAAGTATATGAAAATATTAATAGATAAAATGACTGAATTTGATCCGGAAGAAGAGGAATGGAAGGTAACATCAAGTGATTGTGATCCTATTACTATAGATATATAATTTGGTTGATAATCGAAGCCAGTAATTAAGAAAATTGCATCAGGAGGAAATTACATAGAAAATGTGAAAAAAACGATAGATGACAGAGTACATAAGTATTACTGGGATAATGATTATAATTGCGCAACCACAATGATTAAGATATTAGGTGAGATACATAACGTGGAATTACACCAACAAGCATTAGATGCAGCACTTGCAATGCATGGTGCAGGGCAGTACGGTGCGCAATGTGGGCTGGTTGAAGGAACACTTATGTTTTTGGGGATATATGGGAGACTAAACAACATCAAGTACCAGGAAATTATAAAAAAATGTTATGTGTTTGCAGATGAATTTAATAAAAAATTTAATAGCTTGAGCTGCAGTGCGCTAAGACCAGTGGGCTTTAAACCTGAGAATCCGCCTCATCTCTGTGAAGATCTAACCAAAAGAGCAGTAAAATTTGCAGTTCAATATATAGATAAAATGAACGTAAAATAATGCTATCCTTCATCTGCGACAGGGGGCCAGGTTCCTTATCTAATTGAAGTAGGAGTGGATTAGGAATAAAGAAGGAGTATAATATAGCTTATATTTGTAATGCGAAATTATATACGAGGCGGGATTATAGTGAGAAATTTCAAGAAAGTACTAATTGCCAATCGAGGCGAAATTGCCATAAGGATAATCAGAGCATGTCAAGAATTGGGAATTCGGACCGTTACCATTTATTCCAAAGAAGATAAATTGGCCTTATTCAGAACCAAGTCCGACGAGTCATACTTGATCGGCAATAATAAAGGTCCTGTTGAAGCCTACTTGAATATAGAAGAGATAATCAACCTGGCCATTAAAAAGGGTGTCGACGCTATTCATCCGGGCTATGGATTCCTGGCCGAGAATGCTGAGTTTGCCGAGAAGTGTATAGAGTTCGGAATCGAATTTATTGGTCCCACTCCGGAGATGATGGATCAACTGGGTGATAAGATCAAATCAAAATTAGTGGCCCAGGGAGTCGGCGTCCCCACTATCCCGGGTATTGAGAAACCTATTAAATCAGATAAAGAGGCTATTAAGTACGCCAAGCAATGCGGTTACCCTATTATGCTCAAGGCTTCAGCAGGAGGCGGGGGGCGCGGCATGAGAATTGTAAGGCGTGAAGCTGAATTGCTGCAGGAATTTCACAGCGCCAGGAATGAAGCCAGCAAAGCCTTCGGGATCGATGATATTTTTATTGAAAAATACCTGGAAAATCCCAAACACATTGAGGTACAAATTCTGGGGGATAATTACGGCAATATTGTTCATTTATACGAAAGAGATTGCTCTATTCAAAGACGCCATCAAAAAGTAATCGAATTTACCCCAGCTCTATCTCTTTCAGAAGAAAAAAGACAGGCCATTTGCTCGGATGCCGTTAAAATTGCCAGATCGGTTAACTATAGAAGTGCCGGTACAGTTGAATTTCTGCTAGATCGGGAGGGGAACCATTACTTCATAGAAATGAATCCCAGGATTCAGGTTGAACATACGGTGACCGAAATGGTGACTGGTATCGATATTGTTCAAAGCCAAATCCTGATTGCCCAGGGTCATAAATTAAGATCGAAAGAAATAGGTATACCTGGTCAAAGATCCATTAAAGCCAGAGGCTATGCCGTGCAGTGTAGAGTAACAACGGAAGACCCCACCAATAACTTCGCCCCGGATACCGGGAAAATCGATGTATATAGGACCGGGTCTGGTTTCGGTATCAGACTGGATGGAGGCAACGGATATACAGGATCGATAATCAGCCCCTACTACGACAGTCTGCTGGTTAAAATCATAGCCTGGTCCAGGACTTTTGAAGATGCCATCAATAAGTGCAAGCGTTCAATCAGGGAAACTACAATTAACGGTGTTCAGACTAATGAAGCCTTTTTGCTCAATGTTCTTTCTCATCCTACATTTATCAAGGGTGATTGTGACACGGGATTTATTGATTCCACCCCTAAACTTTTTGATATAACCCCACGAGAAGATCATGAAGCCGCAATTCTGAAATTTATTGGGGAAAAAGTGGTAAATGAAAGCAAGGGCGTTAAGCATGATTATGATGTGCCCAGGGTTCCCCGGATTGCAGGTAATGCCAGGCTGTCCGGAAGCAAACAGATTTTGGATAAGAAAGGTCCCCAGGGGGTAGTGGATTGGATCAAAGCTCAAAACCGGCTCCTGTTGACGGATACAACTATGCGTGATGCTCACCAGTCATTGATGGCCACCCGGGTTAGAACGGTGGATATGTTAAGGATTGCTGAGGCAACCGCATATTTAGGGAAGGACTTATTTTCCCTGGAGATGTGGGGTGGTGCCACCTTTGATGTGGCTTACCGTTTTTTAAAAGAATGCCCCTGGCAAAGACTGGTTGAACTCCGCGAAAAAATCCCTAATGTAATGTTCCAGATGCTTATCCGGGGTGCCAATGCGGTTGGTTATACTAATTACCCTGATAATGTAGTAAGAGAATTCATCAGAGAATCGGCGCAGGCAGGCATTGATATATTCCGTATTTTTGACTCCCTGAACTGGTTGAAAGGGATGGAAACAGCCATTGATGAAACACTGAAAACCGGTAAAATTGCTGAGGCCTGTATCTGCTATACCGGCGATATCCTGGATGAGAGTAAAGACAAATACTCATTGAAATATTATGTTGAAACCGCTAAGGAAATTGAGAAAACGGGTGCCCATATCCTGGGCATCAAAGACATGTCAGGACTGTTGAAACCCTATGCCGCAGATAAATTGATAAGAGCATTAAAAAACGAGGTGTCCATCCCCATTCATCTGCATACCCATGATACCAGCGGTAATGGAGTTGCAACCCTGCTTATGGCGGCAGAGGCCGGAGTAGATATCGTAGATACCGCCTTTAACAGTATGTCCGGCCTGACCAGTCAGCCGGCGCTTAACTCGGTAGTTGCAGCCCTGGAAAACACTACGCGTGATACCAAGATCAACCTGGATGATATTCAGGAGATATCTGATTATTGGAACGACATCAGGCCTATATACAGCCAGTTTGAATCCGGCCTTAAATCAGGAACGGCTGAAGTTTATAAATATGAAATCCCCGGCGGGCAGTATTCTAATTTAAAACCACAGGTGGGAAGCTTTGGATTGGGACACAAATTCAAAGAAGTCAAGGAGATGTATAAAACTGTCAATGAGATGCTGGGAGACATCGTAAAAGTCACTCCTTCATCAAAACTGGTGGGGGACCTGGCCATATTCATGGTCCGGAATGATTTGACTCCGGAAAACATAGTAGAAAAAGGGAAAGACTTAGCTTTTCCTGATTCTGCCGTGTCCTATTTTGAAGGAATGATGGGGCAGCCGGTGGGGGGATTCCCGGTAGAACTACAAAATGTAATATTGAAGGATAAAAAGCCTATCACCAGCCGTCCCGGAGAATTATTGGAACCGGTGGACTTTGAAGCGATTCATAAGCTCCTGGAGGAAAAATACAACCTGGAAGCATCTGGGAGGGAAATTCTAAGTTATGCCCTGTATCCCAAGGTTTTTGGAGAATATTTAAGCTATAAAAAAACCTATGGTGATTTAAGCAAAATGAACAGCTCGGTCTTTTTCGATGGCATCGGGGAGGGTGAAGTCTGTGAAGTTGAAGTTGAGGAAGGAAAAATATTTATCGTCAAACTCATAGAAATCGGAAAAGTGAGTAAAGAAGGGGTGCGGAAAGTAGACTTTGAGGTCAATGGCAACCCCCGAGAAATTATTATAATGGACCAGCAGTACAAAAGCGGGGAAATTATTAAATCAACGCTAATGGCTGATCCTGATAACAAAAATGAGATTGGTGCCAGCATTCCAGGAACGGTCAGCAAAATACTGGTTAAAAGTGGGGAACAAGTAAAAAGCGGGCAGAGTCTTATGATCATTGAAGCAATGAAAATGGAGACGCATATCGCGGCTCAGCAGAACGGAAAAATAGCTACTATTATTGTAGAAGAAGGCCAGCAGGTTAAGAATGGTGAATTATTGATGATGATAGAATAAGTGGGACAACTGCTTTTTCTCTTTAAAAGACTCCCGCGGGAGTCTTTTTGTTGTAGACGAAAAACATGGGACACGGGGACAGGTTCCTTGTCCCACCCTATATTCTTAAGTGGGACAAGGAACCTGTCCCCGTGTCCCTTTGGTGCCGCTGACATTTTTGGAGGAAGTATTTCGTATTTTCCAATTCGGTCAACCTGGTATTTTCAGTCATATCACCTCTGCCCAGCCGATCACATAAGGACAGCAGGGCGATTTCGTTAGGGGATACTTCTTGGACCATATTATCAATATCAGCGAAAGGCAGCTGTTTGACTACGAAAAGAATCTGCATATGCCATCTGACCATCTGAGATACTTTTCTTGTGAATTCATCATCATCTGTAAATTCCTTTAAAAAAGCTGCAGCTAGAACAGCACCATGTTTGTCATGGTCATAAGCGGTAATTTTACCTCGGCGAATTCTGGTCGTATGGGCTTTACCCAGATCATGTAAGAGAGCTGACCACATGAAAATGCGGGGGTTTTCACTAAGCTGTCTCCCTTCTGCGGCCAAATCGACTACCAGCAGGGTATGCTTCCATACGCTGCCTTCAGGATGGTGAACAGGGGATTGCTCGATTTTCCTTAAGTCTCCCAGCAGAGTAAATGGATAAGTTTCCAAAAACCATCTATTGCCAGCCAGGTGCCTCAAATATTGGGAGGGTTTTTCATCATTTAGCAGGTGTTGTTCCATTTCTATGAATATTTCATACTTCTTTGCCAAACGGTTCGCCCCCTAATCGGGAATATTCATAAGAGTAGCTTTCCCGGAGCAGTTGCCGATTAACCGGAAGAGAAACTAGTGTGCAGACACGGGGACGGTTTGAAGTGACCCCCTAAGAGCATACAATTTAGGTACGGTTAATATTTTAGGTTTTTTATGGATATAAACTTTCCAGTTGTCGGCATTGATGTAGCTAAAGAATCTTCATTTTATGCGGTTCTCGCACCCGACGGAACACCTTACGGTAGGCCTTTTCAGGCTGCCAATGATGCCAGGGGCTTAACCTTCGTCTTGAATAAACTCAGAAAAGCAGAAGAGACGTTTGGAAAGCCCAAGCTCGTGATCGAGTCTACCGGGTATTTTTCCTCACGCCTCATCCACTTCTTTACCAGGAAATGAACTGCACGCTGCGTTGGAACAGGCCTGGCCAGGTTTCCCAAAGATATTCTCAAATGTTGGTTCTAAGACCAGCCTGAATTTGCTAAGGCAGTATCCTTATCCAGCTGATTTAACGGCAGCCAAAAAGGAATACATCCTGGAGCTGATCACGTCTAGTTCTCGAAGAGGCCTCAGCTACGCAGAGAGCAAGTACCAACTGCTACGACAAGCCGCAGAGCAAGCCCGGTCCAGTGCTATGCAGTTATCGGCATTTTCAATTTCCATCAGTATCTTTGCCAGTAATTTGATACATATTGACAGCGAAATTGCTCGATTAAATATGGAGATTGATAAGCTATCTGCCACAATACCTGCTGTTGGCCTGTTAAAAACGATTCCAGGTATCGGAGAAAACCTGGCCCCTATAATCGCAGCTGAAATAGGTGACATTAAGCGATTTAAAAATGCCAAACAGCTTAAGGCTTACTGCGGTATTGATCCATCAGTCAGACAATCCGGTAACTTCACCGGAACAAAAAACAGATTAACCAAACGGGGGTCACCTTACATTCGCAGGGCACTTTACATAGCAGCCACCGTAGCCATCAGGAAAAATCCTAACGGCAGTTGTATTAATTCAGTACTTCATGACTATTACCAGGGAAAAATTACTTCAAAACCAAAAAAGCAGGCATTAGGCGCAATAATGAATAAATTGTTTTTGCAATATTAAAAAGACAGAGGCCCTTTGTTCTGATAACACCAGAAGAACAAAAGACCCTATTTGCTCAAAGACTATATCGGGTTGCTTAGATTGATACTTAATAGCATATGTTAGTTACTCGAAGATCGAGGTGCTGCTTTGCGTCCATTTTAAGATACTAACCTATTTATTAAAACTGCTTGACTTCAGTTAGCTGGTCTGTGTCTGGGACTATGCTTTTGAGACCACAAAATCATCCCGCTGCTGCAGATATTCATCATAGGTTATCAGTCTGTCTATTAATCCGTCCGGGGTGATTTCCATGATTCTGTTGGCAATAGTCTGTACCAACTGATGGTCATGAGAGGTGAACAAAACCGTGCCATTGAATTTTATCAAACCATTGTTCAGCGCAGTAATAGATTCTAGATCAAGATGATTAGTAGGTTCATCCAATATTAAAACATTTGCTCCGCTCAGCATCATCTTGGACAGCATACAGCGAACCCTTTCGCCCCCCGAGAGCACCCGGGCTTCTTTGAGGGCTTCATCTCCGGAGAAGAGCATTCTTCCCAAAAAGCCTCTGATAAAACTCTCAGCTTTTTCTTCTGAGAATTGCCTCAGCCAGTCAACCAGATTCAATTTTAAATCATTAAAGAATTCCGAGTTATCATTGGGGAAATAAGCCTGAGAGGTGGTAACACCCCACTTGAAGGTGCCGTTGTCTGCTTCCATTTCGCCCATTAATATCTTAAACAGGGTTGTTTTAGCCAGGCCATCCGATCCTACCAACGCGATCTTATCACCTTTGTTAACCATGAAACTGATATTATCCAACACCTTCTGACCATCGATTGTTTTTGATAATCCATCAACCATTAACAAGTCATTGCCCGCTTCTCTATTGGGAGTGAAGCCAACATAGGGATATCTGCGGGAAGACGGTCTTATATCATCCAGAGTTAATTTCTCCAGCTGCTTTTTACGGGAAGTAGCTTGTTTAGCTTTCGATGCATTGGAGCTGAAGCGGGCTATAAATGCCTGTAATTCCTTTATTTTATCTTCTTTTTTCTTGTTTTGATCTTTAGCCATCTGCAGGGCCAACTGGCTGGATTCGTACCAGAAATCGTAATTGCCAACATATAATTGAGCCTTGGCAAAATCAATATCTACCATATGGGTACATACTTTATTAAGAAAATGCCTGTCATGTGATACTACGATCACAGTGTTTTCAAAATTAAGCAGGAATTCTTCCAACCATTTTATTGATTTGATATCCAGATCATTGGTAGGTTCATCCAATAACAGGATATCCGGTTTTCCAAATAAGGCCTGGGCCAGTAAAACCCTTACTTTTTCCGGACCGCTTAGATCTTTCATCAAAATATTATGGGACTCCTTAGCAATGCCCAATCCAGTTAGTATGGTGGCAGCATCTGAATCTGCTTCCCAGCCATTAAGTTCAGCATATTCGGCCTCCAGGTTGGCGGCATTTATGCCATCTTCCTCCGAAAAATCAGCTTTGGCGTATAATAAATCTTTTTCTTTCATAATGGCATACAATCTGGTATGTCCCATAATTACTGTTTCTAAAACTTCAAATTCATCAAAGTGAAAATGATCCTGTTTCAAGACAGCCAGCCGCTCTCCGGGTGTGACATGAACCTCCCCCGAACTGGGTTCTAATTCTCCGGATAAAATCTTTAAAAATGTTGATTTGCCGGCACCATTGGCACCTATGATTCCGTAGCAGTTCCCGGGTGTAAATTTTATATTTACATTATCAAATAATTTACGGTCACTGAATAATAGACTAATATTATCGGTACTTATCATAATTTCTGGTATTCCTCCATTAATTGTACTTTATCACAACTTTCATATTTTATCACAGTCAGCACGCTAAAAGGTAATTGATTTATAAAAAAGCTTTTAGTTGGAGTATTGGATTATTGTATGTCTATACGGTCGGCTGTGGGAACTGGGTACAGATGATACATTATTGTAATTAATTAGGGATAAGGCAAATACCAAATCATACTGAGTTCTCGGAATTGTCAATTGTGGTTTCAAATTAATTTAAATTGAAATCAGCAAGATATGATTGGTGATATCATAGCGTGTCCCAAAAGATGCAAAATATGGTAACATAGACAATAAGGAGGTTGAACGATTATGAAAAAATTAGTTTCTATTTTTCTTGCAGTTATGCTCTGTATGGCATTCAGTGCTTCAGCCCTTGCTGCTCCAACAGTGATACTTGATGGACAGGAACTGACCTTTGACGTACCACCCATCATAGAAGATGGACGTACGCTGGTTCCCCTCCGGGCGGTATTCGAAGCAATGGGAGCTGAAGTTAGCTGGGATCAGGAGACTCGAACTGCTATCGGAGTCAGAGGGGATACGACGGTGTGTTTGCCGATTGGCTCTACTGAACCTACGATAAACGGAGTTGTATATGAACTGGATGTGCCCGGTAAGATAGTTGATGGAAGAACCCTGGCCCCCCTGCGTTTTGTTGGGGAAGCTTTCGGGGGAGAAGTAGGCTGGAATGGTGCAACCCAGACCATCACTATGTGTTCCAATGCGGCACCATTATCTATAACCGCCACTGTTGAGCAATTCTTGAGTGCTGCTGAGACAGATTACTTTTCATCACTTGCTTACTGTTATTATGAAGATGAAGCAGCTCCCAATCAGGAAGATATGCTGCCTGAAATGGCTGAATCTATTAACGATGCAATCGGAGATATCAGCTGGGAAATAGTTAGCTCTGTTATGCTGAATTGTGAAGAGGCTAATGTAACTGTAGTGATAACGGCAAACAACGCTGTAGAGACACAGATCACAATGACATTGAGTAAAATCGATGGAATATGGCTGATCGAAGGTAACGCAGAAGTTACTGACGCAATATTCGGTATCGCCCCGGGCGGTAATTTCCAGGATGCTTTTCAATAAACATTGATAATGAGTAGATGACAATGGGGGACGGTTTCCCCATTGTCATCTTTTTTCATGTAAGCCGTTTTTGTACTATTTTTGAGGGTTTTGGAACCGTCCCCACGGGGGTCTTTTTCCAAAGTATTAAGCACGGTTATGATGTTCCCGGTTTTGGCGCCCGGGATGGAGGTACCCTGCCAAAGCGGCATACCCGAGCCGTGCAGGGAAGCCTTAGAATAGATCGGAATAATCTACTTTGCTTTAAAATTATAAACCGGTTTTATCATTTCAATAATATTTACCGTGTCACTGATATTATTTAATATCTCTTCTAGGGGCTTGTATGCCATAGGTGCTTCATCAATGGTAGACGGACATACTGAACTAGTGTAAATACCCTGCATGGATTGTTCGAATTCTTCTAAATTTAATATTTGCCTGGCTCTGCTTCTGCTCATCAATCTACCGGCACCATGAGGAGCAGAATAATTCCAATCAGAGCTGCCTTTGCCCACAGCAAGAATAGATCCATCTCTCATATTGATCGGTATTATCAATTCTTCATCTTGATATGCAGATACACTACCTTTGCGGATAATGTTGTCTCTGAAATTTATATAATTGTGAATGGTCTCAAAGTGTTCAAAATCATCTAACTTTTTGTTAAGCAGTTTGCTCAAAATTATATTGGCTATAGTTTCTCTATTAAAAGCGGCATATTCCTGGCAGATTTTCATGTCGTGCAGATACTTATCTCTATATTTACCGGTCAGGTAACATAGATGTTTGGGGATTTCGGGCTGCAGGCCTTCATAATTTCGTTTTAAATCAAGTAGAGTTCTTTGAAGGGCTTTCTTTTTTCCCTGCTTTTTATACTCCTTAATCAAGGTATCTCTTTTTTCATAATAATCAGCTTTTCCGCTGCATAGCTCTACTGCCAGATTTTGATAGTGATCTGCCACCTGTTTGCCAAGATTACGGCTGCCAGAATGAATAACCAGGTATTTGTTATCTATTTTATCAATATTTAATTCGATGAAATGGTTTCCTCCGCCGAGAGTACCGATACTCCTGATTATTCTCCTGGTATCTTTTAATTCACGGTAACAATATAATTCCTGTAATTCTGGAAAGTTCACCTGTTTTCCTGGATGAATATTAAATCCTGCAGGTATACAGCGATTGATTATATTATCTAATTCGCTTAGATCAATATCTATGTCGTACAGTTTGACACATAACATTCCGCAGCCGATATCCACACCAACAATGTTGGGTATTATCTTATCACCCAGGTCAGCAGTAAATCCTATCACACAACCTTTGCCGGCGTGAACATCGGGCATGATTCTAACGCTGCAGTCTTTAACAAACTCTTGATCACATAATTCGATAATCTGTGAAATTGCTTCTGATTCTATATTATCTGTAAATACTTGTGCAGTACTATATTTCCCTTTCAATTCCAGCATTTCCAAATCTCCGTTCCTGATAGTCAAAAAGAGTCAGGTTTAACTAATTGTTACCATAATATCGCTTAACAACCGGAATGAAAATAACTATCTAATTACCAGGGATAATTTTCTTTAGAATTCACCAACTTAACAACTTGTTCATCGCCATTCATGGCCATAATGCAATATGATACATATCGATTATGAGAGTTAAGGCATTGAACTTACACGCTGAGTTTTTGCATATCACGCTATTAATTGAGAGATAATAATTGGAAAGAGTTGAGGAGGCAAATGGCATTTGAGCGAGAATACTCAGTCCATAAGAAACCTGCGCCGTCCCAAGGGGTATCTCTCTCCAGTGACCACCAATTCGCTCCATCCAAGGAATCCCTGGGTGGTTGCCTGGTGGTCAGCAGCTTTGCCCGGGTTTGGACATCTAATGTTAGGAAGACTATTAAAAGGATATTCACTTATACTGCTTGAGGTGATTCTTAACATGGGCGGAAGAATAAACTTGGGGATTATGTATTCCTTCACCGGCCGTTTCAGTCTCGCCAAACAAGTTCTGGATCCCGGGTTTGCTCTTCTTTATCTGGGAGTATTCACCTATGCTATTTGGGATAGTTACCGCACAACGGTTGATCAAAATAAGTTCAACATTTTGGCCGAACGGGAGAATAGCCCGATTATGCCCTTTAAAATGGATTCCTTAACAATGAACTACCTTGATAAAAGGAATCCCTGGGTTGCCATCGTAACCTCTGCATTTTTACCGGGAGCAGGATATTTATATATTCAGAGACTAACAACTGGATTCGCTGTACTAATCTTCTGGGCGATTGCTACTTACCATTCAAAAGTATACATTGCCATCATATATATAGCGGCAGGTTCTTTGACCCGGTCAACCGGTATTACTGATCCCCAATGGTTACTCTTCCTGCCATCTATATTCGGCTTTGCTGTTTATGATTCTTATGTTCATACGGTTGAATACAACCGGTTGTTCGAAATAGACCAGTCCAAATTCTTAAAAGACAATTATCAGGGGCCTAATTTTAGGCTAAGAAGAGATGAGGTGGTCCAGGATTTATTTGGCAGCTAGCTTTGAATATTCCCTACATTTAGAACTGGCTATTTCCGAGCTGGAGCAGAAGGGCGTTGCAAGAGACAGTATCTTTGCTTTCCCACTGAAATTGCGGGTCAAAGAGAAGAAAATATTTGACAGCATAAACCGGGCCGATGGAATCAGTCTCTTTGATGGAATGGCTGCATGCGGCACGTTTTTCTTGATCATGGGTGCCATTTTCGGCTATTTATGGTACTGGGGGCCCATCATCTGGGGCTTGATAGGTTTAGTGTTTGGTTCAGGCCTGGGCTATACCTTGGATCGCTTTGCTAGCCGGATCATTCGTTACAAGAATAGCCCTGCAAGCAGTATTACCGATAAAAAAGGTGACAGAATATCCGAGGTAGTACTTATCATTGACTGCCATCAAGACCAGGCAAAAATGGTTGAAGGTATTTTATGGGAAAATTCAGCTATAGGGGTCAGCTAAAAGTTATTTCTTGTTCCCCGGAGTTGCTCATTTATATTCCCAAAAGCATTGAGAATGGAGGCTGACTATGGATTCTCAATATATACAACAAATGGAAGCGGCTTACAGCTTAATACAACAAGCGGACCAAATTATGACTGCGCTCTGGTTGAAGGACGTACTTTATGGTTGGAGATGGTGGCTGGAAGTAGCTTTTACATTCATACCCTGGATCCTATGGTTCAAATTTCATAAAAAGGGTAGTAAAGATCGTCTGCTCTATGCAGGTCTTTTTGTTATACTAATAACTTCGTGGCTCGATGTGTTAGGTATTCTGTTTGGCTTATGGTCCTATTATTATCCAGTTGTTCCGTTTTCTCCAGCATTCATTCCCTGGGATTTCTCTCTATTACCTGTTATCACCATGGCTTTTTTACAGTATAAGCCCGAAATCAACCATTACTTAAAGGCCATAATATTTTCGGTCATAGGATCGTTTATTGTCCAACCAATTTTTGTATGGATGGTTTATTACAATTCAAAACAGTGGGAGCACTACTATTCATTCCCGATTTTCCTGGTTATATATTTAATAGCCTATAGATTTTCGAAAGCTACCAGATTCGAAAAGATTTAAAGCATTCTGTTTCTTGAGGTTCACTTCAAAGTGCCCCCAGCGGCCAGTTAACTTCTTGATAGCATTACATACCTGTGACCACACGTTGAACAAATGCCAGTACCGCCATTACCAGAAACAATATGATCGTTATCATGCTCCAGCCTCGACCAGCATTAGCAGCTACACCAAGCATTCCACCTGTGCCGGCAAAGAATAATGTAATATAGACAATTACTATCCATCTTACCTGACGAAAATTCACCTTATAAAAATAGTCCAAGAACGCTTCCGCAATTAACCATGATAACATCAGGCCTATCTGAATGTAGTATAGGGCAGGTCGATTAAGTTCTGGGGCCTTGAAAAGCAAATATAGCATAGGGATGGCCATCAAAAATTCTATCGAACCGAACCAGTGACCGATTTCAGACTTGCCTATTAGTCTCACCACAAAAACAAGAATTGCGGAAACATATAATATAATTGTTACAACAGCACCAAGCAGATTTGTATAGTATAACATGTGCAACCATCTCACCTTCTATTAAGATAAACCGTATATTTAAAAGGACAATTATTAAACGATTATTGGATTGTTAACAGATCCTGTGAATACAGTTTATTACATTACGCAACGTTATTAGCAATAGATTTCTAGAAAGATGTTTATAAGCTGCAAAATAATTACTAAAATAAGCCTTAAATAATTGATAATAGAGAATATCTCTTATAATATATTGCTGCTTTTACCTGAGTTGTAAACCGAGGTTTTAGCTATGAGTTTAGATATGATAATTGAGGAGCGGAGCAAAGAAGGAGATGGTTCTCTTGTTTGCACAAAAACGGGATGATACAATGAAAAGAAAATAAAAGATAGCCAAAAAATGCCAGTAGAAGTGATCCGAAAGAGTAAAAACGCTGTCTAATATGTCATTATAAGATCATAAGTGAACTGCCAGGTTCCCAAAATAAGAACGGGATGAGATGCTTTATTAAGTGAAACAGATGGAAGTAAGCAGCAGACTAGAGTAGGGCCCATTTTTTTAGTTGGGAGGAGAACAAAAAATGAAAAGAATAGGTGTATTTTTGCTGGTTAACCTGCTGGTATTAACCACTATTGGTATTGTGTCTACGGTTTTAGGGGTCAACAGCTATCTTACTGCCAACGGCATCGACTATTACAGCTTGTTTATTTTTGCGGCCATTATTGGATTCAGTGGTTCATTCATCTCCCTGGCTATGTCCAAATGGATAGCCAAACAAATGATGAATGTAAAGGTGATAAATCCTGGCGGCAGCCTTAGCTCCCAGGAACGACAGCTTATTAATATGGTTGGCAATCTAGCCCAAAAGGCCGGCCTGCAAAAAACTCCTGAAGTAGGTATATATCCTTCGGCGGAAGTCAATGCCTTTGCTACTGGCCCCTCTAGAAACAATTCGCTGGTGGCTGTTTCCAGCGGACTGCTGGATCGCATGAATAGTGATGCGGTAGAAGGCGTTCTGGCTCACGAAGTAGCTCACATTGCCAATGGGGATATGGTAACCATGACTCTATTACAGGGAGTGGTCAATACTTTTGTGGTATTTCTGGCTCGTATTATTGCATATTTTGTATCGACTTTTGTACGGGAAGAAGCGCGCGGTATCGTGCATTTTCTCAGTATACTGGTATTTCAGATATTACTGTCCATTTTAGCCAGCATAGCGGTCATGGCCTATTCGCGGCATCGGGAATTTGCAGCTGACAGCGGCGGAGCAGCATTAGTAGGAAAGTCCAAGATGATTAATGCACTCCGTTCACTTAAGGGCTCCATTAATTTGGTGGACAACCGGCAGGAAGCTATAGCAACTTTTAAAATCAGCGGCGAGAAAAAAATCGGCTTGCGGCAGCTGCTGGCAACTCATCCGGATATAGATGAGCGCATCCAACGACTGGAACATTGATATTCGTATAATAATGATCGTGAATGCAGAAGCAGGGGCAGTCTTATCAGGTAGATAAAGAAGCTGGCCCTTGTTTTGATAATATCGACAAAATGATATTCCCAACCATAGCTTATCCAGCCGCACTGTTCAGGTATTCCAATAACCTAACCATATCTGGCGGCAGCGGGGTTTCGAAATGCAGCCGGGCTCCAGTACGCGGCTGCTTAAGAGCCAGTTGGCCGGCATGCAGAGCCTGGCGGCTGATGAGAGGAGAGGGGCTTCCATACAGAACATCGCCGCAAATAGGATACCCGGCTTGACTAAGGTGTACCCTTATCTGATGAGTGCGGCCGGTACCTAAAGTCAGTGAGAGCAGGGTGAATCCTTCATATCTATTTAAAACCAGATAATTGGTTATGGCCTGCTTGCCAGATAGATCGATGGTTCTGGCACAGAAGCGGGGATCCAGATGGGCAATAGGCAGATTGATACAGCCACTGTCTTCCTGGATCATGCCTTCCACCAGTGCTTGATATTTCCGGCTGACCGTCCCTTGCTTCTGCTGGCGAAAGATGGCCTGGTGAGCATATTGACTCTTGCCGATGAGGATAAGACCGGAAGTATCCTTGTCCAGGCGATTAATGGGCCGGAACAGCATGGATCTACCCTGCTGGCCCCAGTAGTAGGTAACAGCGTTAGCCAGGGTTCCTCCAAATATACCTTTGACCGGATGAACTGCCAGGCCCGGCGGCTTATTGATCACCAGCAAATCGATGTCTTCATAGACAATATCCAGTGGGATGTCTTCAGGTTCAATGGTGTTCTCTTCCTCCAGGTCTATATCTACCGTAACCTGATCGTCTGCCTGCAGCCGGTAATTGGTTAAGGTGACCTGACCGTTGACCCGGATCTTATTCTGCAGCTTCAGCTTGGTCAGCAGGGAATGGGATATTTGCATATGAGATTTTAACACGTCCCGCAGGTAAATATAATGGTCCTGTGGATCAACTACATAACTAAGTGTATTATCATTCAATTCCGGCTACCTCTTGCTCCATTACCAATGTTCTTTCCAGCCAGTCAATTCCCCCGGTATACATCATTTGACCTGGTAATAACATCTCTGGGGAGATTCCAGCTGCCCGCTATCCTTGAGTTTCTTAATTGCCTTATCTACTTCCTTCTTTTCCAGTCCAGATAGTTCGGATGCTTCTTTAGCACTCAAAGGTCTGCCCGATCTAACAAAGGTATCCAGCACTTTTTTCTCAGTATCCATCCTCATAGGCCTCGTTTCATGCAGTTTTTACATACTATAGGTGAATGAATTGATCATGTCAACCCGAGAAACTGCGAAGAACGGTTTATTATTTGCCAGGACAAATATAAAAACGAAGTCTAGGTTGTTATTGAGGTGTTTCATCCAGGTGTGAAGATTCATTGATATAATTTTCAGCCAGAGAATCTTCATTGATCACCACCTGCTGCTTTCTTAAGTCAGAGTGCAGCAGTTTGCGCTCGATATAAAAACGATCGGAAAAAGGCTCATATTTAACGGTGTCTACCGCCGCCGCCAGGCCTTCGTCAGTAAGGTAAAGAACCATAGCCGAATAAGGTACCGCCTGGTCGGAATACAGGCCTCTGAGCCCAGAAGCACCTGAAGTGCCTGGATTTAAAAGAATGGTTTCGTTATTAATAATTATAGACTGCTGGTGGGTATGACCATATACTATGAGAGGAAAGTATTCGGTAAGTTTTTGTGCTGCCTGCGGGTTATGAACCACTACTATATCAGGTTTTGTTTCCTCCTCAGCTGCTTTATTTATCAATGCTTCAGCCTGTTCTTGCATCAGAGTTTCCCAGGCCAGGGAATCCTGCAGATCAACTTCAGAACTGCTGGCCATGGGATCAGCAGATCCCAAAATTTTAACCCCCGCTGCGTTTATGGTATAACCGTCTAAAACTATACCATTATCAAGATCGTTTACAAAATCAATAATCTCTGGAGTGTCATGATTTCCCGGGCAGAAAACGTAGGGTATTTTAATATTGCTGATTTTGGCGGCATATTCTGCCTCCATGGAGGTGCCTAAATCAGTAAGATCGCCGGCATCCAGTATAAGATCCACCTTGAAGGCGGCCGCAATTTCATCTACGAATTCAGCTCCCAGAGGATTACTGTGCAGGTCGCTGATCAGCAGGACTTTTTTTAAGGTTCCATCTTCTGTGGGACTAGCTAAAAGAGACAGCCCGTCAGAACTGCTCATCAAAAGGCTGATGTTCCCGATTACCTTGCGTGTATCAGCCTGTAATTCTTCCAGTCTATCCTTAAACTCGCCTGGTTCCAGGATCAGCTGGGGAGCCAGGGCAATAACACCGCAGTATACGGGTTCTTTAAACGCTTCGCCATCATAGCTGTGAGCGAGGTTAAATAGGAGCAGGGCCATTACTGCCGCGCAGGACAATCCTGATAAGAAGGCGGTTCTTAACCTGCAGCGCCATAATATCAGCACGGCTAAACCGGCCCCGCAGAATATAACAATTATCTGCCGGGTTATAAATGGCTTAACAATATTCATAAGGCCTTCATAAATATTATTCCAGCCTTCGGCAGAAGTCACCGCTTCTTCTGCCACCGCACTATCTGCTCCGGTTCCTATATAAGTCAGCTGTATTTTTATTAGAAGCGGTGTGGTGTGGGTTGAAGCGGACACACTTCCTAAGGGAGATAAATCGATAGTAGTACTCCCGGACCGGGCAGGCAGGGCAGACACGGAGAAGGTCAAGCCCTCGATAGTATAATCACCTGTTCCTACCATATAAAGGGCCAGTAGGGCACCTAAGACAGCGGTTATAATAATTCCGACCGGCCTCATTTTTTTTATACAATTAACAGCCCCGGTCCAGGCGGTTTTATACATAAAAATACCCCTCTGCCAGCCCATCGCTAACCCAACCATACTAATCCTATTCTAGCATCTAGACTTATCGGAGAGCTCTGGTGGATTAAGGTAAGCGGGTAATATACAGGGAGAAATGAGTGCAATTACTGGAGATTGGCCAAGGGGAGCAGGGGTATAAATATCATGGCAGTATGATGGGGTCAACTGTTTAATCTGGCCAAGCGTTTTTAAAGTCGGCTTATAATTTGCTTATACATAAATGAGCAAGCTGGAATAACGGGCGGATACCCTGGGGTTTTATTAATAAATTATTGCATATGGAAATAATTTACAATATCATAAAACAAATAGTAAATCTCTGGCTGAAAAAATACTATATTTTCTATGCGGCTTATACGATGACATTATATAGGAAGTGGGTGAGGATTATCAAAAGCAGACCTGTTTTTATTTTATTTGTCATATTACTGATTTTAGCCTGCTGTACTACTTCAGCCCAGGCTGAATACGATATAAGTTACAGAAACTCTTGCATACGTATCAGCACCCCAGTCGGGAATACCCAGAATGGAGCAGCAGAAGTAACGGGTAAAGCGGCCATATCGGAAGTCTGGTTCTGTGTGCGAGGCCCTAATGATGAGCTGACTAAATACAAAGCTGATGTTGTCAATGGCATTTTCAAGGCCAAGCTATATCTTCGTTTTGGACCTGGAGAATACACGGTCTGGGCGGGAGATAATAGTTATAGGTTTGATGGGAGTATCCGATTTGAAATACATAATTACGGTTCAAGTGACAATCGCTATATAGCCCCTTCTATGTATGCCGATAGTGAACATCAGCAGATTATTGAACAAGCTCAGGAACTGGAATTAACAGGATTATCCGATAGAGAAAAAATCGAAATGATTCATAATTGGATGGCCCTTAATATTGCCTATGATTGGAATTGCGTTAATAGGCCCTGGTTACCGGCCAGCCAGATAATCAATGAAAAAAAGGGTGTATGCAAGGATTACGCAGTTCTATTTGCAGCTCTGGCCCGGGCCAGTGGACTTCCATGCCGGATAGTGATTGGTGAAGTAAATATTAGCGATAGAATTATTGGTATGCATGCCTGGAATGAAGTCCTGATGGAAGGAGAATGGGTACCTGTTGATGTATGTCTGGATGCAGGTTATATCAATACGCAATGCCAGTTTGTATTTGAGTATTCAAGTGAATATCTGCTGCCTGCTCCGGTCCACTTTGCCCTGACCCACCAAGCTACATCCATCAGCCCCTATTAAAAGCCTGACTATTTAACACTCAGTCAGTAGTTTTTCCAAATATCAGGATATGTAATGAGACCTCACAACCATATGTTGTGAGGTCTATATTTTTCTGAGCAATATCTTGATATTTACCACAGCTTCGCTTCGACATAGGATAAATATTGTTTAAGCTGCCTCTACAGTCTTTGCAGCCGCCGCCGGGTAGCAAATTTTACTTCTTCCTCAAAACTTGAATTTTTAGATTTTCTAAGGATCAGCCCGGCTCCTACCAGGACCAGACCTAATCCATTTACTGCCAGTATAGTCATCTGAAATTACCTCTCTTTCTGATTTTCGTTGGGTTGAACTTCATTTCAATTGCTTCTTAAAAATGAAGCATTAATCATCAAAATGGTTTCTGTTTTTTGTAGTATACAGGAGGATAATTACAAATGAGTTACAAGGAGAAGACATCTTATAAAAAAACCAGGTTATTTTCTGGTTATTTACATAACCTTGTTACAATAAAATTAACCTGGATAAGCTGAATATTGGAGGAAGATAGCATGATAAAAAATCAGAAGAAATTGAAACTAGGTCTGGATATGATCATGATTTCAACTTTACTGGCATTAATGGTACCAACCATATTGAGTCAGGAAATACATGAATGGACTGGTTTGATTATTGGGGCAGCAATAATTTTGCACCTGGCTATGAACTGGCGATGGATAAAGAACGTGAGTAAAAATCTAATCAAAATATCTGGCCGTGCTAAAGTTATGTATATGCTGAATATCCTATTGCTGCTTGGTTTTACCTTTATTATTCTGAGTGGGATATATATGTCCGAGACCATCAATTTTTCCTGGTTGGGTCTGGGTTATAACCATAATAATGTATCCTGGAAGATAATACACACCACAATGGCTTATCTTACCTTGATAGTCGCGGGTATACATCTGGGCCTGAACTTCAGTTGGGTAATCAATAGTCTTAGAAACCAGCCCCGGTCAGCGGGGAAAACACAACTGGGTACTATAAAGCCGCTGATCAACACAGTGGTGCTGATCCTGATTCTGGCAGGAGGCATATATTCATTTTCCTATCTGGATTATGCTTCTAAAGCTAATCCGGCAGCACTAATTACTGCGTTAGAGCAGTGGGGTGAACCAGATGGTTTAGGAAGGGGAGGAGGCGGCAGCGAAGACCGTGTGAACAATGGTGAAGGATTTCGCGGCGGCAGAGCAAGCAGCCCAGGTGATAGCAGTACTTTACCAGTAGGATTTCCTGACCGAGGGCAACGGGGAGCAGGTGATGGGCTCCATGGGCAGTCTGGAGAAACCATCTATCTGCTGCTGGCCTTTGCCGGAGTTTATGCTCTGATAGTCACAGGAACATATTTTATCGACCGAAAATTGAACGGACGGTCGAAAACCATCACCTGATTTGCCTCGGTTAAGCTTCTCTTTTCATAGTTAATGTTATCACGGACCCGGAGTATTTTTGTGCCCGTATGACTTTGGCGAAGAACGTGATTAAACAATCAAGCTTAGCTGCATGGAGTAAAGGGACCGGCACTCGTCAGTTCCTTCATTGTTTAAATGGATTTGAACACTCAAGACATAGCTGGGGATAATGTGCATATGTTTTATCAAGGCTGAATTTGGAGTTACAATAATCCGAAAGTGGTGAAATATATGCGAACAAAAAACGAATGGCATTGGAGAAATCCCCTGCCTCAAGGTAATACTCTGAGGTCTGCCGCATATGGTGATGGTATTTTTACTGCAGTAGGCCAGTTTGGTACCGTTATGATCTCCAGGGATGGCAGGAACTGGAGTCCCAGTATCACCCAGACCGTCAGTTACCTTACCGGTGCAGCCTTTGGAGCTCATCTCTTTGTAGTAGTGGGCTCAGAGGGTACTATTATAACTTCGGCAAATGGAGAAACCTGGGAAGGAAGGAATTCGCAGACTTCAAGCTGGATCAATGCTGTTGCTTTCGGTGAGAACAAATTCGTAGCGGTGGGACAGGGCGGGATAGTACTAATCTCGTCTGATGGAAAAACCTGGAGCAGCACCTCCATCGGTCCATACTGGCTCAGTGCCATAGCCTATGGTAATGGTACCTTCACTGCTGTTGGCAGCAGCAGTACCGTATTCACATCTACTGATGGCCTGGAATGGGTGAATCAGGGTTCACCAACCTCCAGCCAACTTTCGTCAATTGCGTTTGGAGCCGGTCTTTTTGCAGCCGTAGGCAGTAACGGCACTATTGTTACCTCTCCGGATGGCAAGGATTGGACCAACCGGGAGTCTCCCACCGGAGCAGCCCTGGAGGCAGTAGTGTTTGGCCAGGACCTATTCGTAGCCATTGGGCACGGTACTAACAAGCCAGGGGTGGTGATTACTTCTGCGGATGGGATCAATTGGGCGGGCGGCCCCTGGTCCGAACTCCAATATGGGCTGGGTCTGGGTGCTGGTAATGGATTATTTATCGCAGTAGGCAAGGGTGGAATCATCTTAACTTCCAGCGATGGAGAGGGTTGGTCTTTAAGGACTTCTGGCGATTACCATGATTTAAGAGGCGTAACCTACGGCAATAGCATTTTTGCTGCGGTAGGGAATGAAGGCACCATTTTAACTTCATCTGATGGGGTTACCTGGAGAGGAAGGCCTGCCGGAACAGGTTACCAGCTGTTAGGGATACAATATGCAGCTGGTATCCTGGTGGCTGTGGGTGAGCAGGGGACTATTCTGACCTCCCGGGATGGAAGCGAATGGACCCAGCAGGAAATTCAGCTGACCAATACCCTGTTTGCGGTAACTTATGGTCAGGGTATTTTTGCAGTAGTTGGACAGAAGGGCTTGATCCTTATCTCCAGCGACGGAATCGAATGGAAGATAGCTGATACTCCCACCCAGAACAGTCTTTTTGCCGTAACTTTCGAGGATGGCCTTTTCGTGGCGGTGGGGGATTTTGCTACCATCCTAACTTCCCGAGACGGGCTGCAGTGGACCATACAGATCAATCCGGCCCGGGTTAATTCAATTCAAGGCGTTTGCTATGGTCAGGAGCTCTTTGTGGCGATAGGAGATCTGGGTTTGGTATTGAATTCGACCGACGGGGAAAATTGGACCGATGCCTCCCTGTCAGTACCCCTGAATTTGAAATCGGTCATCTATATCAAACCGGAATTCCTTGCAGTGGGGCAGGACGGGACTATCCTGAACTCCTATGACGGGTTTCACTGGACTCATGAATATTCGGGTACCCAAAATGCCTTATGGACGGTTACTTACGGCAATGGTACCGCTATAGCTTGCGGAGATTACGGCAGCATCCTGCAGTCACCCTGGTGAGACAAGGGGAAGTACCATGACTCAGAATCTATTCGGATCCCAACTTGAATTCACCTGCTTGCCGGAATGAGTCAAGACCGTCCCCTTGACTCATTCTGGTCTAAGGATACATGGAGCTGTACATGCACCGCAGTTCGTGCACGCACCAAATGGGCAAACCCCTCCACAAAAAATCCTTCCGCCAAAATACACAAATATGATGGGTAAAAGGAATAGGAGTAGCCAGAGACTATTAACTAATTGCCAAGAGTTCTTGATAATTAGTTTCTTATCAGTACCCGAATTCCTCTGGACTGAGTCTCGAAATGCAACGCCTACCTGTTTGTATGTGATATATTAATACTATCTTGTATTGAATTCTTGGATTGAGGTGGGGGTTTAAATGGGTAATATTTTGAATAATGAATTAACTCTTATTTTTGATGCATTAATTGAGAGTCCCTATATGGCTTATGTCATTATAGACAAAACCGGGTACATTACCATGATGAATCAGACTTACCTGGATATTTTGGAACTGAAAAAAGAAGATGTTATAGGTAAACATATTCATGATATCACACCTCAGTCAAAACTGCCTGAGGTACTTAAAACGGGAAAAATTGATAAAGCGGACATTTGGCCGATCATGGGCCGGGATACGATTGTTACCAGGCTGCCCATAGTAAAAAATGGCCAAATAATTGGAGCCATAGGGCAAAGTTTATTTTTAGAAATGTCCAGCGTACAAATACTGCTTAAGAAACTGCAGGAAACCTTTAATACTATGTCAGATGCTCTGGTACAAAGCCCGCACATGATTTATGTCATAGTAAATAAAGAGGGGTTTATAACTTTCATGAATCAAACCTACCTGGATATGCTGGAAAAAAGAATAGAAGATGTAATTGGTAAGCATATCAATGAAATAACCCCCAAATCTAGACTGCCTGAAGTAATTGAAACTGGGCAGATTCATGAAGTGGACTTGTGGGAAGTAAATGGCCAGGATACGATAATCACCCGGGCTCCCATTATAAGAGACGGAGAAATCGTTGGGGCGATAGGCCAGAGTCTATTTTTGGATATGTCCGGAGCTAAACTGCTGGTTAATAGACTCCAGGAAATAGAAAAGGAATTGTACCTTTACAAAGAAGAAGTGAGACAGATATACAAAGCTAAATGGTATTTTAATGATTTGGTAGGACAGAGTTTAGAATTTTCGCTGGTTAAATCCATTGCTCATCAGCTTTCAATAACCACTTCAACGCTATTGATAACTGGAGAAAGTGGTACCGGTAAAGAATTATTTGCCCAGGCCATCCACAACGCCAGCAACCGGGAGTACTGCCCATTTGTTAGGATCAACTGCGCAGCTTTACCAGAAAGCCTCTTGGAATCGGAACTATTTGGTTATGAAGAGGGCGCCTTTTCCGGAGCTAGAAAAGGCGGTAAACCTGGAAAATTCGAACTAGCCAAAGGGGGTACCATATTTCTGGATGAGATCGGTGACATGCCATTAAACATGCAGACCAAGCTGCTTACGGTACTGCAGGAGCGGGTTATCGAAAGGGTCGGAGGAACCAGGCCCATCCCTATCAACGTGAGAGTAATAGCGGCAACTAACCGGGACTTAGAAGAATTGGTTAAGCAGCAGCTCTTTCGAGAGGATCTTTATTATCGCTTAAACGTGGTCAGGTTATCAATACCACCTCTGAGAAAACGAATGGAGGATATACCGGTACTTATTAATGTATTAATAAATAGAATAAATCATACTTTAGGGGCTGGTATAAGCGGCATCTCTGATGAGGCAATCCAGCTGTTGAAAAAATACTCCTGGCCGGGTAATATTCGGGAACTGGAAAACTTACTGGAAAGAGCAGTAAATCTGGCCTGTTTAAGTGGGATAGAAATTCTTGACATTGAACATTTTCCATCATTAGCCCAAATAGATCATCATTTACCGAAAAGAAAAAATGATGACTACAACTTAAGTAAAGCAGTTGAAGGTCTGGAGAAAGATATGATCGTTAGTACTTTAATCGCTACTAATAATAATAAATCTCAAGCAGCACAGCTTATGGGTTTAAACAAATCAGTTTTCTATCGTAAATTAAAGAAATACGATCTTATGGACCATATAGAATAAATTTAGATGATTAAAAATGGAAGCAAAAATATCTATATAATAAATAGTATCATATCGATACTCCTGGGTCGTTATTTGCTACCGTGATAATTCTATATAGGCAGGTATACCCGGCTGATGGGTAGCTTTTTGCGACCATAAGCTGCATTCTCCAGAGATATATACTCAAAGGCTAATTCTTTGTAACTGCGAAGGGTTAGCCTTTTCTCATGGTTTTCTAAGCTTATCTGCAACTGGCACATTATTTGCAAAATTGTAAATTGCAGCATTGATGATGAAATAAAAATATGTTTTGTAAACAATTGTTTATACCTGCTATTCAAATATAACCAGGAAAGGGGGCATAGCTTAAGCAAAAATTAATTTAGACCATGGTTAAAATCCATGCATCGACAAAACAACAATGAGGGGGAAGAAAAAATGGACCTTAAGGAGATTGTAGTAGTAAGTGCCTGTAGGACAGCCATTGGAAGATTTATGGGCAGCCTGAAAGATGTACAAGCCAAAGATCTGGCTATAACGGCTGGTAAAGAGGCCATAAAGCGAGCAGGGATTAATCCTGCGCTGATTGGGGAACTAACTCTGGGTATGATCTATGTTCATGGTCAGGGATCCCTGGTATCCCGGCAGGTCGCTATGGCATGCGGCTTACCGGTCACCAGTACTGCCTGCAATGTGAACCAGAACTGTGCTTCTGGTATGAGAGCACTGGAAGCTGCAGCCCGTAATATACAGGTGGGGGCTAACGATATAGCTCTGGTTATTGGGGCTGAAAGCATGACTAACGCTCCTTATTTAGCCCTAAAAGCTAGAATGGGCTACCGTATGAACGCAGGTACTCTGGAAGACTCTATGATTTTTGATGGACTTTATGACAGTTTGGTGCCGGGGCATATGGGAATAACGGCAGAAAACGTGGCCGAGAAATATGGTATAACTCGGGAAGAATGCGACCAACTAGCATTGATGAGTCATAAAAGAGCTACTGCTGCCGTACAGAACGGCACCTTTAAAGATGAGATCGTAGCAGTGGAAATAAAGAGCAAAAAAGGCAGCAAATTCTATGAGACAGACGAGCATATGATACCCGATGCCAGTGTGGAGACCATGGCCAAGCTGCCTTCAGCCTTTAAAAAAGGTGGGGTAGTAACTGCTGCCAACGCTTCGGGTATTAATGATGGAGCTGCTGCACTATTGATAATGTCAAAAGAAAAGGCTCAGGAATTGGGAATAAAGCCTTTAATGAAATTACTGAATATCTGTCATGAGGGCGTAGATCCCAAAGTTATGGGTCTTGGCCCGGCAGTTGCAATTCCTAAGTGTCTGAAAAATGCTGGTTTAGAGTTTAATGATGTTGATTACTGGGAAATTAATGAAGCTTTTGCACCGCAGTTCCTGGGTGTAGGCCGCATGTTGAAAGAAGATTTCGATATTGAACTGGATATGACCAGGTGCAATATTAACGGTTCAGGAATTGCCCTTGGACATCCGGTCGGCTGTACGGCTCTGCGCATAATCGTCAGCCTCTACTATCAGATGCTGAAAATGGGGGTTAAAACGGGTGGAGCTTCCCTGTGTGTCGGAGGCGGACCAGCCATGGCTTCTCTATGGACTCGTGACGTGTAGCAGGAGCGGGGCCAGGATCTTCAGCTTAAGGTTTCCAGAGTTCGCTTGTAAACTATGTTTCGGGCTTGTTCTGTAGAACTCACTCATAGGAGGCAATTCTATGTGCTTGCAAAGTATAGAAATGGGTAATATACGAGAGTTATCTGCATGTGAAGATCCTTTACATAGTATTATTAATGCGTATCTGGAGAGGGCTATACGAGTTGAAAAGGAATTCCTGGAATTGAACCGGGAAATTGCAGTGCTGATGATGGGTAATGGGAGAAATATTGCTAAACGAGCCATATTAACGCGTATCAAGTAAGTAGTGGACATTTAAACTATATTAGAGGGGGCTAATAATGGATTTAAATTATACTAATGAACAGTTAAAGATAAAAGATATGGCCAGGAAGTTTGCGGAAAATGAAATCTGGCAGCGTATGGTGGTCGCAGCCAACCTCCTTAAAGGTCTCCGGTAGGTTGTAAGCAATATAAAGTCCCCTTATTAACGTTCCCAAAAGGCACAAAGCAGGGTTTTAAAGCCCTGCTTTGTGCTGGAAGCAGGGCTTTAAAACCCTGCTCAGATTGTCGACAAAGTCGACAAGATGCCAGGCCGATGACAGAAGTGAAGATCAAGGCATGAGAAAGACCCGCGATTGAGACGTACCTGAGTACGTTGATTGGCGGGTCTTTTGAAATAACGCGGATATTCGCCTCTGTCGTCGGTCTGAGCAGGGTTAAGGTCCTGCTTTGTGCTGTCAATAAGCTCACTTCAACTATCGTGGCTTTCAGGCGCTCCCCCCAATTTCTTGTCTTATCTAATATATCTGGTTAACATGGTTCACTCATTTAAGCATGTGATTTAAGGAGCCGTCCCCGTGACTCATGAGGATTAAAAAGCAGAAAAAAACACATTCTAATTAAATAAAATGTGAATATAAAGGAGCCACTATCATATGGAAGAAAAGCATTTAAACATACTCCTCTTTAGCGGTGACTATGATAAATGTCTGGCCGCCTTTATCCTGGCTAATGGCGCTGCAGGTATGGGAGTTACGGTTACAATTTTTTGTGCCTTCTGGGGACTCCTGATTCTTAGAGACCCAAACAAAATGGATACCGATACGAAAGATCTCTTTGAAAAAATGTTTTCGTCATTTACCCCGGCCGGGGCAGAACAGCTTCCGCTGTCCAAAATGAACTTTGCCGGGGTTGGTAAAACTATGCTTCTAAATATGATGGATGATAAACAAACCCCTCATCTACAGGACTTCCTGGAAGGTGCCCGGAAAAAAGGGGTCAAGTTCTGTGCCTGTAAATTATCCCTGGAAATAATGGGCTTCAAGCCAGAAGAACTGTTGTCAGGTATTGAAGTAGTAGATGTCAATTGTTATCTTCAAGACGCACTGCAAGCAAATGCTCAGTTTTTCATCTGATCTCCGGGATAAGAATTCAGTAACTCACGCACCCTTTTGACATAGTATATATAAAAATGTTTAAAAGGGATGCATTTTGTTTATGAATAGATCTGATCAAGCTAGAATACTGAGAAAGAACATCAAGGGTATCAAGCAGAAGGTAGCAGTGGGAAGAAAAAGGAAAAAACAATATATTCATTTTGATAATGCCGCCAGCACTCCAGCTCTGCAGTCGGTATTAAATGACTTAAACGGGTTTTTAGACTGGTATTCGGGAGTGCATCGGGGAACCGGGTATAAGTCGATGGTAAGTTCCCGGGTATACGATGATTGTCATAGTGTTATAGGTCAATTTGTTAATGCAGACCAGGCCAGGGATACAATAATCATGGTCAATAATACTACTGAAGCAATAAATAAATTATCGTATCGGCTGCATCTCAAGCCATCAGATGTGGTAGTAACGACCGATATGGAGCATCATTCCAATGATCTGCCCTGGAGGGGAAAGGCGACGGTGGTATATGTCCGGGTTGATAAGGATGGAGTACTGGACTTGGATCACGCTGCCCACTGTTTAAAGAAGAATTACCCCCGGGTCAAGCTCTTAACCGTCTGTGGCGCATCAAATGTCACCGGACATGTTAATGATGTCCACTTATTGGCAGAAATAGCCCATGAATATGGATGCAGAATCATGGTAGATGGAGCCCAGCTTATACCCCACCGGCGTTTTGATATGAAACCTAATTCAGATCCTCGGCATATAGATTTTCTTGCTTTTTCTGGACATAAAATCTTTTCTCCCTTTGGCTCTGGCGTATTAATAGGACCGCGGGAGATCTTTACCCAAAATCCTCCTGACTATAGAGGCGGCGGAACAGTTAAAATAGTAATGAAGAAAAAGGTATACTGGTCTGATCCACCAGACAGTGATGAGCCCGGATCGCCCAATGTGACCGGTACTTATGCCCTGGCCAGGACTTTGAGTTATCTAAACCAACTGGGAATGGATATATTGCAGGAACATGAGGAAAGTCTTACCAGTTTTTTGTTAGAAAGAATAAGTAAAATTCCTGGTATTACGGTATATGGCAGCGCCGACCGGGTTGGAGTAGTCACTTTTAATATTGACGGCCTTCCACATGCTCTGGTGGGGGCCATTTTATGTTATGAGGCTGGTATAGGTACCAGAACGGGGTGCTTTTGTGCTCAGAATTACGTGCGCCATCTGCTGGGTCTAGAAGAGAACCACGGGCATGTAGAACTTTATGATGATAACAGGAATGATAAAATACCGGGCATGGTCCGAGTCAGTCTGGCCGGATACAATACCAGGGAAGAGATTGATTACTTATTGCAGTGGCTGAAAGATATAACTCAAAACAAATATGAATTTAAGAAACGATATAGATTTTTTGCAGATCAGGGGAGCTTCATACCGGTTGAGTTTGCATCCGGTGCCTTGGTGGATAAAATCTATAAGCGCTGTATGAAATGAGCTTTCACTATATAAAAGGCAGGAATCTGGGTTTAGAGCAGATGAATCCTGGTTCGTTAACATGTAGAGAGGCTATCCCCTATCCGTTTTTGGACTTAAGGACAACCTCGTCTAATTCTATCGATTATCTATAAGTTCTATTGACATTAATTCTTGATGCTATTTGAGACCTCAGCAATGACTGGATACCAAAAGACGCTCCGATTTAAGCTTCTTCCAGTTCCGTAGTCGGTATTTTCTTCATTAATACACCAAGTACATTAACATTCACAGCTTTCACTTTTAAGCCAGCCATGGTTTCCAGGGCTGTCTTTACTTCTTTTTGAACATTCTCTGCTAAATCTACAATGCGATACCCGTATACTGCCTCAATATATAGTTCAAGCTGAATTTCATCATCAATAACCCCGATTTTAATACCTTTTTTAAAGTTTCTCATACCTAATCTTTCAGTCAAATCAGTACCCCATCCACCGATCATGGATGCCACACCGTCGACCTTAACTGCAGATGTGCCGGCAAGGGTCGATATAACTTCCTCCTCTATAGTTATTAAACCCATGCTGTTAGCAAACCCCGGCTTTTTTATCTCCATACTTACACCTCCTTCTTTATAACTATTTTGTTCGTCACGACCAGATTTATCCTTACTAATCAGGTATACGAGCCTGGAATAGTTATATTATTAACTACCCCTTTTTATGCCTTGACCTTATAGGGAGTCTCCTGGTTCGGGCATTCAGTCTTAATCTGAACCGGTATAAAAGTAGTCAAGCAAAATCGATGGGATGAGCGGCTGCTTCAGGGAAGGCAGTACACCGTTTACAGCTCAAGCACTTCCGCGCAGGAGCAGCTTGGCGCGGTCCTGCATTTCCAGAACTGCCAGGCAGATAAATAATATTATCAAGGCTACCAGGGTCCGGTCTCCTGGTATTAAGGTGAGTCTAAGATAATCAACAAAAAGAAAATGCATCAGGTAAATGCCGAAACTCCGTTCACCCACATAGGCCAGGAATTTCTCGCCCAGGGGTTTAGCGGTACTGTAGTAGATGGCCAGAAAAAGGGTAACCCCAAGAGACATAGGAAACAAGGCCACCTTGTTAAACAGATACCCCAGGGTATGATTAAAATAGGGCTCGGCCAGACCGATGGCAGCCACTGCTAAACTGCCGTAGGCGAAGGCCCGGGCATGTTGGGTAATATATTCCTTGATGCGGGGATATTCTCCCAGCAGCATTCCTATGGCAATAAATCCCCACCACTTGGGCGGCATGGGTCCTGACCAGCTTATCCAATGAATATGATAGGTTTTACATATTTCCAGCATGAAGGTTACATATAGATTGCTCAAAATCATGAAGTACAGAATATATTTACGCCATATCTTAGGAAGAAAATACAGCAAGGGGAAAAAGACCGCAAAAACTATGTAATAAAACATGAAATAGAGATGGAGAGCGGTTTTTCCCAGAATAATATCCATCAGGGTGAATGTTTTCCCTACGGTGTAATAATAGAAGCCGCCGTAAAAAACAGCCCAGATGAGGTAAGGGATATAGGATTTTTTGATCTTTTTCCAGGTCGATTTAAACCAGGTTTTGTATGAAGGACTATACATAAAATAACCTTGAATCATGAAGAACATAGGAACACACCACATGGCCAGTTCCCTTATAAAAACCGCCACCGGATCCTTCCCGCCCCGATAAACATGGCTGAAAATAACCGAAATAATACCTAAACCTTTTAACACATCAAACATGAGATTTCTTTCTGTTGCCATCCTCATACATCCCTTCGTTTATATCCAGCAAGATACAAAATACATTTTCCTGTTAGTCAATGAAAATGTCAATCAAAAATTTGGTATTACTGCCATAATGAACTAATCGTTCAGCAGGCTAATAGCAAGCATCTTGATGGTGGGGCAATATCAAGCATTTCCTTCATAATACTTTCGCTTAGAGCAGTATGCTGGGTCACTTAGCTGGCCGCTATCCGAGGACCAACCTCCCACTGTCAAGATTTTAGTAGTTTAGGTATGCTATGTGAATATATTAATAATATCCTGGGAGGAAAATTAGCCTAAAAAGCAGAAAGCATACGGTAATAAATTGTGGATTATTATATATGAACCAGCAAACCAGCAGACGGTGATGTTTGCTGGTTGAATCCTATAAACAAAGGACTAACTTATTGGAGCTTTCGACGATATCGTATTCAATTCCAATAAACCTAAAAATTATATAAAAAAGGAACCGGGCAGTTCCAGAAGATAGTATTGTTACTTTTAATGAATAATTAAACACATTAGGGAGCGTTGCATTATGTTATGTAAAAACTGCGGAGCTAATATTCCGGAAAAAGGTGGATTCTGTCCCATGTGCGGGGCAATAGCCGCTAATACTATGAACACCTGTTCTGTTTGCGGTGCTGAACTTGAGCCGGGGGCTGTTTTCTGCGGAAAATGTGGAACTGCCGTTGGCAGGAGTGCTGAACATACGCACCAAGAAAAAAGTGAGCAAATATATCAGCAGCCAGCCTATATACCACAGATGGAATCAGGTGCCTATTCCGGCGGATCAGGCCCTGCCCACCAGGGGCCTAAAAAGGCCCTCACCTGGGGTAACCTGCTCGGGGAAATTTGGACTAAAACCTGGCAGGCAGTACTCAAGGCATTGCCAATGTCCATACTGTTTTTTGCCATTTCCATGCTTATACACACATTTCTGCTGGTAGGACCCAACCAAGGTTTTGCTCCTTCAGGTTTTCTGGGATCCAACCTGCTGGCGACTAAAGGTAACGTAATATCAGCCACTGTTCTCTGGACCCTGGTCAGTACGCTCATTTTTTCATCTATCGCCAGGAAGAAGCAGGGTAAGCCGGGGCTCTTGACCAGCCTCAGAGAGGTTCCCGGGCAGATGTCTGAATTCGTTAAAAATAATCAAAAGGCGGCTCCCACGGCTATATTGACCGGAGCTGGAATGGCACTGGTCATAGCCGGATTAATGTCCGGTACCAGCAGTATGGTATTAGCCATAGGGGTATCGGCACTATTTGCCAGCCCCCTGGGAAAACTGGTTGCTCTTCTGCTGCGCAGCACCTGGAATGCGGTATGGCAGGCACTGGGGGTCAAGGGTAAACAGCTGGAAAGCCATGCGGCAATTGAGGGCTATCTTAATATGGTAGGGACTGCCTGCGGATTTCTGCTGGGGATCATCCTTATCTGGGATTCCTTCTTTGGTCTGGTCATACTTGGCGTAGCAGCGGCAATGATGTTCTCTGATCGTGATAAAGGTCAGGGCATGCCGGTAATGCCAATGATCATATTTTTTTTGGCCCTGGTCTATTTCCTGGGGGATACTAGTCTGTTCACCGGTGGGCATCTGCTCCTGGCTGATGATGGTGGAGCTGCAGAAGCAGGGGGATGGGCTAACTGGTGGGGGAGCGCAGGTTCCGGGTTAGCCATAGCTCACGGAGTACCGCCGGCGATTGGCGCCGGATTAGGACCAGCTCTGGCTAATGCCCTGGTGAATATCGAACCGGGCAGTTTTTACACTGGAGAAGATGAGGGTTATGACCAGGATTATGTTCCTCAAGACGGTCCTCCTGACGCTCCTTATGATGCACCGGAAAATGAGTCCGGAGATGCCCCGGAAGGGGAAGAACCCCTTTATGATGAAGAAGGATATGATAAATACGGTTATGACCGGGAAGGCTATGATCGTTCCGGCTACAATCGGGAGGGGTACAACCGCTGGGGTTATGACAGAAACGGCTGGGATCAGGAAGGATACGACCAGAATGGCTATGATCATAACGGATATGATCGCGATGGCTATGATTTAGATGGTTACGACCGGAACGGCTATGATAAAAATGGCTATCATCGGGACGGCTATGATGACGACGGCTATGATAAAAATGGCTATGATCAGGAAGGTTTTAACCGCAGTGGCTATGATCGGGAAGGCTATAACCGGGATGGCTATGACCGCAATGGATACGACCGGGACGGCTGGCACCGGGATGGTTATGATGAAAACGGCTACGATAAAAATGGTTTTGACCGGGATGGAATAGATCGAGAAGGTTATGATAAAAACGGTTATGACAGCGATGGATATGATCGCAACGGCTTTGATCGGGATGGTTACGATGGAGACGGATTTAACCAGGATGGATATGACCGGGACGGTTTCGACCGTGACGGATGGGGCAGAGATGGCTTCGATCGAGACGGATTTGATCAGGATGGTTATGATAGAGATGGTTTTGGCCGGAATGGATATAATCAAGACGGCTATGACCGGGACGGTTTTGACCCGAACGGTTATAACAAAGATGGTTATGATAAAGATGGATATGACAGCAGCGGCTACAACCAGGATGGCTATGATAAAGACGGCTATGACCGTGAAGGATATAACGATAAAGGCCTGGGCCGGGATGGTTTTGACCGGGATGGGTATGATGAAGATGGTTATAACGGGAATGGTGTAGATAGGGAAGGCTACGATCGTGATGGCTATAACAGCAATGGCTTTGACCGCTCCGGCTACAATCGAGACGGTTTTAACCAGCAGGGGCAGGATGCTGAAGGCTATGACCGCTTGGGCTACGACGAGGACGGTTATGACCGGGCTGGATACGACAGTGCCGGGTATAACAAAGATGGCTTCGACAAAAATGGCTTTGATATAAACGGCCTGGATAAAGAGGGCTACAATGAACAGGGTTATAACAAAGACGGCTATGACCGGAGTGGTTTTAATAAAGACGGACGGGACAGTGAAGGTTATGATATATTAGGCCTCGACCGGCAGGGCTATGATCGAGATGGATTGGATGTCAATGGCTTTACCCGGCAGGAAAATCTGAACAAAGCCATGGATCAAGTAATCAAGGACAAAAAGGATCTTCATTACTATGTGCGCAACCCGGATCTGCCTCACAAATTCTGGAACAATACCCTGGGGTGGGTCTGGAATGAAAAACTGGGGAACTGGAAAGGCGGTCAGTGCGGCGAATTTGGAGAATGGGGCGCCGCCTGGATAAAAGATGCGGCAAAAGATATATACGGAGACGATGTGATAGTTGAAAACATTACCATTGAGCGCAACGCTAATGTAAACCACCGCGCTACCCTGGTCATATTACCGGATGGAGAGCGAAAAGTCCTGGACTTCTGGGATGGAATGCAAAAAGGCGATGGACAGATCATGGATGAAAAAGACTGGGTGGAAAAATGGAACGCCAAGCTGGGCGAACCCTGGTGGGGTGAAAATAAGATTATTGAGAGGGGCACCCTGCAGACTGACCTCTGGAATTCTATAAAGGTTGAGGGTGATACTGAAAGAGGCATAAAAACTTTCCTCAATTATGCTAAGAAATATCAGCCGCAAAATTATGAAGCCGCACTGCGTACAGTGGAGCACTATAGGAAGGAGCCATGGAGTGATAGCGCAAAAACAAAGTGATATAGAATACCGTTATAAAATGATTAAAGACCAGGATATCAATCCTGAGATGACTATGGACGAAGCCTTTGGGCCCATCGAAGAATGGATTCTGGAGGTGGGTAAGATTCAATATTGGTTAAACCCCTTAAACGGTTCCTGGTATTACCTGGATCCTATTCATGAAAGTTGGGAACACAGCGGTTACCAAGCCGGTGAAGCAACATTCACCTTAAGGGAAGAAGGGGAGGAACAGCCGGTAAAAATCTTCACTACCCCCATATCTGCTGACTTAGTTCCGGCATCACCGTCTGAAGCCGGTTTTCCGACTGCAACAGCTGACACAAACCGTTGTCCCTCCTGCCAGGCAGAGGTGACTCCAGACCAGAAATTCTGCACCTCCTGCGGCAATAAGCTGCAATAGAATAAACGAACTTATTTCAGCAGCGGAGAATAGACTCTAATTCTCCGCTGCTGCTATTTAAACTTATTTATTGACAGGGGGAGTACTTACTTATATGATAAAGGAAACTATAGAAACTAAAATAGTTTCCGGAGTGGAGTATTTGGATTTGAGAGAACGGATCATACAGTCTGCCAGTCAAGAAATCCTCAAATATGGGTTCAGAAAATTCACTATCGATGACCTGGCCTCCAACCTGGGTATAAGCAAAAAAACCATTTATAAATATTTTAACAGTAAAAACGAAATAATCAGCTCGGTGCTGGATAACTATCTGGAAATGGACATGAGCACCCGGGGGGAATTATTAGCAGCCAGTACCGGAACTGCTGAAAAACTGCAGGCCATGCTGTCCAGTTCACTGCAGACCATAGTTCCTACCTGGCTGCTAGCCGAATTGCAGCAGTATTTCCCTGAAGAATGGGATAAATGCGATTCTGTCGTCCAGTCTCAAAAAGTACAAATTATCAACATTTTCAAAGAAGGGATTCAAAGCGGAGAGCTGCGGCCAGAAATCGACCCGGCACTGCTGGATGTGGTTCTGCAGGCTTCTACCGCGGCCATCCTGGATTATCGTTTTTTAACCCAGCACGACCTGACCTTGGACCAGGCTCTAAATAAGTTCCTGAACTTAATATTCTACGGCATTATAAATCAGAGTAGAAATGAGGGGTAATCAGATATGAATAAATGGAAATTATGGCTGATTCCACTGGCTATAGTACTGGTGGTGGTTCTCATCAAAACTATTGGTATGAACAGCTCCTCCGAAACGGTTCTTAACGCTGATATAACCCAGAGCGTGCTGGTGGAAGAAGTGCAGCAGATGGATCAGGATAAGGCGCTGGTAATGAATGGTACAGCAGCCCCATACGAAAAAGCCATGGTTACCGCTCGGGCAGCCGGAATAGTGCAGAGCCTGCTGGTGGAAAATGGGCAAGAAGTCCAAGCGGGACAGGCACTGGCAGTGCTGGAAAGCGACGCTTACCAGACCGCCGTGCAGATAAACCAGGCGGTTCTTTCCCAGGCCGAGACCAAGTTGAGTGTAACCCGGGCTGACCAGGAACGTATGCAGACTTTGTATAACAACGGGGCGATATCCGAAAAGGATTATCAGGACATCACCGCCGCTTTGAAAATAGCTGAAGCTGATTACGCCAATGCTTCAGCAGCCCTGACCAATTCCCAGCGAGACCTTAAGAATACTACCATAACTGCTCCCATTAGCGGAATTGCAGCAAACCGTAACGTAAGCCTGGGACAAATGCTGTCCATTGGCTATCCCCTATTGGAGGTAGATGACATCTCCAGTATCTATGTGGATGTGGAAGTGAGGGCAGAGGACCTGGCACAGGTTCAGCCGGGCATGGCTGCGGAAGTACTGGTTAGTGCCCTGGGCGACCGCTCTTTTACCGGAGCGGTAGCCATAGTAAATCCATCTGCCAATGCCGTAGGCCGCGTTTATGCTGCTCGGATCAAGGTGGATAATCCCGATTATTATCTCAAACCAGGGATGTTTGCCCAGGTGTATATAAACACTGGTGAAAGTGAGCAGATACTGGTCATACCGCAAAAAGCATTGATCAGCCGAGAGGAACAATACTATGTTTTTAGTCCTGAGGGCGATAAGGCCAAACTTCAGCAGGTTGAGATCGGAGAAATCATAGAACAGCAGGTAGAAATAATAAAGGGACTGACGGCTGGTCAGCAGGTAGTAGTCAGCAATGTGAACAAGTTAAAGGATAATGACAGCATTATCATAGCTGGGCAGCAGGAGGAATAGGCAATGTTTTTAAGCAATCTTAGTTTAAAAAGACCTGTTCTGGCCACAGTTTCTATTCTGGCTTTGATAGTGATGGGGATTACCAGTTATATGAACCTGAACATTAATGACTGGCCGGAGCTGGAATTTCCCTATGTAGCAGTGACCATAGTGCAGCCCGGGGCAACTCCCGAGCAACTGGAAAGTAAAGTGGCCCGCAAAGTGGAAGAAGCCATAGGGCAGATTTCCGGGGTGAAGCATATATATTCTGAGGTTCACGAGGGTGCCGCAGTTACCTGGGCTGAGTTCACATTAGAAACCAAAGTTCAGACCGCGGCTCAAGATGTTCGGGACAAACTGGGAGCTATCCGCGGCGACCTGCCGGCGGACATTCAAGAACCAGTGATCGCTCGCTTTGATCCCTCCATGGCACCTATTGTATCCCTGGCCGTTACCGGAGACGTTTCTACCCTGGAACTAAGTACCCTGGTAGATCAGGTGATAAAACCCCAGTTGGAGACCATATCCGGGGTGGGAGCGGTCAACGTGGTAGGCAGCGAGGAGCGAGAGATCCACATTAATCTGGATCTGGATAAATTAAACGCTTATGGTCTCACTACTGCGGAAGTGATTGAGAGTCTGAGCAGTGAGAATATGGACATACCGGCCGGAAGCATAAGTAATGAGGACCGAAAAGTAATATTACGTACAGCCGGGCAGGTAAAAGACTTAGAAGATTTTTACCTGCTGCCGGCAGCTGTCAGAAACGGGGTCCAGATTTACATAAAGGATATTGCCGAGGTTGAGGATGGCATTAAAGAAAAGGACAGCATGGCACGTTACCAGGGTCAGCCGGTGGTTGGTTTAAATATTGTCAAGCAGTCCGGAAGCAACACGGTAGTAATAGCGGACCGGATCAATGCAGCTGTGGAAACTATAAACGCTCAGCTTCCCAGCGGTGTGAAAATTAACGTAGTACGGGATAATTCCCTTTATATTCGCAGTTCAGTAAACCATGTGCTTTCGACCCTGTTTGAGGGTAGCATACTGGCTATATTGACGGTGTTCATATTCCTGCGCAACTGGCGCAGTACCCTGATCGCTGCCCTGGCTATCCCTACCTCAATAATCACCACATTTTTTGCCCTGCGGATGATGGATTTTACCCTGAATACCATGTCCCTGATGGCCCTGTCACTATCAGTAGGTTTGCTCATTGACGATGCTATCGTGGTAATCGAAAATATTATCCGCCATCTAAACATGGGTAAAATTCCATTTGAAGCGGCCCGAGATGGGACCTCCGAAATCGGGTTGGCGGTTACCGCCACTACCTTCACTGTTATTGCGGTTTTTCTCCCGGTAGGGATGATGACCGGGCAGGTAGGACAGTTTTTCAAACAATTCGGACTCACTGTGGTTTTCGCCGTACTGGTATCCCTATTGGTTTCTTTTACCCTGGTACCCCTGCTAGCTTCCCGCTATCTGGATCGAGAAGAGCGAGCCTCTTCCGGACTGGTGGGGAGATTCCTGGCCTGGTTCAATCGGGGTTTTGATTGGTTTACAGAACAGTACCGCCGGCTTTTAAAGGCCGCCCTTCAGCACCGCTGGAAGACCCTGGCTGCTGCACTGGTAGTATTCCTGGGCAGCCTGATGATTATTCCGTTTATGGGATCATCCTTTGTTCCCACCAGCGATCTGGGTGAATGCAGCATGATCGTGGAGTTTGATGCCGGGCTGAATCTGGCCGCGGCAGGTAAAGTAACGGAACAGGTGGAAGAGGTACTAGAGACTTACCCGGAGATCATAAAGACCTACGCTACAGTAGATGCTGAAGAGGCCGTAGTGTTTATCAAGATGATAGATAAAAGCGAGCGCCAGCGAACTATCATCCAGGTGGCAGCGGACATACGCCAGGAGCTTAAGAGCATCCCCGGGGTAAGAATATCTATGCTTTTCAATACCGGGCTGATGGAAGAAAAAGCCTGGGAATTTCGCATCCAGGGAGAAGATCTGAATCAAATGCTGCTTTATGCTGAACAGGCCCAGGGTATCCTGGAAACTATTCCTGGGGCAGTGGATGTAAGCTGCAGCTATAAGCCGGGCAAACCGGAAGTCAGGTTGGAAGTAAAACAGGATCAGGCTGCCGATTTGGGGGTTAGTACCGCCTATATAGCTACTACCATGCGCACCTTACTTACTGGAACGGTAGTCGGCCAGTTCGAGCAGGGCGCTGAACGCTTTGATGTGCGGCTGCAGCTGCAGGATGCTCAGCGTCAGGATATTCAGGATCTGGACCAGGTATATCTGCCAGCCGGATGGGGGATTACCGGGGCCCCTTCTACCCTGGTGGCTCTTAACCAGGTTACCGAACCAGTGTTTTCAACTTCTGCCAGCGTGATCGACCGCTATGACCGCGCCAGGGAAATTGTGCTGTCAGGGAATCTGGACGGCATTTCTCTGGGCAAATTTAATACCATGTTTGAAGAACGGGTACAGGAAGAAATGTCTCTGCCTGAGGGTTACCAGCTATCGGTGGGTGGAGATGCAGAACGTATGGATGACGTATTCCAGTCTATGGGGATGGCCTTTGTAATGGGGATTCTATTCATATTTTTGATCCTGGCCGCTCAGTTTGAGAGCTACATCGATCCTCTGGCCATTATGTTTGCGCTGCCCCTGGCCATCATAGGGGCTATCCTGGGCTTAAAGGTGATGGGAAGTGACCTGAGCCTGGTGTCCCTGATTGGGATCATTATGCTCATGGGATTGGTTACCAAGAACGCCATATTATTAATAGATTTTACCAAACAGGCCCGGGCTCGGGGTGTGGAACGCAGCGAGGCCATACAGCAGGCGGCAGTCACCCGGCTGCGGCCGATCATGATGACTTCCACCGCCATGATTCTGGGGATGGTGCCGGTGGCTCTGGCCCTGGGGATCGGGGCAGAACAGCGAGCTCCCATGGCCCATGCCACCATAGGCGGGTTGATTACTTCAACCCTCTTGACCCTGATAATAGTACCGGTCATATATACCCTGCTGGACGATCTGATCAACAAAACAAACCGGGGCAGGCATGAAGCAGATGACATACAAGAAGCAGTGGAGAATTAATAGTATAATAGTAAGGATGACAGTGGGGACGGTTCTACTTGTCATCCTTTATGGATAACGCGTGAGTCAGGGAGACGGTTCCTTGACTCATTTTGGAGTTTAAAGGTAAAAATGAGAATGAATTATTTTAAGAGGCAGTAACATGTTAAAATTAAACTTATAGGAAAAGGGATGAATGTATGAACGCCTATTTAATTGCTGATATCAAAATAGTTGATCCTGCTATGTACCAGCAGTACATTGAAAAGGCTGAATCTATTGTTTTAAAGTACGGTGGAAGGTATCTGGTGAGGGGAGGGAAAAGCTTTCCGCTCTCAGGTAACTGGGAACCTGAAAGAATTCTAGTTATGGAATTTGAATCAATGACAGCCCTGCAAACGTGCTTTAATTCAGTGGAGTATCTAGCCATAGCCAGCCTGCGCACTGAATCAACCAGATCACGTTCTATAATTATAGAAGGAATGAGTTACTGAACTGAACTGCACCCCGAAAGGTGGACAAATAGAAACCGACCTTCCACAATTAGAAAGAAGGGGTGTTGTTAATGAGAGAGAGTAAGGATGACAGTGGGGAAGGTTGTATTTGTCATCTTTTTTGAATCCGCTGATACAGATTCCTCAGGTTGAAAGGCGAAAACATGGAAAAATGGGAAATTGTCCTGATTATTTTTTGCTTGGTCATAATGTTAGTTTGGATGGCATTGGAACGGTCATTTTTACCTCGCAATTCCACCGCTGCTTTTTGGCGCTTATCGAACCTGCCCTTGTGGAAAAAGATTGAAGGTTATTTCTATGCATCCCGCCCGGTCTGGTATTTAAAACCAGCTGCTTGGCCCTGGGTCATGCGGCATTTCGGCAAAAATGAATCGGGGGATACTTATCACGCCAAGGTGATGACCCGGCAGGATGCCAGCCGGCTGCTTACTATAAATCAGCCCATATCATTGACTAACCTGGAACATGTGATTCCATACCCCGTGGCCCGGAGCATTATCCTTCAGGATCCATTGCCCAGCATAGCGGTCATGGAATGTCCCTGCCGCCTGCAGCAGAAAAACCCCTGTACCCCCATTGATGTATGTCTGGTAATCGGAGAACCTTTTGCCTCATTTATAGTAGAACACCAGTCCACTCGGGCCAGAAGAATAGAAGTTCAAGAAGCGCTTGATATAATCGAAGCTGAGGAAAACCGCGGGCATATTCACACCGCCTGGTTCAAGGATGTTATGCACAATCGCTTTTATGCCATATGCAACTGCTGTTCCTGCTGCTGTCTGGGGATGAAGTCATTCTTCAGAGGCGTCAACCGGATGGCTCATTCTGGTTACAGTCCTGTTATCGATTACGAATATTGTATCAACTGCGGTAACTGTACCTCCATATGTCCCTTTGGAGCTATCCAGTTAAATGGCGAACTGCCTGAGCTTGATACCGCCAAATGTATGGGCTGCGGTATATGTGTGAGCCACTGTCCGAGCGAAGCAATCAGTCTGCTTCTGGCCCCGGAACGAGGAATACCTCTGGACATAGGGGAACTGGTGCATTAACCATTACTAGCCTCCTCAGGTTTGTTATCATCTAAAAGTAAAGCCGCAAAATTGGGATTGGCGTGCAAGATTCTCTGGACAGATACTATATTATCTTCATAGATATTAGAAAGCAAGATATTGTCCACAAACCAGGTAGCGATATTGGCTTTTCTGTTTGATTCTTGCAGAGAGCGGAGAACCCATCTCGGGAAAAATAACCAAAGCTTCAATTTTGGAGATAATATCCCGGATGGTTTTGATAGCAACTTCGGGATTGTCCTCATTCAGATACTCATTAACATACATAATATTATACAGAAAATATAACAGCAGGATTACTGGGATCAACCATTACTCATAAAATTTTTGTAGCTTAATAGCAAAACAGTTGGTCTGGCACATACTTAACCAAGTCTCTACCAGGCAGAATGGCTGAGAAACATGGTGGCCCCTTTACGGGGCCTCTTTTTGATTTGGCAGCAAGAGGCTGTTTCGGGTAGCCCGATAACCCTTATTGGCTGTTTTTCATATAATAAATAAATATATGAATCAGTTAAAAGGAATCAGCTTATGAAAAAAAAATCCATAGACCTGCCGATATCCAGGGAATTAATAGAATCCTTAAGTCTTACCGAGGGAAGCAGCTGTAATGTTGAAGTCGGGAAAAGAATAGTCAGAGTCAATATAGCTGCAGCAGAGAATAGCCATAACGCTGACGGTAAAACAGTCTATATTACAGATGATTTAGCCGCTGTTCTTGGACTGCCGCCCGGAATCAGCTTAAATATTATCAGGGCTGATAAAAGGCTCAGACTTGGTCCTCTGGTAGGTGTACTAGCAGGACGATATAGTAAAGAACGCAGTTCATTTGGAGCCCAGAACACTTTTTTTCGCAGCTTGATGACCAGTATCCGGAACCTCCATGGATCAGGCTTTGTGTTTTGTCCGCAGGACATTGATGGAGAACGCAAAACCATAAACGCTTATTATATTTCCGAAAAAACCGATGAGCGTTGGAAACGCATGTATTTTCCTCTGCCTGATGTCTGTTACAATCGGTATTTTAGTGATACTGCTGCAGTCGGTTCTTACCATACCGTAGCTCTATTGGCCAGATATGGGGTTAGAACCTTCAATAACTCGATTGGCAGTAAATGGGCAGTACACCGGCTGCTGGCCCAGCACAGCGATGTTGCTCCACATCTTCCTGAAACCCGCTTGCTGGAATCAACTCAATCCCTGGTCTCCATGCTAAAGAAACATAAAGAAGTCTACTTGAAACCACCCAGCGGCTGTAAGGGTCGTGGAATCATCAGGGTGACCAGAAGAAAAGGGGCCTACCTGGTCAAAACTGCCGATGGTGATAATTGCTTTATTTATAGAAGTCCGCAGGAAATCCTGGCCAGAATAAGGATCAGTATGGACTGCAGTATGCCCATAATCCAGCAGAGCATCAGGTTTACCGCCAATGATCGGCATATTGATTTCCGGGTTCTGGTACAGAAAAACCGACAGAATGAATGGAAGGTGACCGGAACTGCTGCCCGGGTTGGAGCCAGCGGAAAAATTACCACTAATCTCCATACGGGAGGAAAAGCAGAGGAACCGGAGACCATCCTGCAGGACAGAGGTTTTGAATCCCTGCAAATCTCAGCTATAAGCAAGGAGCTGGAAGAACTGGCACTAAGGATAGCCGCAATCATCGACAGCAAGGCCAGGTCACTGGGAGAATTGGGACTGGATTTTCTAATCGATACCGCTGGCCAGGTGTGGTTCCTGGAAGCCAACCCCAAACCAGGTCGCAGATCTTTTAGCGAGATCAGCCAGGATATGAGAAAAGTGGCAGTATCCAGACCCATGGAGTACGCCTGCTACCTGGCCGGTTTCTAACGAAGTGACACAAGGGGACGTTTTTGTTGTGTCATTTATTGCTACCTAAGAATGACACAACAAAAACGTCCCCTTGTGTCATTTTGGATAAGGGCCTATCTGAATACACAAAATAAATCCAACATGAGTAGGAGGTACTGATAGTGCGAGAAGAAAATTATCCTGACCCGGATAAAAAGATCATATTTGCCCAGGATTGGCTGCGCTTTTTTGGTAAAAACAAAAAGAAACTGGATATAAAAGAAAACCAAGACCAAAACCAGGAAGATTAATTTATGAAAAGAAGGTGTGTCAAGGGATTAGGTTTCTTGACACACCGTCTTCGCTACAAAACAGGAACTAATCGTCTATCGCATTTACTGAACTATGAACGAGCGGCTAGCCAGTCTGAAATCAGGGGATAAACTTGTTTAACGGCCACGTTGCCGAAAACCAGACCCCCGTGACCTATGGGGAATTCCCGATAAGTCTTATCTTCAACCGGTATATGATCCATGGCCGCCCGGGACTGGGCGGGCAACACCAGATGATCTTTTTCCCCTGCCAGCAGTAATATAGAAGCCTGGATGCGGCTCAAATCTACCCTCCGGCCCCTGAGCCGGACTTCATTGGCAATCAGTTTATTTTCCTGGTAGAGGTCTTTTATCCACAAGCGGAATGAACCTCCCGGGAAATTCTTATTGTCATTTACCCATTTATTTAACACCTTCCAGGAATGAATCGGCATTCCTTCATCAAGCATTTTCCAGAGCCGGGTATAAGTTCCCCAGAAATTGTTGACCGGATTCAACATCTTAACCCCCATGTCAATAAATGATGAGGGTATCAGCTGCAGGGTATCCACTATCTTATCAACATCAAAGTTGTCATTTTGAATCCAGGTTCCTGCTACTCCGGCATCAGCGAAATCAAAAGGAGCAGCTAAAAAAATTATGTTTTTGATCCGGGGCATAGGAAACAGTGCCGCATACATACTGGCCATGGTACCACCCATACAGTATCCCATTATGCTGAGCTCATCAGTCTTTGAAAACTGGCATACTTTACGTGCCGCCAGGGCTATATAATCGAAAATGAGATCCGCCATCGTAAGATTACGATCTTCCCATTCGAAATCACCCCATTCCAGCAGGTATATATCAAAACCCTGCTTTACCAGGTGTTCTATCAGGCTCATTCCTGGAGTCAGGTCCAGGATATAGGCTTCATTTATAAGGGCGTAAGTTATAAGCAGCGGGGTACGGTACTTGTGACCCTGTTCTGATACATAGCGATAGAGTTTAGTCTTGTTTTTTCTCCATACCACATCTTTGGGAGTTATTCCGGTCTGTGGATCGGGATCGATAGTCACTATTTCTGTCCATTTGCTGGTAGTATCCAGCAGACTATCATAGTTTTCCTGCAGTTGTTTTACCAGCTCTTCTCTTGATCCGCTTAAAAATAATGGATTCATTTATCCGCTCCTTACCTAATTTTTGATGGATGCCTCAAAACGTGTTGACGGGGAGGAATCACCACTGCCTTACCATCCAGTATGATCTTCTCATCCTGGTTAAAACATAAAGTTCTAAGTTTTACCCGGCCTTTATCCATCTGCTCGATCACTTCGGTTTGGGCCTTGATGGTGTCATTAATGTAGCAGGGCTTAAGAAAAGTAATCTCCTGGCTTTCATAAACGGTTCCTGCTCCAGGCATATAGTTGCCGATCACCGTAGAAATCAACCCGATCAGCAGCATACCATGGACTATACGGGTTTTAAAATGTCCCTGTTTAGCTCTTATCTCATTAACATGCAGCCAGCTAAAATCCCCAGTTATTCCGGCATACAAATAAACATCAGTTTCAGTAAGCGTTTTCTCGATACAGGCGGAATCACCTATCTGCAGCTCACTATAAGTGTTCTCAATCAAATTTAATCAAGCCTTTCTTTATCAATTTCATTTTGCACCATGCTGCTCGCTTATGGTTCCTCGCTGATGATAGATCCGGGATCACCCTTCAATTTTTGACCCAGGCTTTCCAGATCGGCCCCGATACGGTCCAATTTTTCATGCCAGCCCCAGATTTCATGCCGGAGCTGCATGGTCTCATTTTTCAAGTCCTTTTGGAAATCAACCAGCTTAATCAGGCTCTTGGCCATGATATTGATGTTATCCGTGATTTGAATATCAAGATTATCTACCTTATCCTCCAGTGCGATGACCAGTTCGGCAACTCTAGCTATATCCTTTTTAGAGGGAACCGGGTTATTTGCATAATACTGGTCCAGAAACTGTTCAGAAAGCTTGTGATAAGATAGATATTGATCTCTTGCCTGATCCAGCATATCAATAAAGGTTTTGGATGCTACAAACTCTTTGCTGACAGCCGCACATGCATCTTCGGTTTGAAAATATATTTTCTTCCACAGTTCTACCAGGTCAGGAACCTTTATTAGATCTTCATAATCAACCGTGGTATTTTTAGTGTCTTCTGCCATTGATGGAGTCCCTTCCTTTCAAGGGCGAAATTAAACGGTTATGGATTCATGGGGACCATAACCGTAATTCCGCGCAGGATGCTATTTCCCGAGTTTAGAGATTATTAACTTTTTTAGATAACTCATCAACCTTTTTAGATAATTCCTCGATATAGCTGAAAGTAGGAATATCCAAATTGCCAAATGCCCCAACTACTGCTTCTTCAATCATATTTTGAATTTGCTGCTGGTTCTTCTTAGCCTGGCTGACAACCTCTTCCATCAACCGGGAACCTTCTTCTCGGGCCGTTTTATTCTGGTCCAAATATTTCCTGAACAAGTTTTCCGTCTGTTCCTGAGTCCAGGACATACTCCCCATGGTAACTAAAAAAACCTCCCAAAATTTTTCTGTGGAATTTTCTGCGATTGAAAATGCGTTCTCAAAATTCTCCTTCGTGTTCAAATGCTTCACTCCTTTTATTAATAGGCTCGTAATAGAGGTTTTACAGCCCTCCGATACGCACATTGTCATTTATATTCAGATGACCAACAAATATGTGCATATTTTTTTATAAATTATTTGGAAATAATACAAAAAATATTAAACGTAAATATAGAGAAGTACCGAAATCAAAAAAATATCAGGTACTGGATAAAGGAGTGACCATTTAATAAAGATTGAAATTTACCAATGATGGTCAGGGAGGCGCATATAAAGTTTTTATTAATAATCTTAAGCTAATTGGCATAAATATAACTGCTATCAGCATTCTGTTTTTCTTTACCTTCTTAATTGGGAAAAAATTAGTATCGCAGTTGAATTTTTTCGACTTTATTGTAGGTATTACGATCGGGTCCATAGCTGCCGCAATGATTGTCGACCGAACTATATCTTATTGGGATGGAGTCATCAGTCTGGTCATCTGGGGGCTGGTGCCAATTATCGCTGCCAAAATTGCCCTGAAGAGTATTCCTGCCCGGAAAATTATCGATGGTGTTCCCACTATAGTCATTCAAAACGGAAAAGTATTAGAGGAAAATCTCCGGCAGCAGAAATATCATATCAATGATTTGCTGGAAGGATTAAGGCAGAAAGGGGTATTCGATATAGCAGATGTTCAATCCGCCGTACTTGAAACCAGTGGGGTTATCAGCGTACAGCTCAAGCCTGCTCAAAAGCCGATTACTCCTTCAGACCTAAACAAGACCGCAGCTCCGGCCGGGATATCGGCTAACCTGATAATAGATGGAAAAATCCTTCAGGAACATCTGCACCTGGTAGACCGGGATGAAGTCTGGCTGAAAGAAGAATTAAGAAAGATGAAGATAGAATCCATCAGTAAAATAATGCTGGCTTCCATGGATGTGAACGGGAACCTCTATGTTGATCTGAAAGAGGATAAACTTGAAGCTAGAGATGTCCTGAAATAATCAGCGGGACACGGGGACAGGTCCCTTGTCCCACTTTTTGGAGAATGATTAGTGGGACAAGGGACCTGTCCCCGTGTCCCTGTAAATGGCTTTAGAAAGTGGGGAGACGGTCCAGATTATTGTTGGGATCTCCATCGGGCTGACTTCGAATGATGGCCCGTCCTTTTCTATCAAAAACATCAATGTGTTCTATCTCACCGTTTTGGGCCATACTGACTGCTTGACTGTAGTTCACCTCTTGATTGTTATCGAGTTTGAAATCAGTAATATTTCCATCCTGGTTTTTGCGTACCGCTACGATTTTCATTCTGGATCAACCTCCTTTCAGTGATAGTATTTGTATTAAGCCAAAAACTATGTAAAACTGCCACGGGTCTTAAGAGGACATGTGTCGGAAGAACCGTCCCCGTGACACAAAATCAACTATTGACGCATACCATAACATACCTTAACATTAAGGTACTATAACATTGATATAGCAGGTGATTGATTTTGGGATTCAAACATTTTGTACTAGGTTATTTTGTAGATAACCCTGCCCATGGATATGATCTTATTAAAAAATGCTTCATGGACTTTTTCCCAGCGAGCCCGGAGATTAATCAAGGCAGGCTGTATACTACACTTAATAAGTTAGAAAAAGAAACCATGATTGAGAAGAAAATTAAATCTCAGGAGGATCTGCCGGACCAGAAGATAATCTATATCACGCCCGAAGGGCTCAATGAATTTTATGACTGGTTAGAATCCACTGCGGATGAAGAAGATGATACCAAGTTCGATTTTTTCAAGCAGTATTCTTTTCTCAGCAAAGTCAACTATTATAAACATTTGCCGGAAGACAAGATTTTGGCCAAGTTTAGAGGTCAGCTGGAAATAAGTGGGAATCGGCTCAGGCGATTTTATGAAGCTAAAGAAGAAATGATCCAAAAAAACGTAGATCATTATCGAATCAAGATTATCGAATATGGTATAGAAGTGGAAAAGGTAAAGGTTGAATGGTTAAAAGAGATGGTAGCCGAGTTGGAGTGAGTCAAGGAACCGTCTCAGTGACTCACCTCGACTCAAATCAAATCAACAGCAGTGGGGGAATGAAAATGCATGATAAAATTCAGAGTGTAAAAGGTAATATGATTAAAGCTGACTACATATGCAATGACAAAACTGCTACCGTACTATACCTGGCTGAAGCAATGCAGAAACCCATTCTGGTAGAAGGTCCGGCCGGGGTGGGCAAGACCGCCATAGCCCAGGCTTTCAGCCGCATGAAGGGGATTCCCTTGATACGCCTGCAGTGTTATGAAGGCATAGACGAAGCCAAAGCCTTGTACGAATGGAACTATAAAAGGCAGCTGTTGCACATTCAGGCAGCCATAAACCAGGATACCAATAAGGTGGAAGAGGAAATTTTCTCTGATACCTTCCTCCTGAGCCGGCCCTTGCTGAACAGTATAGTATCCGATAGCCCGGCAGTGCTCTTGATCGATGAAATTGACAAAGTGGATTTTGAATTTGAAGCTCTGCTCCTGGAACTGCTGTCCGAGTTCCAGATAACTATACCAGAGCTGGGCACCATAAAAGCTAAACACATTCCCTATGTATTTCTCACCTCCAATGCCTCCCGGGAATTGTCCGAAGCATTAAAAAGACGATGCCTGTATCTGTACCTGGACTTTCCCTCCCGGGATATGGAAGAACAGATATTATTGCTGAAAGTACCTGATTTATCTGAGCAATTAGCGCAGAAAGTAGCTGGAGTGATGCGCCGCATGCGGGGAGTGGAAATGAAAAAACTACCCAGTATTTCCGAGAGCATTGATTGGGCATCTTCATTGATGTGGCTGGGCAAAGATGATGTAGATGTAGACACCCTGCTGCAGACCTTGAATACCCTGGTCAAGCACCATGAAGATCTGGAGAAAATAGAACGACTGCTATACAGCCGGCAGGATCTGGAATTCCGTTAGAGCAGGAGGGATTTTATGACTGTTCTTCATAATCTGCAGGGTTTTTTCGAAGAACTGCGGCAGGAAGGGGTTCCCATAACTCCCAGCCAGGCCATGGACTGCTGCCAGGCGGTCCTGCAGGTGGACTGGGTAAGGGAGGACTATTTTTATTCCGCGTTATTCAGCACCCTGGTTAAAGACTATGCCTACCAGGAAATGTTCGACCAGGTCTTCTGCCGCTACTTCAATTTTGATGCCAGCAATCAGGCCGGAGCTAAAATTATCCCGATTAAATCCCGGCAGAGGGAGTCGTCAGAACAGATTTCCATAAGCGGCGGACAAATGGCCTTGGGCACCTCCCTGAGCCGGGGCGGTGCAGCCCAATCGCCGGGAGGAAGTAAAAATCCTCTGGATCAGGATTTCCGCTTGGACAGTCTGGCCGATATACACAAGCTAGAAGCCGTTTTTCCCATTATAGCCAGAAGGCTGGCGGCCAAGATGGTCAAGAAACGGAACCGGAACAACCCAGCCCTGATCGACTTCCGCCGTACTATACGCAACAGCATTGCCAGCGGAGGGGTACCGATAGATATTTTTACCGTAAAGAAAACCCGGGAAAAACCGGTCATTCTCACTATGTGCGACATTTCCGGATCAGTAATGACCTTCAGCTGCTTCGCCCTGGCCCTGATCGCCTCACTGGAAAGATTCTTCCGCAAAATCGATTCCTTTGCTTTTATCGATGACATAGATGAAATCACCGGGTTATTGTTCACCGGCAACCCACTGGACCTGCGCACCCATGTATTAAAGAACGCCCGGGTAGTAGGCCCCAGCGGCTATACCGATTACGGGGTATCCCTAAAGGCCTTTCACCAGCGCTATCGGCATCATTTATCTCATAAAACTTCGGTCCTTATCTTCGGAGATGCCCGTAACAACTGGCTCAATGATGAGAGCTGGGTTTTACAGGAAATGAAGAAAAACGTCAAAAAAGTATACTGGTTTAACCCGGAACCTGAAAGCAGTTGGGGAATGGGGGACAGCAGAATCTATGAATATCAGAAATACTGCACCCAGGTCTTCGAATGTTCTACCATGCTCAAACTGGAAAAAGCCATAAGTCAGCTGTAAATATCCTGAGCACCGGGCTGATAAGCAATACTAAAAATTTATAGGAAGGGTGGTGGAATCCGTTACGAAAAGACCACTATTAAAACTCGAAAAAAGAGATAAGATTAATTCATAAAAAACTTAATGACATACGCCTAACTCATATCCATCAGCTATGATTAAACCGGCTAGAGAATATCCAGAAACGTTTTGTAAACCGGGAGCAGATCAGGCTGAACTGGAGGTTGATAATTAGGCAGGATTTATGAAGTTTTATAAGCTTTCGTAACGGAGATACTATGGGTAACCTGATGGGCAGCGAACTGCCGGCTAATATTTACGAGTTTTTCAAGGTCAACACCATGACCGGGGTAGCATCTACGGTAGATGACGATGGTTATCCCCGCGGGGCTCCCATGTCCATGTTTTATGCTTTGGATGAAAAGACTATGCTGATGGCGGTGCAGAACCAGTCCGCCACTTTTTCCAACGCCCGGAACAGAGGCCGAATAGCCCTCACTTTCATCAGTGGAGGGGACAGCGCCTTCACCATACAGGCCGATGTGAAGGTATATAAAGAGATTATGGAGAATAGTAAATATATAGGAATATTATGTCTGGACATAAAAACCGTAAAGAGCAACGTAGCCGACGATGTGGAAGTCAAACAAGGCATCAAGATAGTGTTTCGTTCCGAGCGCTGGAAGGAATATATATCCAAAATACTGGACGAACTTCGCAGTTGCACCTTATAACGACTTTGTCAATGGGGACGGTTCTTTCTGACAAAATCTTGTCAAAAGGGACGGTTCTTTTTGACAATAATGTTTTAGAATGTTAAGGGGATGACCACTCGGATTTTATGGATACAGTTATCCTGTCCAGGTGGTTGCTTTCGAGGCGGAGAACGAACTCCTCGCTCAGTTTGTCGATAAAGGCGACACAAGATGCCAGGCCGATGACGAAAGCCTTCTTCGGGGGTTTAGGATAACCGATGTGCATTCATTTTATTGCGGCACCATTAGGTTGCACTTATTACACAACCATTAATATACGCATTGCTCCGGGGCACACCTTCCCGGAGTAATTATGACCTGTATACTATCAACTGTCACACATAAATCAAGGGAGATGCTCATGGAAAGCTTAGATAGGATCAACAGCAAACTATTTGCCGCCGTTAATGGATTAATTCCCATTCAGGAGTTAAGAAACCTGAGCAATTATTTTAACAAATTGAATTATCGAGAAGCGGCAGAATATATCAAGTCGTCAGGGATGGATCTAAGCAATTTCTATTTCAAGCGGGATGATCCTTTTGCCTGCTTCTGTTATTACCGGGATTTTGCATTTATCGATGTCCCCATTTTCACCCGGGAAGCCCTGGAATCTTTTCAAATCCTGGAGCTGATTAAATTTGAAGAAGGCCGGGTGGAGAATTGTCTCATCCGAGGTGATTTTAAAACCCTTTTTTACATCGTTGATAAACGAATAGCTCTCCTGGCTTATGAGAAGCTTTTCGAGTTAATACCTGACCAGGATAAATATGAAACCTTCTGGTTTGTTTACTCCCGCTGTGGACTGCGCCTGGATGACTTTCCCGAGGAATATATCCATAAAATTCTGGAATACCGGCCTGCTCCCCTGGATCTGCCCGGCGATGCGCCATACCTGGAGATATATCGAGGCCAGGGGGAGCCCAGATCCACCCCCATCCATCTGGAACATTCCTGGACCCTGGACATCAATACCGCTATTCGCCATGCGGTACAATCGGTTGGTGAAGGCCAGGTGTATCAAGCCCTTATTGATAAAAAGGATGCGGTCGCCTATATAAAACGTAAAAATGAAAAAGAAATAGTCGTATTTCCAGCTCTCTTAAAGGACATCGAACCGGTCCAGCTGATCAGTTTAGCCGGCCTGAAACCAGACCTGCATGGCCTGGGCATCATCGATCGTTATTATCATTATGAAAAACAATTGCAAAAAGAGTACTTTTATCGACCAGAAGGCACCCACGGTATCATGCATACCCGCAGAGTACTGCTTTTGAATCTTATCATAAGCTGCCTGCAGGGCTATCCGGAGAGATATATAAATATTTTATGTACCGCCGCCCTGTACCACGATATTGGAAGGATCAATGACAACTTTGATCCCCAGCACGGCATCGAAAGCTACCGAAAAGCTCAGCAGATGGGCTTGATAAACCTTGACCAACCCGACCAGGAAATACTCCAGTATATAATAGAAAACCACTGTATAAGCGATAAGCTGGCCCGAGAGCATCTGGATAAATACGATCTTAAAGACCGAGCAGCAAGCGAGTTTCTTTTCGATACCTTTAAAGATGCCGATGGGTTGGACCGGGTAAGAATCAATGATCTGGATATCCGGCAGTTGAGGACCGATTATGGCAGACAACTGCTCCTGGTGGCCAGGCAGATGTATAATAATTTCGATTCATTTATCAAGTAAAAAGGAGTAATATTGATAAGGCGATCAATAACTTCTGCATGGTGAGGCTCTTAAAATGAACCATCGTTTGAAACGACTGGAAGCAGAGTCAAGTAAACTTTCTAATAAAGATGTGCTTGAAGACCCTTTGCATTAGGGAAAGGTTAGGGATGGAAAGGCGTGGAGCTAAGGATAGGGGACATGGGTTCTTGACTCTGTAAAAAAATAGCTGGATCGGCTTTTAATGGATTAGGCAAATAAAAAAAATAGTAGCATAATGGTGCTATATGACGATAGAATAAAGAGATGCGTTTTCGTACCCGGAGGGAAATGGAGATAGATATGATTAATATTCAGAATTATATAAAAAGCAGCGATTTGCGCTTATTTTTCTTATTCAATCACCGCCTGCGCTGTTTGTCTTTAAATATTACCATGCAGTTGATTACTCAGATAGGATCCTGGTTTTTCTGTATAGTTTTTCCTATAGTATTAATTCTTTCACCCCGCTATGAAACGGTGGTCACCGGGACTCGGATAGCGGTCATACTTGCCTTCAGTCAGGTGATTGTATATCTGGTAAAACGCATTGTTAACAGACCCCGGCCTTACAAAGCTCTGAATAATGTGATTGCCAACCGGCTTCCCATGTGTGTCTATTCTTTTCCCTCCGGACATACCTGCGCCGCTTTTTGTCTGGCCCTGGTTCTATCCAATGGATATCCGCATTACCAGGCCTTATTCCTGCTGGTAGCTGGACTGGTAGGTATTTCCCGTATATACCTGGGAGTTCATTACCCTACTGACGTACTGGTCGGATTCATGGTAGCCTATGGTTCCTTTTTCTTAGAGCATATGTTCAGGGTCTCTTCCCTGTTTGTTTGATTTTAATAAAATATTCAATAAAGTAAGATAGGTCTTTGGCTGCCGCAATAGCAGTTTTGCCATTTTCCGTAATGGGATGGAGTTTCCATTTGCAGTAAGTTCCGAAAGGCATTATTATAGATAAAAGCTTTCAATAAGCCTACAAAATATTGATAATACTAAATGGTGTAATTTATTTGTATTTTACATGAGCTTGATATCATAGATATGTATATATAAAGTTTTGGCCGTGCGATAGTGCGACAGGGGACGGTTCTGAAACTGTAGCATATTACGGCTACTACTGACCCAGCAGGAAAATGATATTTAGAGCATGAAATGCGACAAACCGAGACTCGGTCATTGTCGCAAATGATGAGTTGAGATGACAGGAAGCAGTGGCAAAAATGATTGCAGGTGATTTAATGTGATTATCGGCCCAGTAGAACTGTTGTACGATACGGAAAATTTTAAATTTTTTAATAATACTGATCGCAGTGGCATGACCTTCGATCAAGTATATGGTAAAATAGTCGATTTTATCAGGAAAGATACCCAGAATGAATATGTTCTAGGGGTGGGCAGCGACTCCCACGAATATAAAGACTATATCTGTTTTGTTACGGCCGTACATATTCATAGAGTGGGTAAGGGAGCCTGGTACTGCATAAGAAAACACATTATTCCCCGTGTTAAAATGTCTCTTTTCGAAAAAATTTCTATGGAAAGCCATTTGACATACCTGACTGCGGAAAAGATCATTAAAGATGAACTGGAAGAATTCCTGGATGTATCCGAAAGAGGTTTCAAATTTGAAGTACATCTCGATATCGGAGAAAGGGGAAAGACCAAAGCCTTAATACCGGCTATGACTGGTTACATGAAAAACCTGGGTCTGGTTGATATAATAATCAAACCCGATTCTTATGTGGCATCAACCTGCGCGGATCGCAACACCAAAGTCCTATAGGGAAGCAAGGGGACGTTCTTTTTGCTTCCTTCGCAGTTTTATATCCATTTCGCTTTTCCTCACAAAATTCTACAACCGGGTAGATTAATAATATTACCTTAGTAGCCAGTCCGGCTGTTGGTGGTACAACAGAATCCTCCTTCTGGCATCACCCCACTCTCATCTCCTGCATCCAAGTCTTAGATTCTAACCGGCGCCGTAGGTGCCGAGCCACACCAACCAGTACATTCACCAAATAGAACCACAAGGTCGGATTTATATTTCCGGCAGCAAATTTCCGCTTTCACTCCCCATGAAGACAAATTATATTTAGATTCATAAAATGCGACAAATTGAGAACCGTCCCCTGTCGCACGTCCCCTGTCGCAGAGAATTAGTTATAATATGCGCAAGGGGCAGGTAATTTCACCCAAAAAGAGAATAACTATAAACAATATTGTTGGCGATCTCAATTATTGAACAGGATAAGTCTGCACATAAGATATTGTTGTTATAAATCATTAACAGGATAAACCGGAAACCTATAATTTTCAGCTATAAATGGCAAAATCTCCAACTGAGAGGGATATCCATCTGTACAAAGGAGGGGAACAGCGGATGAACTCAGGAATTATCTTGATGGAGGGGAAGCTGACCGGCGAACTGTTCGAAAGGCTTAAGGAGCACTATCAGGACCAGCAGATAGATGCTTCATATATAGAATACCAATGGCGGCAGTGGGAAGGTCAACCCGGCCTGCTGGTTTTTAGAGCGGTACAGGATGGACAGGATCGAGCCTGGATCATCTATAATCCCGAAATCAGCAGGATTGAAGATATAGTAATGGGTACCGATGATGGTACAGTGCAGTCCGAGGCAGTCATGGATGCGCTGATTGCCCGAGAAAATTTGGTGGCCGCGGAGATACTGGCTGAAGATCAGGACAAATACCGCATTTTAGTTGATTATGGATTTCGCCCCACCCATTCATTTATTAGAGCAGGTTTCAACTTAGTAAAACTTGAAATGAGCACCAGCGTGCTGCTGCGCAAATTGAAAGGGTACAAGCCTGAATCGGAAATTAATCCAGAAGTGGTGGCAGTGGAAAAGGTATCGGCAGCCGGAAGCGAGGCAGAGATAAAAGAAGGACTGGAAAAACTGCTGCAAAAGCTGGGAGGATTAGAAAGCTTTGTCAGCCCCGGGCAGAGAGTGGTTATAAAGCCTAATGTAGTCAGCGAGCATGGGCTTAAAGACGGTATATACAAGGGAGGCATTGTTACTGATCCCCGACTTATAAAAGCCCTGGTCGAAATACTTCTGCCGCTAGCGGGCAAAATCCTAATTGCCGAGGGTTCATCCATCAACCGGAGTGAAACCAGCAAAATGTTCGATCATTATGGCTATAAAGAAATAGTTGAACTTAACCCGGATAAAATTTCATTGGTGGACTTGAACCAGGATGAAGTAATGGAGAAAACAGTTCCCAGAGGTAAACGCATGGTATCCCGAAAAATACCAGTTACCCTGGAAGCGGCAGATGTGATCATCAGTGTACCAGTTATGAAGATACACTTTGCGGCAGTAGTTTCTCTCAGTATAAAAAATCTGCAGGGAGCAGTGCCCCCCCTGGAAAAATACATGTCTCACTTCTACGGACTGTGGCAGAGTCTGATCAATATCAACCACCTGGTAAAACCGGCCTTGATTATTATCGATGGTCTCTGCGGGCAGGAAGGTTTCGGTCCCATATCCGGCACCCCCCGGCAGATGGACGTACTGATAGCAGGTACCAACCCGGTAGCAGTGGATGCGGTTGCCACCCGGATTATGGGCATAGCACCTGAAGATGTACCCACCTGTTTCCTGGCGTACCTGCAGGGCTTCGGTCCCCTGGATATAGATAACATAGAGATTATTGGACCCCCTTTGGAGGAGATATCCTATCCCTTCCAGCAGCCCGAGCTCGATTTGAGCGGGGGAAAGAATATTGCCCTTCATAATGGGTATGCCTGCCCCGGGTGCAGGGCTTATCTGCACTTTGTAATGAGCAAGCTCAGAAAATCCGACCCGATAGAAAACAGCCGGCTGTTGATAGATCGCCCCTTCCCGAATCCAGTTAACATATTTTTCGGTCCAGATACCGAACATGAAATAAACCCGCAGGAAACAAATGTATTCATGGGTGTTTGCCAGCAGCACCATGCTCATATGGGAATTCATATACCCGGCTGTCCGCCCCATTCAGAAGCTTTAATCGACAGCATCTACAGCCTGTTCCCTGATGTAGAGAAAGCCAAATACGCTGATAAAAGCGAAGAAGCCAGACTGGGCGAGATGCTGCAGGAAATACTCGCGATGCACAAGTAGGGGGTCACTTCAAACCGTCCCCCTGTCCATCGGCCGCGATTTGATTGGTGTTTTACTGACGGAGAAACACCTCCTTATCCGCAGAGAAAAAAATATGATATAAGCGCAATATTTACAGGAGAAATAATATATAATTTGTAAATAGGAATAACATTTAATTCCAGGCATTATAATAGATTATCAAAGGGACAGGAGTATTTATGAAACTGAGAAAAACTTTCTATATAATAGCTGCAGTTTTTGCGGTCTGGCTGGGTGTTACAATTTATTTCCATTATCAGCATTGTATAACCATCAAAGCATGCGATGTCTATGAGGAACTGAAATTCGGGGACCAGACCCTGTATATAACCGAAATCCGTTGGGACAGTTATATGCGCGATACCAGTGATTATCCTGAGGGGGAAGGACCCTGGTACTGGAACTGGTATGTCGATTCCAAATTGCCCCCCAATATATCTCTGGCCATATACAGGGTATGTGATTTTTACAGCCGTCCTCAAGTACAAACTGAAAATACCGGAATGTTAACTGTTAAAGGGATAAGGTTAGGAGACTTTTCCGAACAGGCCAACGTTAATGAATTCAACCGGTACCTGATTTTTATACATGACTGCAACAAAACAGTATATTCCGGTGAGGCCAAAGGAGCGATCAGTGAAGTAGGAAAATCCAACGTCCTGCACTTCTATCGGCAGGTATATGAGGTCCCCCAGGACATAGGGGTAGTTGGATTGACCGTCTACGATACTACCACCAAGATTACCAGAACCATAGGGATATATCCGAAATGGGATACTCACCGATACAGTTTTTTTGAAAAAAAGCCCTATTACCATATGTTTGAACCTGAAACTACCGTCAATAAATTTGTGGAACAGCTAAAGAAAAATGATCAAGCAGCAGCCGAACAGTACATAGCGGAAGAAAAAAGGGAAACTTTTCCCTGGAAACGGGTTCAGCACAGCTTATGGACGACTGCACCACCGCACATGTATGCCTGTTATGAAAACAGCTATTCCAATTTTGAAAATGTCTACTCCTGTCAGGTCGAGTTTACCGCCGGCAGCGACGAGGACGCTTCCGTAGTAGCCAGGCAGGTCCTGTACCTGGTTATGCGGGAAGGCAGTTGGAAGATTATCGATGCCAGTGTGCTTAGTAAATAAGTTAACATTTCTATGCTATGGGTCCAACCGACCATAGCATTTGTTATCCATCCAGTCCGAGCCAACGACAAAAAACGACAAAACATACAATTTAAATTAGGTATTGCCTCCCTCTCTGGGGTATAATCAACATATCAGGAAGGGGGACCTTATAATGTGTGACACCATGGTGGCTCTCGGTTTGGCAACCCGGGATGGGAATGTACTGTTCGCTAAAAACAGTGACCGCCAGCCTAACGAGCCTCATATTATGGTTCGCATCCCTCGGAAAAACCACCCGGCGGGTGAAAAAGTAAAATGCACTTATATTGAAGTTGAGCAGAGCGAACTGACCTATGAGGTGTTTCTTCTCAAGCCCTCCTGGATATGGGGATGTGAAATGGGAAGCAACGAATTCGGCCTTAACATAGGTAATGAAGCTGTCTTTACCCTGGAAAAATACTCTAAAACCGGGTTAACCGGTATGGATATGATCCGACTGGCGCTGGAGAGATGTAAGAACAGCCTGGAGGCTCTGAACTTCATCACTTCTCTTCTCGAAGAGTACGAGCAGGGAGGAAACTGCGGATATAAGAAAAAGTTCTACTATCACAACTCGTTCCTGATTGCAGACCCGGAATCTGCCTGGGTGCTGGAAACCGCAGGTGAATATTGGGCTGCCGAGAGAGTCAAAGATGTCAGGAGCATCTCCAACAGCCTGTCTATCGGCAAATCCTTTGAAAAGGCACATCCCCGCCTGGTGCAGCACGCCATAGAGCGCAAATGGTGCAAATCAGAACAGGATTTTGATTTTGCCCAGTGTTACAGCGACTCTCTTTTTACCCATTTTAGCGGGGCTAAATATCGCCAGAATGTAAGCCAGGCCGCTTTGGAAAAGAATCGTGGTAAAATTGATATAAATCTCATGAAAAACATTCTGCGTTCCCACCATCCATCCCTGGAAGGAAAACAGTTCCGGCGCTCCTCCTTGAAAAGCATTTGTATGCATGCCGGGGGAATCATCGGTGACCATACTACCGGGAGCTATATCGCCTCACTCAGTAAGGAGCAGTGCACCTACTGGCTGACCGGAAGTTCAACTCCCTGCATAAGCATTTTCAAGCCACTGTGGTTGATCGACTATGAAAACATCCCCTTTAAAGAAGAAGAATTTGAAAAGGCCCTGGCCTTCTGGGAAAAAAGAGATCAGCTGTTCCGGATGATACTTCATCATCAGATACCGGAACTATCAGCCTATTTAGAGGAAAGAGACCAGTTGGAAGAGGAGTGGATGCAGATGGTCCAGGCCATAGAAAAAGGAAATCATAATGAGATGAAAAGGATAATGGAAACCGCCTGGACCCAAGAAGAAGAACTAGTATCCAGCATGCTGGGGAAAAACCAGTTCCATCCCAGACATCTAAAAGGTTCCCCCCTCTTCCGAAGCTACTGGCGCAGAAGATAGAAGCAGGGGGACGTTCTTTTTGCTTCCTCAACAGGATGACACCTGGGTTCAGACATCGGCTCGGGTACCCAGGGATTGCTTAACCTCAGCAAATAAATATATCTGATCTTGATCCCCATTTAGACCAAACCGAGGTTATGGTAGCCCGTGAAATAGAAAACCTATTAATGGGGCATCTCATGTATACGGCCCTCAGAAGGGAGCCAGCCTGGAGAGACTTCCTCTGCTGGATAAAGCCCTGGTCAACCTGGCTGAAATTACAGAACGAGACATGGGGGAATCGATATCTCATGCCGGTGAACTTCTGACCGATAACACCAGCCGAGCATTAAGAACAATTAAAGATTGAGTTCTCATCCTCCATAAAAAGCGGAGAACCGCCCCCATACCTGATTCAATGTTGTATATCTGTTTGGATCATCTTTATTAGCATTCTTGTCAGAACAGCTCTTTCCTTATCATCTCCAACCTTCCATAATTCCTGCAAGAGCCTCTGTTCTCTATTTTCAGGGTCAATTGCTGCAGCTAATATACTTCCTATTTGAACGCCTATCTTTTCGACCGTTTTATCGGACATGCCCACCATTTCTGCTAATGATACTGCTTTGGCAAGAGTCCCTTTCCAGTTTTCCCAATGACTAAACGTTTCGGATTTATTGATCTCCATTAGATCACCCTCTACCATATATTTTGTATATTATTATGCCTTAAATAATTAAGAAATATGCTTTGAGTGACGGTTCTTTGGCCTGCAATTCCAACTTAAAGTGAGGCGTGGAACGGTTCTTTAGGCTTACATTTTATGGTACAATTCATTAAAGAAGCAGGGGGACGTTCTTTTTGCTTCCCCAACAGGATGATACTGGGGACAGGCAGGTTGTCATTCTTACTGTTATCCAACCCAGTTCCCAATCAAACTGCTTTATCACCCCGGCAGCTCCAGTCCGACTTCCTGCCATGCGTTTAACCTGTAAACTACGAAAGTTAAATTAACCATATACATATTATATATTGGAGGAAGGTGAACAAATGATGCGTATTATTGTTGCTCCAGATTCATTCAAGGAAAGCCTGAGTGCCAGCGAGGCTGCCCAAAGAATAACTGAAGGAATTATAAATATATTTCCTGCTGCTCAGGTCATTCAGGTACCATTATCGGATGGGGGAGAGGGGTTAACCGAATCCCTTATAGATGCTGCCGGAGGCCGATTCATAGAGTGTCCGGTGTCCGATCCCCTGGGTGATAAAATCCAGGCCCGATACGGCATACTAAATGATCAGCGAACTGCTGTAATAGAAATGGCTGCTGCTTCCGGGCTGCCGCTGGTACCCCGCAGCAATCGTAATCCCCTGGTCACTACTACCCGCGGAACCGGAGAATTAATATTAGCCGCATTAAATGCCGGGTGTGAACGCCTGATCATAGGTATAGGCGGAAGCGCAACCAACGATGGCGGTGCAGGTATGGCCCAGGCCCTGGGAGTAAAACTGCTCGATCAAAAGGGTTCAGATATCGGCCCGGGTGCCCAGGGATTGCTGAACCTAAGCCAAATAGATATATCTGATCTTGATCCCCGTTTGGCCCAAACTGAGGTTATGGTAGCCTGTGATGTTGAAAACCCATTATATGGCCTTAATGGGGCAGCTTATGTTTATGGTCCTCAGAAGGGAGCCAGCCTGGAGATGCTTCCGCTGCTGGATCAGGCCCTGATCAATCTGGCTGAAATCATAGCACGAGACCTGGGAATGCAGGTGCATGACATTCCCGGGGCGGGCGCCGCAGGAGGCCTGGGTGCGGGACTGATGGCTTTTGCCGGAGGGAAGTTATTATCAGGCATACAGCTGGTATTTGAAATCCTGGGCTTCGAAGCGATACTGGCCGCCGGCGCAGATCTGGTCATTACCGGCGAGGGCAGCATCAACTCCCAGAGCCTTTATGGCAAAGTGCCGGTAGGAGTAGCCCGGCTGGCTAAAAAACATGATCTGCCGGTACTGGCCATTGCAGGGCAAATCGGTTCTGGAACAGAGGAAGTCTATGAAGCAGGTATAGACGCCATCATGGCCATGGCCCCCGGCCCCATCAGCCTGGAGGAATCGATATCTCGTGCCGGTGAACTCCTGACCGATGCCACCACCCGCGCCCTTAGAATAATGGAAGCAGGGGGACGTTCTTTTTGCTTCCGTTTATAAATCAAGGCTAAGAGATATAATTACTATAGAGGAAGCAAAAAGAATGTCCCCCTGCTTCGAAAGAGGAGTGATAGCATTTGAACATGAAGATCTGGATACTGGCATCGATTGTAATACTGGCCATCGTATTTGTGCTTCTGGCCAAGCAGGGTAGAATAAGGAATAAACCTAATTATTACAGCTTGTTTATAGTGGGAATAATGTGGGCAACTGTAGGCATTCCGATTGGTAATGAAGCGCTTACTGTATCAGGTATAATCCTGACTCTTATTGGATTATTAAACCGGAGTAAATGGAAAGAAAACCGGAGTCCGTGGAGCGATTTGAGCGAAGAAGAGAAAAAGGATAAGATTATCATAATAGTTATAGTGAGTTTTCTATTAATAGCCGGAATTGTGATATATCTATTCCAAAACTCACTATAAGGAAGCAAAAAGAACGTCCCCTTGCTTCCTCATGGAAAAAGACTTGGAGAATAATTGATGAAGAAATTTTGGAACTGGGTTATAGTACTCACATTTCTTGCCGACATTGCATATTTTTCGCACCAGGAGTTTAACCAGCAGGATATCAGCCCTTTAATAAAGCAAAATGAACGATTAGTACGGCTGGTTCAAGATTTACCAGCTATAACATTTTCCTATAATAACATAATTATTGACAGCCATGTCGATAGTGTAGTGTTCATACATTTCGTGATCCGTAAACTGGCCCACTTAACTATTTATGGTTTGTTCGGCTTTTCCTTACTCCTGGCCACCAGGACATCCCTTAAAAATAAGCTGATAAGATGGCTGGTGGTGGGAATGATTGTTTTACTGGTGGCGGGCGCTGATGAAATAAACCAGTTGTATAACGTCGGCCGCACCGGCTGCCGAGAAGATATCCTCATGGATTTCACTGGTTACGTCGTGTTCAGTCTGGTTTATTTCATCAGCAGTACCTTGAAAAAACAGACTTGAAGGAAGCAAAAAGAACGTCCCCCTGCTTCCCCCGGTAGAGTACTCTTCGCAAGTGATGGCCTCGTTACAGCCAGCCATTACCTTTATTACATGAAAACTCTATTGCTGATATTCCAGTCTAACCATCAGGGTTTTAAAGCTTTCTCCTTCCTTATACCAGCCTGCAATAGTTAAGCCAGTATCATCCTGACACGCACATGGCCACCAGGCTCCCTCTTCAACACCGAGAGTTTTATCCCACATACGCTGACCATCCGGGTTCACTTTTAGCAGGTGAATACAGGTATCTCCATTACCATAACTGCTGCTCCAGCCGACTGATACAAATCCTCCATCCGGGGTTTGGAAAACTTGGTCCGGCCACTCCTGACGATCCCCGCCATAGTTTTTCTCCCATACTACCTGGCCTTCGGAATCCGTTTTTACCAGTGAAACATCCCCGGTGGAGCTAACATATGTTCCATAATCATTAGAATCCCCCACAGCCAGGTATCCACCTTCAGGAAGCCTTATCAGATCACGAAAATAATTCTGCCGATGCCCGGGATAAGCCTGCACCCACTGTATATCTCCTGCCTGGCTCATTTCCCCCGACAAAGCTGTGGCCTCAGCGGTTTCAGCAACCGTAGTTGAACCTGCCCAGACAAATCCTCCATTATCCGTGGGATAGGCACAGTTAGCTTTATCCATTCCACCGGCCAATATACAATAATCCCAAAAAGGTTCGCCGTCACTTTTCATCTTAACGAACCAGGCATTTTGGTTGCCTTCAGGAAACAAAGTATAACCGGCCGCCAGATAGCCTCCCTTATCCAACGGGTAAATATACTCGAGACAATCCTCAGCAGATACATCGATTACCCAGCGCCAGTCTTCTTTCCCCTGTGAATTGAATTTTATCACCACCGCATCATACAGTGAGTCCCATGTTCTTCCGCAGGCTATGCAGCCGCCATCAGAAGTCGCTGCCAGATGTTTGATCCAGATTCCATCTTCATTTACATGTGACCAAATGATATTACCCTCCGCATCGGTTTTCAACAAGCAGTTGCTCTGGTCTTCGCCATGTCCACTCTTATTAGTATCTCCGATCAGAAAATATCCCCCGTTCTTGCTCGGAGCTATGCCCTCAACGACTATTCCACAAGGTGGGTCAATCACTTTCTCCCATACCACACGTGGTGCCGGTTCAATATTGCTGTTTATAAATATGCTGGACGTCCTGCCGCCGAGGGACACCACCCCTCCGAAAGCTTCGGATACAAAGCGGAGCGGCGCCATGGTCCGGCCGTTTATTATTTGCGCCGGTACATCCAGTTTCACGGTTTCGCCATTTATCTTTGGGTAAAGTGATCCAATCGTCAGGCAAACGGTGATATCTCCCTTTACCGCTCTGGCAGTAAGATTTTCCTGATCCCAGGTAACATCCGCTCCGATTTTTTCAAATATAGCTCTTAATGGTACCAGTGTTCTTCCATCTTTAATCACCGGGGCCACCTCAAATACCAGTTCCTCTCCATTCAAAAATATAGTTGGTTCAGCCAAAACCGGTACAGACGCCAAACAGCAAACCATTAGAGTGATTATAAAAATACCTAAACATCTGGACACCCATCTAATTCTCTTACTAATTCTTGAATAAGAAACCTCATATTCTCCATCAACCTGTATATTCATTTCTCGCATAAGCCCCCCCGCATCAATCAATATATTTAATATTATATTATCTTCCATATATTACATATCCTTCCTGGCGGGAGGAAGCAAAAAGAACTTCCCCTTGCTTCTGGTAACATATACCGCTTGAGCTAGATAGTTTAGGAGCTTAACATGTAAGTAGCTTAACAATCATGAGGTGTCTTTTATGGATCATAACCGAGAATTTATTATCCAGGAGATATTTGAAAACATGGACTCTATGCGGCAGACGATGTTTAAACAGAAAAAAGTTTCACCGGCTGATTTTGGCATATCCCCGGCTCAGGGGATAGTACTGCATACGATCGCTAACCGCAGCAGCCTGAGTATCACAGATATTGCCGAAATTCTACGGGTTTCCCGCAGTGCGGTGACTCAGTTGGTAGATAGTCTGGTAAAATCCGGTTTTGTGAGCAGAGAGGCCAATCCCAAAGATCGCCGAACCATGATAATCAGCCTCACGGAGGAAGGCAAAAGCAAATGGCAGGACTTTCAACAGTTTCATATCCAGAACATGACTAAAGTATTTAAACCCTTGAATGACCAGGAACTAAAGATTTTCCGGGATCTCCTATTGAAGATAATTGGAAATCATCCAAACATATTAGAATCGAGGGATAAAACATGAGCAGTTTAATAGAACTAAAAAATATAACTAAGATTTACAGGGTTGGAGACGAAAACACTGCAGCTTTGAAGGGGATCGATTTAACTATTGAAAAAGGTGAATTTACTGCCATTATGGGGCCATCGGGTTCCGGCAAATCCACGCTGATGCATATCCTGGGGTTACTTGATAAGCCCAGCAGTGGGCAATATCTCCTGGAAGGCGTAGATGTAAGCAGGCTGAGTGCCGGCAGACAGGCTGCCATCCGCAATCAAAAGATAGGCTTTGTTTTTCAGCAGTTCAATCTGCTGGCTCGAACTACGGTGCTGGACAATGTACTGCTGCCGACTATTTATGGAAAGGCTGAAAAAAGCATCTCCAGAGCACGCCAGATAATCGAGGAAGTAGGTCTCAGCGACCGCATTCGCCACAAAAGCAATCAATTATCCGGAGGGCAGATACAGCGAGTAGCTATTGCCAGAGCCTTAATCATGGAGCCTTCCTTAATCCTGGCGGATGAGCCGACGGGTAATCTAGATACCAGAAAATCGGAGGAAATAATGCAGTTATTCCGTGATATTAATGCCCGAGGGGTAACCATAATCCTTATTACCCATGAAGAAAGTGTAGCCAAAAATGCCGACCGCATCATCAGGCTGATAGATGGAGAGATAGTCTCACAGGAGGAGAATGCAGCATGAAATCATATGTAATTTTCAAACAATCATTAAAGGCCATATTTGCTAACAAGGGCCGCAGTTTCCTTACTGTTTTGGGCATTATAATCGGTATTGCTTCCGTTATTTCCCTGATTGCATTGGGCACAGGAGTGCAGGCGGGGGTTTCCGATAGTATTTCCACTCTGGGTACCACTAATATAACTATAATGCCCGGTGCTGGATTTAGCACCGGTGCATCTTCAGGTGAAGGTATGGGGGCCTCGCCTCATGGCGGCGGTGGAGGTTTTAATCTCACATCCTCTACCCTGACTGTGGAAGATCTAAACTCACTGCAGGATGAATCAAAAAACCCTGGTATTAAACAAATTGCCGGACAAATTTCGAACTCAGCCATTTTTGCAACTGAAAGCGGTGAATATCGCTATACGGTCATGGGAACTTCACCAGGCTATTTGGAAATCCAGCAATTGACGGTCAGCAAGGGCGATTTTTATGATGAAAGTGATGTAGACCAAACTATCCAGGTAATCGTTCTAGGCAGTCAAATGGCAGAGGAGCTTTATGGGGAAATTGATCCCCTTGGCGATAATTTGAGTGTGGCGGGTACAAGCTTTAAGGTAATTGGAGTTCTGGAAGCAGCGGCAGAGAATGCTTTCAACAACCCCAACACTCAGGCTTATATTCCCTATACTGCAGCAGCTGGCCCTTTTGATTCCGTGAACTTCAGCTCGATTACCGTTCAGGCTGAAAATGAGGAAGCAGTTGAGGGAGTGAAGCAGAGCATCCAGAAAACCCTCCTGGCCAATCACCAAATCAGTGATGAAAAACTGGCTGATTTCAGTGTTACTTCATCAGCCGATCTTCTATCAGTGGTAAACAATATTACCGGTATGCTCACCGCTCTCCTGGCAGGTATTGCAGCCATATCGCTGGTTGTTGGGGGAATCGGCATTATGAATATTATGCTGGTGTCGGTAACGGAAAGAACTAGAGAAATTGGGCTTAGAAAAGCAGTTGGTGCTAAAACCAGTCACATTCTAGGTCAATTCATTCTGGAAGCTGTGGTACTGACTGTCTCCGGTGGCATCATCGGTATCGGTCTGGGATTTCTTATAGGCAGTGCAGCCGCTCCTTTTCTTGGATTCACCCCCGTTGTAACGGGCAGCACCATTGCCCTGGCGGTGGGAGTATCCACGGTAGTTGGCCTGGTATTTGGTGTTTACCCGGCTGCTAAAGCTGCCCGGCTTAATCCAATTGATGCTTTGAGATATGAATAAAGACACATTCAGGCCGGCCGGTAACGCTAATCGTGCCGAAGCCGCCACAGTAATAGTCAATGCGCTGCCTGAATAGAACAAGATAAGAAAACCAAGAAAACCGGGGGACTGTACCTCCTGTCTAACGCTAGTGAGACAGAGGGACTGTCCCCTTTGTTTTCTGTCACGCGTCAGCGGGACTAAAGAATCGCTGGAACTAGCAGAAACAAAGGTATACCGAGCCCCCGCTAATATATCAGAGCGAAACTTTTCTGGGCCTTGAGGTAGGTTGCTTTATCTCGGATGGAATAAGTATAAGGTTTTTTGTCCTTGAGTTTTATGGTTATGCCCTGTGAAAGGTCAGAGAATTTTATCTCGCTTATCTGCTCCAATGAACATATTTTATAGCCCCGGCACTTTCTCAGAACTTCTTCCAAGGTATCAGCTGTCACCATTTCATCCAGTTTATCAGCGATGTCCTGCCAGGCATTCATCCACTGCCATTTGCCAATATCCGTACCCGATATCACCTGGTCGGCTCCCGGCAGGGGGACGGTCAGGGCCCAGATTCCTTTGCTGCTCAGGAGCAGCGCATTTTCCGTGGTGAGCACCTTTCCGGTATCGAGAAAGACAGCGCTTCGGGTCTTCCAGACCTGCATCACTCCTGGAATCCAGAGGACAGCATTCTCATCTGCTTTCAGCGGTATCTCTCCGGGCTCAGTTTCGTTTAATTCATACAAATCCACTCCTACCGTTTGTTTCAGGCGGAGAACATCCATAACCACCAGCCCCACCATGATGAGTATCACCGTGACCCCAAAATATGCCGGTATTCCCCAGGACATCAGGAGCAGCATGATAACCGACACTATCACCAGACCCAGCAGATTACGTAGCAGACTTCCCATCCCGACTGCTGTTCCGGCAGTCTTAACTCCAGATGCCAGTTTTTCAGCCCTTGATTCAAGTTGAGGTTCCTTTTCCATAAAACACTTCACCTGCCTTGTTTATCCTTATCAATTATTATAATCTATTAAATCATGCTGCTTAACACAAACTGATGTATATTATTAACAACAGCGTTGATAAATACTATAATAGTAAAAATGCAGGTAACTCGGGAGGTCAGATGTATGGAAAAAACTGCAGAACCGCTTGATATAGATGTTAACGACGTGTCTGCTACCCTGTTTGTAACCCTTTACTGCCATGCGTTGGAAAGTCGATCGGAAAATCCTATTTTGAGAGACCCCATGTCAGTGGAAATTGTTCAACTATTAAATGAGAAGCTGTCTCATTCAGACCAGGTTCTCTTTAAGAGATTAGCACAAGGCAAGCTGGATAAAAATCTGATAGTTCACATCGCTATACGGGCAAAAAAGTATGATGAATATGTTCGTGAGTTCCTCAAACATTCTCCAGAAGGAGTCATTGTTAATATCGGCTGTGGGATGGATACTCGTTTCTGGCGTATTGATAACGGCCGAATATCCTTCTATGACCTGGATCTCCCAGAGGTGATATCTATCAAGAAAAAACTCCTGGCAGAAAATGAACGCTATCATTTTATTGGATTTGATGTGCTGGATCATGATTGGATGTCTATTCTGGACCGACACGGCCGGGGTCCCTATCTGTTCATGGCTGAAGGGGTGTTCATGTATCTTCATAAGGAAGACGTGAAATCTCTGGTATTAAAGCTTCAGTCTCAGTTTCCTGGTTCTGAACTGGTCTGCGAAGTATTCAATGAGGTATGGCTGCGCAAACCATTTTTGAAGAAGATGATGGATTTTAAAATGCAGAAAGAACTCCATTTGGGGCCAGGTGCGACTTTCTATTTTGGTATCAACAGCAGTGAAGAAATGGAGACCTGGAATCGTGGCATTCAGTTTTTGGATGACTGGTCATATTTTGATACTGATGAAAAAAAACTAGGTTGGCTCCGATTGTTCCGCAGGTTTGAATTGTTCCGGAAAACCCAGTGGACTGTTCATTACCGGTTAAATTAAGATGACAATAGGGACGGTTCCAGTTGTCATCTTTCATATAAATATCAGGCTATTATGATGTAAGTGCGACGCTTTTAAATGCTATATCTACGGCTTCTTTAGCGGTTTGAGCAAAACTCAGCTCGACATTTCTCCTATCATCCAGATAGCATCCTTCATAGGCAATGGTTTTTATCTGTGCCGCCCATCCTCCGGAAGATTCGACCACCACGGTTGGCTTTTTGTTCAGATAGGCACAGGAGAGCTCACCCAGAGTGCCATTTCTGCCTCCGATCATGATTATAGCGTCTGATGAATGTATTAGTATCATACTCCGATAGTCGAATGTCAAACCTGTGGTGATAGGTATGTCGATATATGTGTTGGCTAGCTCCAGAGTGTCTCCTGGTAGAATTCCCACCACTAATCCATCTGCGGATTTTGCACCCCTTGATACCGCTTCCATGACTCCACTGGTTCCTCCAGTCAGCAGGACCGCTCCCCTTGAGGCTATCTCATGACCAATTTCTTCAGCCAGTTTGTCTAATTCGAGTGGTATATTCCCAGATTCGCCTATTATTCCGATACGTATCATTTTTTCTCCCCCCGTTTTAAATGCTGTGGAACATTACAGCACCCGTTTATACCCACTATTGTATTACAGCATAAATTGCTTTATTTATAAATGCTTATGTCTTTCCCGGTAATTTTATATCCCAACCATCACCCTAATATCTTTATTTGCTGCCACCATATCATTTACCTGCCTTGCATAATCCTCTTCTTATTCCCGGGGGGATTCACTTCCAGGCCTTACCGGCAATACCTTCGGTTCTTATCCCAAGGAAGCAAAAAGAACGTCCCCCTGCTTCCAGTAACAATTTCGGCTGGTTTCTCGTAAAGTACAGTATTCCCATATTTTCCCTATAATTTTTTAATGGAGGTATGAATAATGAGAACTAAACATTCTGACGATAATACCAGCCGGGCTTCATCAGTTTTCTTTATCGGTGATCTGCGGGATACCGGAGAGATCAAAGCCATAGCTGATGGTCTGCTTAATGATATTATTTTTCTTAATTACAATTTCCCGGTTATACAGATGGACGTTAAAGATGCCTGGTTAAGCGATCCGTTTTCCAACCGCAGCTGGCGGTTCTGGCTGCATACCCTGATTATTGCAGAACACCTGCTAAGAGCATACGAGACCTTTAATGACCGTGTCTACTTGGACAGAGCTCTAGCTATATACCTGGACTGGAAATTGCATAATTTTCCGAAGTCGGAATCAGAGATGGCCTGGCATGATCATTCCACTGCCTTGAGGCTAGTGATAATATGCAAACTCTATGAACACTGTCTGTACCTCTTTGATGATAAACCGAGTATTCCAGGAGAATTTCCCACAGTAGTCGCGGAGCACTGCCGCAAACTGGCAACACCATCGTTCTACCGGCCCACTCATAATCATGGACTATATCAGGATACCGCCCTTTATGTGGGATCGGTGATTTTTTCTGATCTCTCGGAATCTGAATCATGGAGAATGCTGGCTAAGAAAAGACTCTACGTCCAGTTAGAGCAGTTATTCCTGCCTGATGGCAGTTATCTGGAACATACCCCATCATATAATTATCTGCTTGGTATACACCTGAATAGATTCGCGCATTTTCTGCAGCTGGTAAACGAATCTGATCATGGAAAACTTCAGGAAATTATCATGAAACAAATCGAGTGTTTAACTTATATGATGCAACCGGATGGGATCATCCCACCTATTGGAGATGGCAATGGTGATCGCCTGGAAGCAGCAAATCTCAGCGACGCCTTCCCCGACCAGATGGATAATTTGAATTATGTGGTCAGCGGAGGAAGTGAAGGAACCTCTCCCGCAGCACTGGATCGTATTTTCCCGACGGGAGGATATGCGGTCTTCCGTAGTGATTGGGAGTTCACACCGGAAACAGTACAGCTTATCTTTTACAGCGCATTTAACAGTAAAGTGCATAAACATCATGATGATCTCTCCATAATATTATTCGGACATGGCGGGCAGCTATTGACTGATCCGGGAAAATATAATTATGTCTACGATAGCCCGGGCAGAAAATATGTGGTATCATCCATCGCTCATAACAGCGTGACAGTCGATGATGGAGATACGGTTATTGACAAAAGAAATGCAGGTAAGTCCGGATTCACTTCTTATTATTATGATGATACGATGGCATATATCAGTGGAGCTCACCACCTTTACCCTGGAGTTTTACACCGGAGGATGGTCATTTACCTCAAACCCCATGATATCCTAATACTGGATCTGCTGGAGGGAGAAGCTGATCATAAATACGAGCAGGTTTTTAATTTTCATCCTGACGTGGATTGCGTTATTGATAAACATAAGGTGACTGGAATCATCAACCATAAAGAATGTATTAATGTGCAACCGCTATATATTCCCGATAATCTAGAGAGCACTCTGGTCCGAGGCAGTGAAAAACCCTGGCGCGGCTGGCACTGTCAGGAATACGGCAAGCTCACCCCGGCCTGCTCGCTGGGCTTCATTCAATACGGCAAAGACGCTCGTTTTGCAGCCCACATAAGCCTGACCCCTTCGGTAGAACCAGCGGCTTCCCTGGTCTGGAATGGCTTGACCATCAAGATTTCCCTTCCAGGTAAGACTTTTGCTGTAGACTTATCCGGTGAACAAGATACCCTCACCATAGACAACAGGAATATAGAGTTGACCAGGATAAACAGTCTGCAGTCCATAATCCATGGTATACCCGTGATTCATATTCTTCCTTAGTCACAGCACGTCAGCCGGCATATGCTGCCCATCCTGTTAACATAGCGGATTTTTCAGAGCGTTTTATAGACATTGAAGCAGTCGGATTGAAGAATTTTAATAGTAAATGATCAGCTTTTGACAAGGCGAATAAAGGCTGATGCCGGGTCTAATGGCTGTGTTATTAAGGAAGACTATAAATAAATAAAATTTGACGTTAAACAATTGCTTATAGTATACCAAGATGAAAAAGGGGAATATCTTTTTGCAGCTAAATATCTGATAACCCATGGATCAATGAGGTGAATGAGAGGTGTGATCTCCCTCATATTTATCGTATAGCCAGGATTAGTGGTATCCATATCTTAATTGACAAGGTGCTGGTTCCGGACTGCATGTTTTTGCAGACGGGTGATAAGCGGATCTTTTTTATGATACCATGGAAAGATAAACAAACGATTATAGGGACTGGACACCACTGAGATCTTTTAGGGGTTCTAAGGGGGTTTTTCGTCAACTTTCGTTTGACAGGAAACAGTGGGGACAGGGTTAAGGTCAGGGGACACACCTTCTTTGAAGTACCTGGTTTGAAGGAATGTCCCCATTACATCCACTGACGCAGGACAGGACAGTCCCCCAGTTTCCTCAGTCCCTGATGTTTTCCAGGGAGGAGACCTCCGCGTTTCCTTAGCAGATTTTTAGAGTGAAGTAGGGTAAAATTACATAATGGAAGAATTTATTAAACAATTGTTTAGTTTCTTAACTATTGAATTGACGGTGCTTTTGACGGCGATGCTGCCGGTTATTGAGCTGAGGGGGGCAATTCCTATCGGTATTTCTATGGGATTGTCGCCGGTTAATGCTGCGGTTATAAGTTTTATCGGCAGTATGATTCCGGTTCCGTTTATTTTCTTTTGTGTGCGGCCGCTTTTCAACTATTTAAAGGGAACTAAGTTGTTTAAGAATATGGTGAACAGGTTTATCAAACGGTCTCTGGGTAAGAGCAGGAACGTGAAAAAGTATGGGGCCTGGGGACTGGTCTTGTTTGTGGCGGTACCGCTGCCGGGGACCGGGGTTTGGACCGGAACTATAATTGCGGCTTTGCTGGATATTAGATTTAAGTGGGCTTTATCGGCGATTCTGCTGGGTAATTTGATTGCGGCGGTGGCGGTGATGGGATTGAGCAGTGGGATTGTGAGGGCGATGAGTTGAGGGTTATAAAGGGGTTCTTGGTCAAGCTTCGCTTGACAGGAAACAGAGGGGACAGGGTTAAGGTCAGGGGCGGCTTAGGTTTGGCTGACGCCAAACGGGAAACACGAGG
>JAENYG010000002.1:116558-171233 GCA_016841875.1 Syntrophomonas sp.
GGGTTAAGGTCAGGGGCGGCTTAGGTTTGGCTGACGCCAAACGGGAAACACGAGGTACAGTCCCTCGGTTTCGCTGCCGCGCAACAGAAGGTACAGTCCCTGATGTTTCCCAGCACGTGACGCAGGACAGATGGGACAGTCCCCCAGTTTCCTAGGCGTGACATGAGGGACAGGGTTAAGGTCAGGGGCGGCTTAGGTTTGGCTGACGCCAAACGGGAAACACGAGGGACAGTCCCTCGGTTTCGCTGCCGCGCAACAGAAGGTACAAGTCCCTGATGTTTCCCAGCGCGTGACACAGGACAGAGGGGACAGTCCCCCAGTTTCCCAGCCGGTTTCCTATCCTGCAAACAGGGGCCGCTTATTTTCGAGAATGTTTTTAAAGCGTTTTTCAATGCTCGTATTGTCTGAGCTGGTCCGTATATAGAAGAGGTCTTTCTCTAAGGCATCAAAAACCATATCTATGGCTTCATCCAATTCAATACCATTAGGTACGGCATATAGCATCAAACCCTGTTTTTTCTTATAATCATCGGTCTGGTAATAGGGATCGTCTGGGCTATTACTAAGTTCAGCAGGACGATTGCGTCCAGCCTCATGTAAATTAGTTTTAACAAATGCCGGGCAAAACACAAAAGCCTTAATTTTGCTTTGTATTTGTTGCAGTTGCAGTTCCAGAGCCTCGGTTATAGTTACTACGGCGTGTTTGCTACTCAGGTAAAGGGGTGAGTTATGGCCTGAAACCAACCCGGCCTGAGATGACGTATTTATGATAATTGATTCTTGCTCCTGTTTAAGCATTTCTGGAATAAAGCATTTAATACCATGGATAATGCCAAAAACATTAACGCCATATACCCAGTTCCAGTCATTCATGGAAACCCGCCAGACGCTGCCCGAGATCTCTACCCCAGCATTATTGAAGAATAGAGCCACATCAGAATAAGTGGCAAAAGTTTTATCCGCAAATGCCTGCATATCTTCATATTTGGAGACATCTACTACCGAGGTGAAGAAATCTGCTCCCATTTCTTTAAGTTCGGCTTCGAAGGCAGCCAGAGCACGGGCATCGATGTCTGCCAGGGCCAGTTTAGCCCCTAATCCATGACATCTTTTGGCCATTTCTTTGCCAAACCCGCTGGCTGCTCCAGTTATAGCTACAGCTCTTCCTTTAAAATTGATCATTGTTCTTTCCTCCCTTATAATGACTATTAATTAATTTGATCTACATTAACTCTTATAATACGTGTTATTAAATCAGGCCGGCCCTATAGGCCTAGGCATTTATGCTCCTCCCAGGCCGGGCCTGATTTAACTAAGGAAATGTTTATTCAGGTATGGCATCCAGGATCGATTTAAATCGGGCTTCAATCAAAGGCCTATACTCAGGATGGGTCAGGATATGCAGCTTATCAGCTTCAATGCCTTTGAAAAGCCTGTTTATAGCTTCAGGAAGCTGGATGCCGCCCAGGACTTGTTCCGCCATACGTTGTGTTTTGGCAGCAAAGTCAGGGCTATTATAGTAGGCATCGTTAGGATCATTCTTAAGTTCTTGTGGACGGTGGAGTTCCGAATTGTGCAAATTTGTTACAATAAAACCTGGGCAATAAACGGAGGCCTTTACCTTGGTTTCTTGGTCCTGCAACTGTCTGGCCAATACCTCGGTTAAAGCTACCGCTGCGTGCTTAGTGGCGATATAATTGGGTGAATTGGGACTGGTAATCAGTCCGCCTATTGAAGCCGTGTTAATAATACGGCAATCCTTGTCTTGAGATATCATAAAGGGAATAAAGGCTTTTACTCCATGGAACAGGCCCATCACATTGACTTCAAGTCCCCATTTCCAATCTTCTTCAGACATCGACCAGATGGTACCGACTACTGCCACTCCGGCATTATTAAAGAACAGGTCTACTGCACCATAATGTTCAATGGTTTTTTTCGCAAAGGCGTCAAATTCATCAAATTTGCGGACATCAAAACTACTGGAGATGACTTCCGCACCGGTGGATTTGAGGTCCTTTTCAATTTCGGCTAAATTGGCTGCATCTATATCCCCGATGGAAAGTTTCATTCCTTTAATTGCACATTGCCTGGCTAATTCTCTCCCTATTCCGTTAGCAGCACCTGTAATAACAGCAACTTTTCCGGTATAATCCATTAATCGTCACTCCTTTCATGGTTATATTTCTGGTATATAGTTAATGAGAATTAGACTTATTTCGGTGCTTGCCTGACTATATATTCCATATTATTGTCTTTGAACATGTTGATTTGATCGAAAAGCACCTCGATTGCGCCGCCAGCGATCCCCAGCAGCCTGGCATCACGCAGATAGCGTTCCACGCCGGTTTCTCTCACCACACCTAAGCCGCCGAAAACCTGTACTGCCTCATTGGCACACAGCATGGACGTTTCATATCCCTTGGCTTTGCACATCCGCGCCAGAGCCAGGGGATAGGTGCCGGTGTCTCTAATGGCCGCCGTGTTATAGGCCAGTGCCCGCAGACATTCTATCTCTGTAGCCATGCGCGCGAATTTATGCCTGATTACCTGATACGCATCGTACAGAGACTTGCCTTGCTGGATTCTCTCTTTGGTATATTTTAAGGCCAGGTCATAGCAAGCTTCGGCTATACCCAGACCAGAAGCCCCGCAAGACATGTATTCATCGCAGGCGCTGAGAGCGAAGGCGCCAACACTTTCATGCAATGGCCCCAGGATGTTTTCCTTGGGTACCCGGCAGTTTTTGAAATATACCGGACCAGTATTGGAGCCGTGCCACCCCAGCTTGTTCTCGATTTTACCGAGTTCCAGGCCCGGGTTTCCTTTTTCTACAATGAACATGCTGAAGCCTTTACGAGTGATGTGGTCATAATGATCAGCAGTTCTGGCCGTCACAATGTAAGTATCTGCCACGTCTATGTTCGTTATAAATATTTTGCTGCCGTTAATGACCCACTCATCACCATCCAGAACTGCTCGGCTCTGGAATTCGCCCATGTTAAAGCAGCCAGCCGCCTCGGTAGAAGCTAAGGCCAAAATCTGTTCTCCTTTGACTGCCGGAGTGAGGTATTTCTGCTTTTGTTCCGGAGTCCCCAGGAGGTTCAGAACTCCTCCCGCCAGGGAGCTATGGGCACCAATAGTAATGTTTAAAGTGGGGGAACCTTTGGACAGCTCTTCGGTTATCAGCATCTTGGTTATCCAATCGCCACCTAGTCCGCCGTACTCTTCAGGATAAACAACGCCGATCAATCCCAGTTCGCCAGCTCTCCTGAACAGATGGAGCGGATATTCGTCTTTCATGTCCAGTTCCAGGCTAACCGGCAGCACTTCTTGTTCCACAAATTCTCTGGCCACATTACGCATCAATTCACGCTCTTCGTTCATAAACCACATCATATTGTTACCTCCCTAAAATTAATCTTATAATCCACCTGCAAAGATTGACTTTTCATCTTTTCAATATATTAGGATCATCCCTCCTATCGATGGGGAATTTTAATAGGAGCCCAAAGGTTTATCCGGGGTAATGCTATAAAGTTGGAATCAGATAATATAGCCAATTGATCGAACGCTTGCTCCCTAATTAGGTTCATAATGCAATTACTATGCCAGGGAATACCGGGGTGATTGTCCGCCCCCAAGACTTCTGTGTAATATTCCGCTATTTAGCATGTTAGGCAAGCAAATATTCTCTCTCTGGCACCATTCAGGCTGGATAAGCGGGTAATAATAGGTATCTTTTGCTTTTAAGGGCAGGGGAGGAGGGCCAAGGATAGTACAACGTCCAAAAAGCGGATTGTTTATTGAAAAACCATTAAGTCAGCACTGCTGCATAATAATTATACAGTGTGTATTAAGTAAACAATCATTTGCAGTTTAAAGCTGGTCCATATGGCGATTCTTTTTGGGAAAAGCTTTGGCATAGATTTTGCAATTTTAAATAGAAAACTTGATGAAAGGCTGGTATAGCCCTTTCATATGTCCATAAATCATGAAAATGGAGGTACACAATGGCAAAGATTATCGCATGTTACAAATGGGTAGCAGATGAAGCAGACCTGAGGATAAATGCGGATATGTCTGTTGATCTTAGTAAAGCTAAAGGAAAAATCAGCGATTATGACAAAAACGCCATCGAAGCAGCTGTACAGGTTGCCAAAGGTACGGGAGACACAGCCGTGACTTTGACTTTTGGCAGCGGGAAAGCTAAACAGTCTTTGAAAGATGCATTATCGCGGGGACCAGCAGAAGGATTCTGGATCAACAGTGGAAGCGCAGAAAAAGCAGATGGGGCTGCAAGTTCTAAAGTGTTGGCCGCAGCCATTAAAGAAATGGGAGATTACAAGCTTATCCTGTGTGCTGAAGGTGCCAGTGATACTTTTGCTCGTCAAGTTGGGCCGGGTATTGCCGCCAGACTTGACATTCCCTGTGTCTCATCGGCAACCGGATTCGAAGTAAATGGGAACACAGTTACGGTAAGCAGAAAACTCGAAGATTGTGTTGAAGTGGTGGCAGCTGATCTCCCGGTGGTAGTGTGCGTTCTTCCGGAAATCAACCAGCCTCCTATTCCGGGCCTTAAAGCTGTCTTGGATGCTGGTAAGAAACCCACCCGGGAATTGAGATTAGAAGATTTAGGCCTTTCAGAAACTGATCTGGCCGCTAAGACAGAACTCCAGGGTTTTGAGGCTTATGTGATGAATCGGAAAAATGTCATTCTGAGTGGTGATAGTGCCGCTGATAAGGTCAAGGAACTGGTGGCCAACTTAAAGAAAGAAGGGATTATTTAATGTCAGGTATATACGTCTACTCAGATAATTTTGGATTAAGTGCTGCCCTCTTAAGCCTGGCTGCCCAATCCGGTGAAGAAGTCTGTGCCATTACCTTGGACCAGGATCAAGCTGATGAATTGGTCAATTACGGAGCAGATAGATTGTTAGTCTTAAAGGGTGACAGCCCCCGGCCGGAAAGCTATGCCAAAGTCATAGCCGAGTTGCTGAAAAAGGAAAACGCGGAGCTTTTTCTAGTTGGTTCTACTGCCCGAGGAAGAGAGCTAGCGGCTAAAACGGCGGGATATCTTGATTGTGGAATGGTAAGCGATGCAGCCTCATTGGTATTTGAAGTTGGAAAGATCGTTACTACCCGCCTGATGTATGGTGGATCGGTAGTGCAGACAGAAATCATTAACAGCCTGACTGTGGTGACCGTACCAGTAGGCAAGTTTGAAGCCGCAAAAAACGAGAGCAAAAAGGGTGTCATTTCTTCACTGGAAGTCAAGGCAGATCAGAGAGTAAACATTATCGAAACCTCGCCCATAAAGAAGGAGGGCATTGACCTGGCAGCAGCCGATAAAGTGGTTTGTATCGGTATGGGCTTGGATAAACCGGAAGATATACAAATAGCCCAGGATCTAGCCCAGGTGCTGGGAGCAGAAATCGGATGCACCAGGGGTATAGCTGAGGAACGGCACTGGCTCCCGGTTCAATCCTATATTGGCATATCCGGGGCCAACGTAAAACCTTCTCTCTATATCTCTATGGGCGTATCTGGACAGGTCCAGCATGTGGTTGGAATCAGAGATTCCAGGATCATCGCGGCCGTGGATTCCAACGATAAAGCTCCTATTTTTAAAGCAGCGGATTATGGGATAGTTGGCGACCTGTATGAGATCATTCCCCTTCTTACCGAGGCGCTGAGAAATGCCTGAATGCATTTTTAATGTACCTGGAAAAACAAGAATTAAGTAAAAGGTGGTGTGGACCATGGGTGAAGAAGACAAATTTGACGCTATAGTGATTGGAGCTGGACCTGCTGGGCTGGCTTGTGCAATCGTGCTGGCCAGAGCCGGAAAAACAGTATTGGTAATTGAGCGAGGTGATACGCCGGGTGCCAAGAACGTTACCGGGGGCAGGATTTACACCTATGCCTTAGACATGGTAGATGAAGGACTTCTGGCTGAGGCAGCTCTGGAAAGAATAGTCACTCATGAGCAGATCATGATCTTAGATGGTGATAGGTCTATAAACATAGACTATCATGATCCATCATTTAATAATGAAGATAAATCTCCTCAATCATATACCATTCTGAGAGCTGTTTTTGATCAATGGTTGGCTGGCAAAGCTGAGGAAATGGGGGCTATGGTGGCTTGCGGCATCAAAGTGGACGGCTTGATTCAAAACGGTGAGAAAGTAGTGGGGGTAGTTGCCGGTGAAGATGAAATGTTTGCCGATATAGTCATCGCGGCTGACGGCGTCAACTCTCTCATCGCTCAAGAAGCAGGATTGATCAAGGATATACAAGCGCATATGGTTGGAGTGGGAATCAAAGAGGTGATTGAATTACCACCTACAACCATTGAAGCCCGTTTCAATTTAAATGAAGATGAAGGCGCTGCCCGGATGATACTCGGGTGCACAGAAGGTATACATGGCGGGGGATTCCTGTACACGAATAAGGAGAGCATCTCATTAGGCTGTGTTTTTATGCCCCAGGAAATCCTCCAACATGGCAAACAGGTTCACGATATATTTCAGGAATTAAAAATGCACCCATCTATTTACCCCTTAATACAAGATGGAGAAACTGTCGAATATTCCGCCCATTTGGTCAGTGAAGCCGGTTACCGGGGAATACCGGGAAAATTGTATAAAGAAGGATTGCTGCTGGTAGGCGATAGCGCCGGGTTGGTTATCAATACCGGTTATTCTATTAGGGGTATCGATCTGGCCCTATTAAGCGGCGCCGCTGCGGCGAAAGCCATTATTGCTGAAACTGATCCAATTAAAGTTGGTCCTGCCTACCTGGCGGAACTGGAGAAAACGCTGTTGATGCCGGCCATGAAGTCGACCGATGGTTATCACGATGTGCTGGAGATACCTCGAATATATTCAAATTATCCGCAGCTAGCCATCGGTGTAATGCAAACACTTTATACAGTAGATGGACAGATCCCTAAAAGTATAAAGAAGCAAATCATGGCGGTAGTAAAGGATAGCGGCCTTTCTGCCTGGCAATTGCTTAAAGACGGCTTAAAGGGGGTTGGATCGATATGAGCATCAGAATCATGGAGGCGGCTGAACTATTAAGCCTGAACAAATTCAATGTGGATGAAGAGCAAGCCCATATTATGCTTAATAAGGATATATGCGCTAAATGCCAGGATAAACCCTGTCTTCTGGTATGCCCGGCAGTGCTATACCGCCTGGATAAGAACGGTGCGATTACCTTTGATTATGCCGGTTGCCTGGAATGTGGTACTTGTCGTGTCATGTGCAAGAATCGTGGTATTATAAAGTGGGATTATCCACGGGGGACATTTGGGGTCAGTTTTAGGTACGGCTAGTTGCCTAATGTCAAGCTGTTCAATGGACTTGGATCATTTAGCCGCCCAATGTTAATCTTGCGCTGCATGTTTCCCCTTTCTGTTTTTGAAAGTGTATGGCTGAGACAGATTGTCTAAGTCGGTTAGGGGGGACATGGCTAAATAGCAAGAAGTAACTCTTGTTTCAGACGATCGAAAAGTATACAATCGAAGTGAAAACAAGTAATTGAGATATTTCGAGAATCAACTATTTTCATCTGGCTGGTTAAACCCCCTTACTATTGATAATTGATTTTTGAATAGATGCTGGTGCAGATATAGTTCCAATGCTTCGAAGGATATACAGGGAAATGCGCGAAGTGGATGTGGGGTAAAATATAATGGCAAAAGAACAATCTTCAGTAATGGCACAAAATATGGAACAGGCCTGGCTCTTGTTTATGAAAGAGGGCGTTATTGACAGCAGCGTGGTGAAGCCGGATATAGCAAGATCCTGGCGCCGATGCTACAAACAAAAGAAAGAGAGCGGGACAGTTCCCCAAAGCGTTTTGAGACGACTGCAAAAGAAAAATGAGCTCTTAATTGAAGTATCCAAGCCAATGATTGATGATCTGGTAAATATGCTGAAGAACCATATACCCAATTTTTCCGTCATGTTGCTGGATAGCGATGGGGTCGTCAATTACCGGATTAACTATGGCAATAACATCGTAACTCTTGGACATCACTGCAACGAGAGGCATTATGGCACTTGCGGTCCGGCATTGGCAATTGCCAATGGTGTAGGGACTGAAGTAACCGGTTATGAGCATCTCTACCCCAACGCCCATCACTGGCATACCATGGGGGTTCCCATTCGTGACAAGAATAAACAGACCATTGGAGCTCTGGCGGTACTCAATCCCATAGGTCAATGCCTGCCTCTTACCATGCAAACCGTTTCCTTAGGCGCCTATCTGATTGAATCGCGTTTGCTTAGGCAGGAATTGTTACTGGATGTATCATCTACCATTATGGATGGATTAACCCAGGCTACCATCCTGGCTAATGAGGAAGGGATTGTTCTCAGCGTAAATAAGCCATGCTTGCATCTCTTTCAAACCACTCCAGAAAACCTTGTAGGCAGGGCTTTGGGAAAATACCTGGCCGGTGGTCATAACCCGGATTTGTTTTCGACTTCCGTACAACTAGAAGAATCGCTTTATATGCCTATTAGAACCCACGGCAGCAATAACCTTAATCCCAACCAGATTTGCCGGGTAGATAGACAAATCATTCAATTTGAACCTGAGAATGCCTTATTTATGTTTACATTCAAGTCTATGCACAAACCTCTGGTTAGCAAGCTGGCTGAGAAGCCGGATGCTTTTGCCAGCCTGGTTGGTAATAACGAAGGTTTCCTGCGGGTAATTGATTTTGCTCGAAAAGCGGCGGGTATGGCTTCCAACATCCTGATTGAAGGCGAGAGCGGAACCGGCAAAGAGTTGATAGCTCAAGCTATTCACAAACAAAGTGGTCGCCCGGGTCGATTTATTGCTATCAACTGTGGTGCTATTCCCAAGGAATTATTGAATAGCGAACTTTTTGGTTATGAGGATGGTGCTTTTACCGGAGCCAAGAAGGGTGGAAATCCCGGCAAATTTGAACTGGCCCAAAAAGGAACCCTGTTTCTTGACGAGATTGGTGAGATGCCGCTGACTATGCAGGTATCACTATTGCGGTTATTGGAAGATAAAACCCTGACCCGGCTAGGGGGAAGCGATTCTCGGGTATTTGATGTACGTATCATTGCAGCAACCAACCGTCATATACTGGATGAAGTGAAAAAAGGCCATTTCCGTGAAGATCTGTTTTACCGTTTAAATGTTGTCAATCTCAAGATGCCGCCACTTAGGGAGCGTAAGGATGATATTACCCTTTTGGCTGACTTCTTATTAGAACAATGCTGTACTAAAAACAATCTGGGAGCTATGGAGTTTGACGAACAGGTTATAAGTATTTTAAATGATTATGCCTGGCCCGGTAATGTTCGGCAGCTGCAGAATGTTATAGAAAGCAGCCTGATACTGGCCGGTGGTGGACTGATCACCAGCGACACGCTGCCACCTTATCTTCTTGAGGTGGATAATGCTGTTCGAAGCCCTAGAGGCGGGAAATTACACGAGGTGGAACAGGTCGTCATTGAAGAAACCCTGAAAAGACATGACGGTAACATCAGTCAATCAGCCAGGGAACTTGGTATTACCCGGAAAACTCTATACAAGAAGATTAACCAGATGGCTAACAGTTAATGACGGAAAAAAGGGGGACAGTTCTTGTGTTTCCCAGCTGGGAATACGAGTTCTGGGGGTTTGGCGTTTGGCTGACGCCAAACGGGAAACAGAGGGGAAAGTCCCCCAGTTTCCTATCCCCAGAGGGTGAAGCGTTTTTGGGGGTTTACGGTGATGATACTGTCTCCGGAGATGATCCGGGAGGGGTTTACATAGCTGAGGATTTCGGCTGTTTCAGCTCCACACATTTTTTTGATCTGCTCATAGGCCGGGGATATGATGGGTATCCGACGGCCCTGGGCAGAGTGGGCATCAGATCCTATCACGTGAACACTGCCCTGTTTTAGCAGTTTAAGGGCGGTTTTTTTAACTTCTGAGCCGAATAAGCCGGTAATGGAACCGGTATTTAATTGCATTAGTATACCTCGGGCGGACAGCTCCAGCAGCAGCCCGGGGTCTTTGTTTATACTGGCGTTTCTTTCCGGGTGAGCAAGTACCGGGGTGATCCCCTGCAGCTGCAGTTCATACATCACCCGGGTGGTGTAGTCCGGGACGTACGCAGACGGGAGTTCCAGCAGCAGGTAGCGGCCGGTATCGTTTAAGGTCATCAATTCTCCCCGCAGATGACGCTGGGGCAGATCAGGTTCCAGTCTTACTTCGGCTCCGGGCAGTATCAGCAGGGGTATATTCTCGTTTTCAATTCGTTTATTCAGTTCCTGCAGAGCAGACCGGATTTCTTCTTTCTTATTATCATAGATGCCACTTATCACATGGGGTGTAGCAGCAATTGCAGTAATACCATCTACTGCTGCTATTTTGATCATTTCCAGGGTTTGTTCTATGTCCCGTGAACCATCATCGATTCCGGGCAGGATGTGGGAATGGATGTCTATAAACATATGTTTACCTCCAGGTATTCTGGCAGTTATTGACAAAATGAATAATCTATTAGTATAGATTATAACCTTAATATACCAGTTCGGGTATCAGATATTTGCTGGGATAGGGGGACAAGGAACTTGTCCCCCTGTGCCGAGATTGAATAATATTTGTGAATAGTGGAAATATTTAACAGGATTTTCCGTCTCGATGGAGAATAAGTAAATTCTAAATGAGGAAATAAATCGAAAGGAGAATCGACTGAAGAATGGAATCCATAGGAAGGTTAGTGATGTTAAGCGGACCATCATGTGTCGGAAAAGGTCCGTTGTGTGATGCTTTGCGAACTTTTTACCCTGATTTGTATGGTAATTTGCATAAGCTGGTTCTATTTAATAGCCGAGCACCCCGTCCCGGTGAAGGCGAGGGTTTAGATTATTATTTTCGCTCCCGGGAGGAAATGGAAGAGATGAGGGATCGGGATAACTTCATATTATTAGAGGTGCGTGGGGATCTGCAGGGGCTGGATGTTGACAAACTGCTCCGCATCCTGCGGCAGGGGCAGGATGTGCTTTTCGAAGGAAATCCTTTTATCCCGGAGGCTTTATGGAATTCGCCGCAGATGTCGGAAGTGCCTACCCTGAAAGTGTTTTTGTCTCCTATATCACGGGGGGAAATATTATGGCTTAAGTCGCTTAAAGCGGATATACCTGCCATAGTAACTGATGCTATGCGCCGTAAGCTGCTGCGCAGGACCCAGAGACAAAAAGGCATACTGTCTTTTAAAGACCTGGAGAATATCAAAGAGCGCTCCAACAGTGCTCCTGCTGAGTTACGCCTGGCCTGTCAATTTGACTGGGTTATTCCTAACCATGACGGTGAAGACAGTGAAAACTGGACCACCTTTAATTACCCGATGGGTGATGCATTTATGGCCCTGCAGACTTTCGCCTCCATACTGCAGGGAGAAGAACCTGCCTGCTGGGGTGAACACTGGGGACCTAACTTGTGGCCGCCATAGATGACACAAGGGGACGTTTTTGGTGTGTCATCTAGCGGGGGCTGCTCAGCTCCAGCCATATTCTCCTTTGAATTCTACGAAACGTACATCACCCAGGGATGTTCTCTCGATTTGATTATTATCTTTTTTAGTTATCATGAAGAGTTCCTGGTTATAGCTGGGACCGATAGGAATAATCATTTTGCCTCCGGGTTTTAACTGCTGTATAAGTTTAGCCGGTGCTTTAGCTGCGGCAGCAGTTACCATGATTCGGTCGTAAGGGGCAAATTCTTCCCAGCCCTGACTGCCGTCTGCTACCTGGAAGGAGACATTATCATATCCCAGGGCCAGCAGTCTTTTCTTGGCCTTTTCAGCCAGTTCCGGAATTCTTTCCACCTTGTAAACCTGGCCGCCGAACTCCGCCAAAAATGCAGTCTGATAACCGGAACCGGTTCCGATTTCCAGGACCCGGCAATCCTTATTCAAATCGAGTTGCATAGTCATGTAGAGCACCAGGGTAGGCTGCGAAATAGTTTGATCAAATCCTATCGGGAGGGGATGATCTTTAGCAGCCAGATCCTGAAATTCGGGGTCCACGAACAAACTGCGATCCAGTTTATGAAAAAAATCATAGATATCAGCTTCCTTGCTGTTGTTTTCAGACATTTCGTAATCCCTCCTTTCCTTTTATTCTAACCTAAGAATGACACAGGGGGACGTTTTTGTTGTGTCATTAAATTATTGGCAAAAATGACACAACAAAAACGTCCCCCTGTGTCATTCCTGGGGGAACTTGATTGTAGGAATGTCCCGGTTATATTTTAGTCGTGGATGGCAGGGATAAATGCTGACTGGATAGAATAGGTATTAAGATGATATTGGGGAGGGTTCTGTTTGTCATCTTCTTCAATATTTTTTTTCTTAGTAAGAGATTTTAAGTGAAAATAGTTAATTATTAGCAGTCATTTTATAAACCATTTCAGTCCTGGGTAAGGACATTTTAGTGAAGGTGGGGTAATTATGAGGATCAAGAGACTGGTATTGGTTGTTACGGTTTTGCTGCTTACTTTGTTTTCATTTCCGGCGGTTTCGCTGGCGGAGTATTTTTACATTGATAATTATGATGTGAACATAACTGTATTGGAGAATAACCGCTACCAGGTGGTGGAAACTCTGAATGTTTTCTTTACCGCCCCCCGCCACGGCATTATCCGCAGTGTTCCGGTCAGATACAACAGGCAGCCGATCTTGATGGAAAACATAGCGGTGGATGGATATACTTATACGACTGCCAAGAATGGTAATAATATGGATATTCAAATCGGGGATGCCAATGTTATGGTTGAAGGGAAACAGATATATAAAATCCAGTATGATTATGACCTGGGAGAAGATGGTATAAAAGACTATGACGAGTTTTATTTTAACCTGATCGGTACAGAGTGGGATACCAACATTAACAATGTAACTTTTAGGGTGAATATGCCCAAACCATTTGATCTTACTAAAGTGAATTTTACCCGGGGTGTATTAGGCAGCACCGGCACCGAGGGAGTGGAATATCAGATCAACGGTACAACTGTTACTGGCCGTATTACTGCACCATTATCTAACCATGAGGCCTTGACTATGGCCCTGCCCCTCCCGGAAGGCTACTATGTTGGTGCGCGGCCCAATCCTGCCAGCAGAATGGCCCTTTATAACTGGTTTCTGTACCCGCTGCTGATGGGATTATCTCTATTGATTTTCTACCGGTATGGAAAAGATGAACCGATGTTTCCCAGTGTACAGTTTTATCCACCAATGGGGATCAATTCGGCCGATATAGGATATATTATGGACAGTCGGGTAGATGGGAAAGATGTCACATCGCTGATTTTCTACTGGGCGGATAAGGGCCATCTGGCTATACAACCGGAGGAGAAAAAACGCGGAAAGGAAGTTTTCCGTTTCATAAAACTTAGAGACCTGGACGCGGATGCTAAAGATTATGAAGTCGATGCCTTTAACAGTCTCTTCAGTTACGGGGATGGAACCCAGGTCACAACGGAACAGCTGAAAAACCAGTTTTACAAAGCGGTAGGTCGGGTCACAACCGCCATACCCAGACAGTTCAAGGATGAAGCCGCCCTATGGTCCAAACCCAGCAATCGGATGTCCTGGGTGGTAGTGGTCATCTCTATCCTGCCCATCTTTTATCTGACCAAACAGAACTTAATTTATAATGATAACCCATTCGGGTTCATATCGTATTTTTTCGGGGGCGCAATTGCCCTGGGGGTTAACTCGGGGTTAAGAGGAGTCCTCACGAAATGGGATACCCTAAATCAAAAGCAAAAGAATACGAGAATAGTCGGTGCCAGCCTGGCTTTCATGTTTATGATCCTGGCTCCTACAATCTCAGGTGCTGGTCTGCCAGCCCTGGAAGCTTTTAAAGCTGCCACCGCAGGGGCTTTTATGGCTCTGCTGGCTGGATTGGTGACGCAGAAGACCCAATATGGTCATGATATGTATCAGTATCTGTTGGGTTTTCGTGAATTCCTGAATGAAGCCGAGCGGGAGAGAATCGAGGAACTATCCGAACAGAATCCTTCCTATTTCTATAATATTCTTCCCTTTGCTATAGTGCTGGGGGTTACCGAAAAATGGGCCAGTAAATTTGCCTCTATAGTACAGCAGCCGCCGGATTGGTATTATGGATCAAGATATGATGATTTTAATGTTATGCGTTTCAGTCAGGAAATAGATCAGTGCTTCCGGGAGGCCAGTTCTGCCATGTCATCTTCTCCCTCCTCCAGCAGCGATTCTGGCGGCGGGATAAGTTCTTCTGACGGAGGTTCCAGTGGGGGAGGCTCCGGAGGAGGCGGCGGCTCCAGCTGGTAAACAGAATGACACAAGGGGACGTTTTTGTTGTGTCATTGGGATGTGGAAGGAAGTAAAACATATGCGAAAATGGCATACAGCTGCAGCAATTTTTGCAATGATTATAGGATTTACCATGATCATAATGTGGGCTGTATTTTATATTACAGGCGCTATTCCGGAGATTCAATTCAAACCCGGGGAGATATATTTGCATATGACTGCTGAGATGATTACCGCATTATTATTGATCACTGGCGGATATGGCCTGATCAAGCAAAAAGTATGGGGGCGGCAGGTGTATCTCCTTTCGCTGGGAATGCTGGTTTATTCGGTGATTAGCAGTTCTGGTTATTATGTACAGCGGGGAAATCATTCTTTTACTATAATGTTTGGTGTAATACTGCTGATGAGCATTCTATTTGCAGCCAGGGAAATAACTGACAACTAAACAAATGTTAAAATTCGTAATCATTAAGTTGATAAATAGCAATTTGTAATGATGAAAGGTTTATAAAATGAAGAGCAATACACGTGCTATAGCTGTTTTATTCGCCATACTATTTCTGGTGATGATGGGGTTTGGGATCGTTATTCCTATCATGCCGTTTTTTGTGACTGATCTGGGTGGGGGGCCGACTGTTCTTGGGCTGTTCATGGCTTCTTATTCTTTGATGCAGTTTTTCTTTGCTCCCTTTTGGGGCAGGTTATCTGACCGCATAGGCAGGCGTCCCGTTCTGCTGATTGGGCTGCTGGGTTATGGATTTACCTTTATTTTATTTGGTTTTGCCAGTAAGCTCTGGATGATATTCGCTATAAGGATATTGTCGGGGATTATTTCTTCTGCTACTCTTCCTACCGCTATGGCTTATATTGCTGATACCACCGAGGGCAATGAACGCTCTAAAGGCATGGGTTTGATGGGGGCGGCCATGGGGATGGGCATGATTTTTGGACCTGCTATAGGAGGGTGGCTGGGACACCATGGGTTCGCGCTGCCGTTTTTCGCAGCCGGTGCCTTGTGTCTGCTGACGTTTCCTTTTGCATTTTTCTTCCTGTCTGAATCGCTTAAAGAAAAGACCATTGGTAATACCCGGTTTAATTTCAAACTATCGATGGATACCATAAGACACCCCCTGTTTTTGCTTTTTACCCTGGCTTTTATAAGCAATTTTACTATGGCCATGTTTGAGACTACCTTCGCTCTGTTCGCGGCGGCTAAAATAGGTTTTGGACCAAGGGAATTGGGTATATTGTTTGCTGTTCTAGGTGTAGTAGGGGTGATCGTGCAGGGGAGTCTGATCGGAAGATTAGTGAAACGTTTTGGAGATATCAATTTGATTAAAGGTGGATTGTTCATAGCAGCGGTCGGAATGCTTTCTATTCTGGATGCGCACAGCATGTTTTTCATGCTTGTTACTACCTCAGTTTTCTACGTTGGAATTTCCTTGATAAGTCCCAGCTTATCCACACTGGTGACCAAGAATTCTTTAGACGGCCAGGGCGTATCCCTGGGCTTGATGCAGTCATTTGGGAGTCTGGGAAGAATTATAGGGCCGGTAACAGGCGGGATATTGTATGGTGCTAATATAAGCATCCCTTATTTTTCAGGTGCGGCTTTCCTGCTCTTGATCCTTGGGATAGCAGGCAAGAGAATCAATAAGTATGCTGTATGACACAAGGGGACGTTATTGGTGTGTCATTTTGCCCATTAATAAAATGACACACCAATAACGTCCCCTTGTGTCATTTGACGCTACACCTTTTCCAGTTCGGTCAGGGGGGCGAAGCGATAACCTTCTTTTTTTATGTCTTTTATGAGCCGGTCCAGTATCTGGGTATTCGTTGATGAAACCGCATGCAGGAGCATTATTTGCCCGTTATGAGTACCCTGCATGATTTTTTGATAGGAAGCTTCCGGGTCTGGCTGCTGATCTACTAACCAGTCTTGATAAGCGAAGCTCCAGAATATAGTCTTATAGCCCAGTTCAGCTGTCATCTGCAGGCTTTTTTCACTGTATTCCCCCCGGGGCGGGCGGAAGAATTTGGGCATTTCTTTACCGGTCAGATCCTGGAAGGCTGTGGCTACCTTGGTAATTTCCTGATTGAACTGCCCGGGGTCGCTGGTTTTGGAAGGCATGGAAGGATGGGTTTGGCTGTGATTGCCTACGATATGTCCTTCGGCCACCATTCGTTTAATCAGCTCTGGATTACCTGTAACATAAGGCCCGGTGACAAAAAAGGCGGCGGGAACTTGATTGGCTTTTAAAGTATCCAGTATCTCGTCAGTGTAGCCATTTTCATAGCCTTCATCAAAAGTTAAAAATATGACTTTGTCTTTGCTGCCGATGTAGTGCGCATCATAATCGGCCAGGTCAAAATCTATATCGTTATTTATTCCGGGAGTTTTATGCTCACTGTTACGTACAAAGTACCAGCTCAGGGTCTCATTCCCCGCGCTAACCGGCTGGGTAACAACATTTTCTTCTGGAAGCTCTTCTGACTGCTGGGTCTCCTGCTCGGAAGGCTGAACTGTTTCCTGGGGTGTCGGCGATGGGTCTTCCATATCTTTTACTACCGTCTGCTTCTGGCAGCCTGCAATACAGAACAATAAAATCAGAATAATAATAAGTAGAAAAATTCTTGAGGATTTCTTCATAAGCTGCTGCATCCTTTCTTATATATAGCCGGTAACAAATTAATAGAAACATCTATAGTTTATACTCTTTTCTCTGCTTTTATCTTACCTGATTTATACAGAAAGTGACACAGGGGGACGTTTTTGTTGTGTCATTTATTGGCAAAAATGACACAACAAAAACGTCCCCCTGTGTCACTCTAGGTGGCTGCCACATTCGTTGCAGAATTTAGCCTGGGGATTTTTAATAGCAGAACCGCAGTTTTTACAAGCCCTGGCAGCCGGGGCATTTATTTTATTCCCGCAGTAAGGGCAAAATTTGTCCATAGAGGAGATTTTTTCTCCACATTGCTGACAGGTAGTCTCATCTAACGGCTGGATTACCGGAGAGCCGTCTTCCGTGGACTTGTCTTCGCGCTCCGTTATTACAATGTCCTCCCCGGAGAGGGAAAATATAACCTGGCCGGGTTTATATCCGGAATCTGACCATTGGTCATGAATACGATCATAATAGAGCCAGGTTCCATTTACCGGCTCCAGCATCAGCTGGTAAGGACCGAGTTCCATGTACCAATCCTCGGCATCTCCGTAAAACTCCTGCATAGTTTTAGCTGGGCCGGCTTCTTTGTTCCGGAAACTCTCCCAGCGTTCTTCGATTTGCACTTGTTGGTGATTTACATGCTCTCCCATGGTTCCCTCCTAAAACTCTTAACTGTCGCCTGGGCCTGCATATAGCCCTCATAGCCTGGTTCACCGGGATTCTTGGGTTTGTAAGCCCCGAGAAATCTCTGAATGCCTTTTTCAACATCACCGTTACAAAATTGAATATCTTCAGATAGAGTTGTCTCCCATACCCCTCGATCTACTACTGAATTTTTCCCCCAGGTTGGTTCTCCCAGTTCCTTATCCCATTTGGCCAGCCATTCTTTTTCGGTTATGATCTGTGGTGCTTTTTCATTTTGTACCCCATCCCAGAAATCCAGAACCAGGCGTTCCCCGTCCGGGGTGATTACCAGGGTTGCGGCATGGTTTACCCAGGGGTTGCGCTGCAGTGCTATCCGCCCTGTAACGGTGCCATCACCGAATATATCTTTAGCAGAATTCTCCATCCACTCCTGTCCCCACCGGGCATATTCACCGCACTGTCCACCGGTCATACCTCTCACCCAGTCTTCGATCCATCCGGTGGGAAAATTATTCCAGCCTTTACGTATAGTGTCAAAATCTTTTATGCCTCCGAACGTCAATCCAGTAGTCAACCCATCCTGAATAGGTCCGCTGGTATGGGCATTTTTAACATAGTAGCCTTCTTTGATTTTTTGCTGGATAATTTCATCCATTTTGATTCTCAGGTTATCCACCCGGGTATGTCCGTTAAAATCTAGCCCATCCTTGTTATATCCATCCTTATTGAAGCCACTTTCATTATAACCATTTTTATCAAATCCATTTTTATCAAACCCGCGGCTGTCATATCCTTCCCGGTCCCGACCAAATTGGTCGAAGCCCTTTTTGTCATAACCGTCTTTGTTATAACCGTCCATATTATAGCCATCACGGTCATAATTATCCTTGTCATATCCATACCGGTCGTAGCCATCTTTGTCATAACCATTCTCGTTTATACCATCTTTATCAAACCCATTACGGTCATAGCCGCTGTTGTCAAACCCATTCTTATCATAACCATCTTTATCGCGTCCGTAAGCATCAAAACCATCTCGATCAAAACCATTTTTGTCATAGCCATTTTTGTCATAGCCATCTTTGTCAAAGCCTTCATGGTTAAATCCATCTTTATCATAACCATTACGATCGTAGCCATTTTTATCAAAGCCATCCTGGTCATAGCCATCCCGATGCAGACCGTTCCGGTCATAACCATCCTGATCATAACCTTCTTTATCAAAACCGTCCCGGTCAAGACCCAGCCAGTTGTAACCATCTTTATTGTAACCGTCTCTATCATAGCCTTCAGCATTATAACCATCTCTGCCATATCCCTCACGATTATAACCATTGCTATCGAATCCATCCCGGTCATAACCAAATTGATCCCGGCCATTTTTATCAAACCCGCTGCGATCATACCCCTCCCGGTTATAACCGCTGCGGTCGTATCCATCTCTATCATAGCCGTTGGTATCGAAACCATCCTTATCATAACCGCCCTGGTGCTGTCCATTGCGGTCATAACCGTCTCTATTGTATCCATCGCGGTTATAGCCGTATTCATCATATCCTGATTTATCAAAGCCGAGTTGATCATAACCCCGGCGGTCAAAACCGTTCCTGTCAAAACCATTCCGGTCATAGCCTTCAGAATCATAACCGTCTTTATCATATCCTTCCTGGTCGTTGCCGGTTTCATCCTCCATCGGTGCAGGCTCCTGTCCATCCTCTTGGCCTGGCTCCTGGTAGTCATCATCGGTAGTATATGGCGGAGCCTGCTCAACTCCAGCCGTATCGATTGAAGGAGGCTGATAATCGATATTTTCACCTGGCGGAGTTTGAGCCTGGCTGTCTTTGCTGATGTCATCACCGCTAAAATCATCTAAATTCATATCGTCCAGATCCGTATCATACCAATCGATATCATCATCGTCAAAGTCAAAGTCAAACATGTCTGGATCAATAGCATTTAAAGCGCTTCCTACACTCGGACCTATACTCATGCCGATGGAAGGCAAGACTCCCTGGATGGCAGCCTGGTAAGAGCCCTGGCTTCCCCACCAGTTAGCCCATCCACCAACTTCTGCTTCCCCGCCATCATCTGCCAGCAGTATATGCCAATGCATTATATTATTTGGATCAAAGAATAAATATAAGGTGGCTATAAATAATATGAATAACGGCATCACCGGACTGCCTCCCCGATCTCGTCCGGAAAACATAAGAGCCGCAGCTACTCCCAGCAGAACCAGGCCAAAAAATGAATCCCAGAACAGGAATACTCCCAGCACAAAACCGCAGGCGGCTCCCGCCATATTAAGATAGGCTTCTATCCGGGCATGGCTTTTTATCTGTTTGTTCTTTATCCCCAGCACCTGCCAGATGCTGTTCCAAGTGCTTCTGATCAGCAGCGACAGCAGACGGCCAACTCCGGTGGCAAAGAGTGCTGAAACGCCGATGGCTAAGACCAGGTTAGTGGTACCGCTCATAAGGCCTGCGATCAGTAAGGCAAAGCCTGCGCCGGTTAATAGGGCTGCCGGGGCTACCTTGCTGTTTGAAGTCACATAGGCCGCAATATCTTTGGGGGTGATAATAATGCTTTTTATTAATTCGCCGGCACCTTTTCGTTTGATCAAATAGATAGCAGAGAAGAGGAGGGTACTGAAAAGGGTCCAGAGCACAGTGGCCGAAATCATGTTACCTTTGGAACCCAGTAACTGCTGGCCGAGCCAGGTATCCGGGCTGAATCCCTGATTGATGCCCACCAGGAGATAGGTATGTACGGCGAGGGAAATGAGGAAAAATAATATAGTCAGAGGCAGGCTTTTTAAAAGTGCCTGACCGGTCTTTAAGCCAATCTGCTTTAAAAGACTGCTCCAGGTGAGTTTGATTTTAGGGCCGGTGTCTGGAGGCGGCATATCATATCCCGTCCCAGCAGGTCCGGGAGGATAATAAAAGGGCTCTGTGTTATTGGGCAGGGAAGATAACTGTTGACCGCAGTTCCCGCAAAAAGGTGCTCCGGGAGTTATTTCGGTTCCGCATAATGGACATCGCAAAGCTGCATTTATAGTTTGGCTGCCGCATTCCGGGCAGAAAATCGCATCATCTGGTAATCTATTTCCACAGTTTTGGCAAAACATCGTACAACTCCCCCTTGTAATTCGTAAGCCTTCTGCAGTTTAATTAGAGGTAAATCCCTTATCTAGCAGGCAATAATTACACCCAGAGAACTACAACTTTAGCATGATAATATAATTATTAATTATAATTGGCAAAATTGGAAGGGCTAAAAGGATTTTTTTGCATGGATGACACAAGGGGACGTTTTTGGTGTGTCATTAAATTATTGGCAAAAATGACACACCAAAAACGTCCCCTTGTGTCATCTTAATAAATTGAAAAGGCAAAAAAAGGGTTTTGGAGCATGAATGTTAAATAATAATGTTAAATAATTATGGTACAATGTTAAGAGGTTGTTCTCAAGATTCGTCTGGAATCAAGTATTTAGCAAACGGGATTATGAAGATCCTGCAGCTTTGGTGATCTAAACTCAAATAATGAAAACTGCATATATACTGTAAAAACCACGAAGGTGAAATTGCCAGAAGGCAGATTTACTTTCGTTTTTTTTGTCTGTTGTTATAGATAGACCGGATTGGGATTATTCACGGAGGTGAGGTTCTTAATAGTGTATTTTCCATCAATTTAACTGGTAGGAAGGGGGACGAGTTTGAGTACCGTTAAAGCTCCAGGAAATAGGAGTTAGAAGATAAATAAGAAATACCTATAGAAATACTTATAATAAAAAATTATATTAAGTATTAGGATATATTATATAAAATCAGATTGGGATTACAAACAGAGGTGAGTGTTCAAATCAATCTAATTTCTGCAAATTTATTTATGGGGAGGGAAAAAAAGTTTGAGTACAGTTATTGCTGAAGGAGTAATTCGTGTTACCAATAATTGTAAAGCCTGCGACCACTGCACTAGCATTTGTCCGACAGGAGCCATCAGCGGGATACTGGGGCAAAAACATCATATTGACCCCAGACTATGTGTGAACTGCGGACAATGTCTGATCAATTGTCCTTTTGGGGCTATCAGTGATGCCAGTTCAGTTGAGATGGTCCGGCAGGCTTTGAATGATTCAACTAAATTCGTTGTAGTCCAGGAAGCACCAGCGGTCAGGGTAGCATTAGGTGAGGAATTCGGGCTGGCCCCCGGTACCAATGTGAAAAATAAGATGTATGCTGCTCTGAGAAAATTGGGGTTTGACCGAGTATATGATACCGAGTTTACAGCTGACCTGACCATAATGGAAGAGGGAACCGAGCTTATCCACCGGGTATTTAATGCTCTGGGAGTTGAGGGATTTGAGAGCAGCGGTCCGCTGCCCCAGTTTACTTCCTGCTGCCCGGCTTGGATCAAGTATGCTGAAGACAAGTATCCCCACATTCTACCTCACATTTCTTCGGCCAAGTCTCCACAGCAGATGTTTGGACCGGTGGCAAAAACTTATGGGGCAGAAAAACTACAGGTTGATCCCGAAGACATGATAGTAGTGTCAGTGATGCCCTGCACGGCCAAGAAATACGAATGCGACCGTCCGGAAATGATGGCCAGTGGATTCAAAGATGTGGATTATGTCATCACTACCCGGGAACTGGCCGAGATGATAAAGGCTGACGGGATTGACTTCTTAAATCTTGCCGATGAGGATGCGGATAAGTTTATCGGTCTATCAACCGGTGCGGCGACCATTTTCGGAGCTACCGGCGGTGTTATGGAGGCTGCTCTGAGGACTGCCTATGAAATTCTCAGTGAAGAAACATTGGATAAGGTGGAATTTGAGGCGGTCAGGGGATTGGCCCCGGTAAGAGAGGCAACCGTAGAGATTCCGGTAAAGGCGTTAGGAACCAAGCTACCGGTCCATGTCTGTGTAGTTACTGGGCTCAAGTATGTTGATAGTGTTATCGAAGATGTCCTGGCCGGAAGAAGTACATACCATTTCATAGAAGTTATGAACTGCCCGGGCGGATGTATAAACGGCGGTGGACAGCCCATAAGGCGAGATACATATTAGAGAAAGGAGGATTTTTGTAAGTGGGTATTTTTAAAGAAAAAGAAGGCTTTACCAGGCGGCAGTTTTTGAAAGGTTCAGCGATTCTGGCCGTTACCGTGGTAGTTACTGGAGTATTTGCCAAATTTGGAGTAGATATTTACAAAGCCAGTGATGATTACATTGCTGAAAGAGCACAGGGTCTCTATACTCTGGATGAATCGATGGCCCTACGCCGATCGCATAAAAATCCGGAAATAGCACAGATATACCAGGAGTTCCTTTCTCCCGGGGGGGTAAACCCGGTGAGTGAAAAAGCCCATCACCTGCTGCATACCAGGTATGGGAAGGATATACCTGCTTTTATTGAGGAATTAGAACACCATGATGAAGATCATGCTGCTTAATGGGGAGGATGAGAGATGAGTGAAATAAAGGGAAAAGTATTAAAGCATGACCAGCAGACCCGGATGATGCACTGGGTACATCTAGTATGCTTTATTATACTGGGTCTTACCGGAATAGCTTTTTACTGGGATATTAATATCATCAGCAATATTTTTGGCGGACCAGCCAATGCCTCACTGGTGCATCGGTGGACGGGAGTATTGTTTCTGACCGGTCCTACCATCTATATTTTATTAAACTTTGAGCGATTTTCCAGATTTATTGATACTATATCAAACTTCACCAAGAACGATATCGCGTGGCTTAAAACCATGGGAGGATATGTGCCCTTTATCAAAGTTGAGCATGCTCCACCTCAAGACAAATATAATGCCGGTCAGAAAATACTGGGCGGGTTGATCATTATAGGCTGTCTGTTGATAATCCTGACCGGGTTTCCTATGTGGTTGTGGCGGCATACTTTACCGGCTGTCTTCCTGTCAGCCTGCTATAACATTCACTTCTGGACCGCGATAATCATGATCCTCTTAGTGGGTGGGCATTTTTTCCTGGCGGCGATTCACCCCAAATCCAGAGTGGAATTTGCTTCGATGATGATGGATGGTTACGTTGATGCTGAAATCACTGCTCATCACAATGAAAGTTGGTTTAATGAGCTGCAGAAAGTCGAATAATACTTAGAGATCAATATTGGAGCTATACCGCTTCAATAGGCATTTACACAGTAAATAGGCTGTACCTTGGGTACAGCTTATTTGCTTTTCTTACACAAGGATGACACAAGGGGACGTTTTTGGTGTGTCATTCGTACATTAAAAATGTATTTATGAGGGATGCTAATTGAGGGTTTCGGGCACCACAGATACATGGAGTTGGGTTCCCGCGGGAGAAGTATCGCTGTTCCGCATGTGTCAATGGGAAGACTCTTTTGATATACAGTATCTTGAGAATAAAAAACGAAAGGAAATGATTTATGGATAGAAAAAGAGCTGAGGAAATAATTCATTCTCTGGGAGTCATTGAGGTCACTTATAAAAGTTCCCCGGTATGGATCAATAATTTGGATGGAGATATGGCTAACATAGACTACCTGGACCGCTTCTCACAGGCCCGGGTTCCTCTGGCTGAACTGTATGAAAGTGATCGGTGAACGATTAGCATACAAGTGGACTACAAGTGGGGACGGTTCTTGACTTGCATTTTTAACTAACTGGATGCAAGTCAAGAACCGTCCCCACTTGTATGGATAAAATCAGGTTGGGGTAAGGGAATATATAAGGTAAAATTGAAGTATTCCAGTGAATATTTTGGAAGGGGAGGAGTTTCATGGGGTACAATCATAAGACTGCCTGTCTGTTAATCACATTTTTTATCTTTTTTACTCTTTTTCCTGCTCAGGTAGGGGCGATCAATCCGCAGCCGGAGCCTCCAGGCACTTCAACCATCGAGGTCTTGATAGATGGTTTAGAACTGGAAATGGATACCCAGCCGATTATTGAAAACAATAGAACGCTAGTACCGCTCCGAGCTATCTTTGAGGCTCTGGGAGCCGAAGTGGAATGGAACCCGGAGGCCCGGAGCATTGTAGCCATCAAGGGCGAGATGTCAGTCAAAGTCTGGATAGGCAGCCTGACTGCTTATAAGAATGGAGATGTGGTGACTCTGGATGTGGCGCCCAAAATATCGAATGATCGCACTTTGGTACCGCTGCGTTTTGTCAGCGAAGCTCTGGGAGCTGAAGTCGGATGGGATGGCATAAAAAGACAGGTGAGTATCTCTACCTCAGGAGATGAGAGCAGCCTGCCATTTGATACGTCCCTTATATCCAAATTGAAGATGAATATTCCGGAAAATGAATTTGATAGCCGGTTGATTGCTCAATATGCTTTGGAAGCCAAACCGTTTGATCCGGGTCTGATCCAAAATATCCATAGCCCATTTGTGTTAGATTATTCAGATTATGTAACCCTGACCGGCAACCAGGACGGATGGGGTGGGTGTATAGGGCGTGCTATCATTCACTGTACCAATATTATCCGGGAGATGGAACAACCATATACTCCAGATTTGTCGCTCTGGCACGTTTTGTACCGGCAGTACGAGTTGGCTGGCAGCGGAGAACCGGATACTAAACTGGTACTGGAGAACTACGGGATGTGTTCCGAAGCATCTCTGCCTACTGATTATGATGATGCTACCCTGATTAAGGATAGTAATGGCAAGGTGACGGGAGTAGATTTTAACACCATGTCTGCTCCAACCAGCCTGGATAATCTGGAAGCACTGCAGCTTTACCGGCTCAAAACCTACAGTGATCCTTATAAAGACTTGTCCGTCGATGAGGTCAAGGATATGCTGTACCAGTACGGACCGCTGGTAGCTGCAGGACCGCTCCATATAATACAGGGGCCCAATCCCGCTGAAGGTCATTGTATAAGTATTGTGGGTTATGATGATGTGCAAAAACTTTTCAAATGCTTGAACAGCTGGGGAGATTATTGGAACGGGAATGGTTATTTTTATTTGCCCTATGATGATTTTTCTTACAACATTGAATGGGTTCGCTATATCGAGATAATGCCGACCGATAGATCGCTTACCCAATATGCCTATACTGCTCGCATTCACGTAGATATGAACGGCATTAGCCGGAATAAACTTACTGTGAAGGTGGGAGTGGAAGGCGAACAGCCTCTAGTAGTATGGGATACCCCCAATGAGCAAAACTGTGTTGATAACAGCCGTACTTTGTGTATCGATGTACCTTTGCCATCATATGCTGCCCAGAACTGGCCGCCGGCAGACAATGCCCAATGGTACGTGGAAATAACCAATCACGCCAGCGGCAGTTATCATGATGCGGTAGTTAAAGAGATAACTCTGGCCCGCCTGTATAAAAACAGTGATGGATCTTATGCTTCTGAAACCTTTCAACCGAAAACTATCGGGACCAGGGTTGAGGATGGTGAAACGGTGAAAATTAACATTCCCGCTAAATATTATGGATATACGGTGAGCCTGGATAACGATGACACGACAGTCCTCAAGGGAAATTCGATTACCCTGGAAGGAAGCCTGAATATCACCACCCAGTACGATACTTCTGATAATGGTACTGATTATGTACCAGTACCAGGTATGGAACTAACCATCTATAGATCACGTGATGGTATAAATGAAATCGTGGGTACGACTACTACCGGGCAGGATGGGAGCTATAGCTATACTTTTACACCTGATAAAAGCGGACAGTACCGGGTTACATGGAAGGGGAAAAATGGAATTGTAATTACCTCCAGCGATTATGTGACCATTGAGGTGAATTCACTGCAGATAATTCCGCCGATCCATTTTGATCTTATATAGAAGCTTAGGTACGGGGTTAGGACTTAAATTTTAACCCGTTATAAACGTAGTTTTGGGGACGGTTCTCCTGACACATTCCTGAATTAAAGCATAGGTTTGAGCCTTAACAAATGGAATGATAATTTAGGAGAGCCGTCCCCGGCTTGCTATAATAGTGTGTCAGAAGAAACATCCCCCTGACACCTCACACATCATCTTTATCCCAGGGTTTGAACCCCCTGCCGTAAACTTCTACTGTGTCAGTTATGGTAATAAAAGCATGAGGATCGAGGTGGAAAATTAATTCCTTTAAGCGGGGAATTTGAGTCTTGCCGGTGGTAACCATAATTATATCTTCCCTCTGCCCGGTATAAGCTCCTTTACCACTCAAGAGGGTGCACCCCCGGTGCATTCGGTGCAGAATCGCGTGAGCAATATCATCGGATTTATTTGAAACAACGATTACGGTTTTTTTGGCTATAAAGCCGGAAGTGACACTGTCAACCATCTTGGAACTGACAAACATGGTTAAGGCCGAGTAAAGGGTCAATTCGATGTTGCTGGTAATCAGTGCTGCCGCTAAGACCACACCATTGGTAACAAAAATAGTAGTTCCAAAGTTGACTCCCCATATCCGGTGTACGATACCTGCAATAATATCCAGACCGCCCGTGGACCCCCGGTTAACTAAGGCCAGTCCTACGCCCAACCCGTTAAGAGTCCCGCCCAGCAGTGCCGAAAGAAGGATGTCATCTACCGCCAGTTTTATATCCAGGGGTGCTAAAAGGGCTAGGAATCCAGACAAGCTCATCATGCCAATGAAGCTGTAGAGTGTAAAGCGCCTGCTGGCCAGCTTATAACCCGCTATAAATACCGGAATATTCAAACCTATGTACCATACCCAGATAGGATAAGAAGTGATGAAATGCAGTATGATAGCAATTCCACTCAAACCACCGGTAAGCAGATGAGCAGGTACGATGACAAATTGAATGGCAACAGCAATTATGAGAGATGCCAGGATTATGCCCGCAATATCTTTGAATGAAATACGTTCTAAGGCTAACAACTTTGGCATACTATTCTCCTTTACCTGCTTGCTGAATGAATGATGGCTGAGAAAATAATTGATATATTCTATTTTATCATCCGGGCGCTTTAAAAACCTGTAAAGTATTACCATTTTATCTATTGATTGCTCAAAGGGTTCGTTATATTTTCTCCTAAACGATAAAAATAAAACTCGAAAATATCAGGCCCCGTGTCCCATAAGGTTTCAAGAAATAAAACCAGAAAATGCAAGAGAGCCAGCATTGTGGTTTTATGCCAGCCCTCTTACTTTGGAGATTGGTTAGGGTACATTGAGTACCTCCCTTGTGGATTAATCACCCTTTAGTTTCCGTTCCAGTTCCTCTTGAATTTTTTTAGATTCCACCAGGATGGATTCGCATCCACTTGTCTGCTTTCCTTCTAAAATCGTCTCTTTCAGAACTTTTTCTTCCACTTTGGGGTAATTTCCAGGATTCCCAGTTTTCCTTTCTTCCCTGAATTCTTCCCTTCTGATTCAGGTTTCAGTTCTCATTCAAGCTGTAATTTTAGAGTTTCTGCCGATTCTCTGAACTTTCATTCATTGACCGGTGATTTCCTGCTAAAATTTTCTTTTATAAGAACCAGCCTTCTTCTTCCAGGTGGGCCCCCAGGTTTCCAGTTCCACCTTCATCCTGTATATTTATCACCCGTCCAGATTTTGGTTTTATGTTCCGACTCAAGTTATTTTAGAGGTTTTTCCAGACTTGGGATTTTCATCCCTTGGTCCTTTAATGCCTGCTAAAATTTACTTTTGTAAGAACCAACCCAATCTTTGAGGTGAATATCAGGATCTAAGTTTTACCTTACATCCTGGTATTTATATTGTATTCATTGAACAGAGGATTGTCAACAAATTATCAGAAAATTTTGACATTAGTGAACGTTTTCTTTTTCTTAAATCAAGGTCCTGGTAAAAAAGAAGTATTTTCCTCCTGAGGAACTTCAAGCATGTGCATGCCCCTAACTTACCAGTAAACGGGAGAAACGCTCGCTTGTTTTCAGTAAAATACATATTCTTATAGGATTGGACAATATTAAAAACAGAATCTAATGCATGCAAGTCCGGGGGTGCTTAAAAATAAAAGTTAGCAAAATGATTAAGTTTATCAGCCTGCTGGGGCTTTTATCTATTATCTTGTTTTCCTACGCTTGCAGAGCAGCCGCAGAGCCGCAGCCTCTGGTATATACTATCCGAGTTGAAGATACTGTGACGGCAGGAACAGCCCAATATATTTTACGGGGTATAAGTAAGGCAGAGAATAATGGTGCCCAGGCAGTAGTCATATTGTTAAACACCCCCGGCGGTCTGGTTACAGCTACCCTGGATATTATACAGGGCATCGATGCGGCCGGGATTCCTGTTATTACATACGTCAGCCCCAAGGGGTCTATAGCTGCTTCGGCCGGTACTTTCATCCTCATCAGCGGTCACATCGCAGCTATGTCACCGGGAACTACCTGTGGAGCAGCCATGCCAGTTACGGTGGGCGGTATCGGGCAAAAGCCAGAGGCTGCAGATCAAAAGACGATAAATTTCCTGGCCGGGCATATGAAGAGCATAGCTCGAGAAAAGGGAAGACCGGAAGATCTGGCCGAAAAATTTGTTACCGAGAACCTTACCCTTACAGCCGAGGAAGCTCTCGATAAGGGGGTTATAGATCTAATTGCTGATAATCTAGGGGAGATGCTGGATAAGGTGAACGGCAGAAAGGTGAAAACTGGTCGGAGTATGGTGGTTCTGAATACATCCAATGCCCGGATCGAAGAAATTCCAGTAAGCGTGAATGAAAGGCTTATTAACATAATAAGTGATCCTGCCTTAGCTGCGTTGTTTATCATGCTGGGAGTGTATGGATTGATTATCGGCTTCTCTTCGCCGGGTTATTTTTTGCCGGAGGCTGCGGGATCTATTCTGCTAATCATGGGTTTGTTTGGCTCAGGGCTGTTTCAGGTCAACGTTGCGGCAGTGCTTCTGATAGTGCTGGGGATAGGATTGCTGGTGGCGGAAGCGTTTACTCCTACCTATGGGGTGCTGGGTACCGGAGGGGTGATAGGTATTGTGTTGGGTATTTTACTGTTCCCTTCAGAACCCTTGATGCCAGCGGCCTGGTTTTCAAAATTAAAAATACTAGCCCTCGGTACCGGCACCATTGGTGCAATTTTAGTCGTAATTGTGGTAATAGGCATACTGCGTTTACGAAGGCTGATGCCCATGCAGGGCGAGAATGAATTTTTTGATTATGGAGCTTATGTGATCAATGATCTGGATCCCTGCGGTCAGGTGAAAATCAGGGGAGAAATATGGAGCGCCAGGTCTAAAAGCGGAGAAGTAATTGAGTCGGGCCGAAAAGTAAAAGTAATTGAAAGAACCGGAAAAACGCTTATCGTTGAGTCTGTGGCACCTAAAGATTAAGGAGGGATATTATGGACATGCTGAATAGTCTGCTTAACTGGTTGGGAATCATAGTGCTGGCAGTAATCATTCTTTCGTCCAGCATAAAGGTTATTCCGGAATATGAAAGGGCGGTTTTGTTTCGTCTGGGCAGAATGGTGGGTGTAAAAGGGCCAGGATTATTTTTTATCATACCGATAATTGATAGAATAATACGGGTATCTTTGAGGATTGTGGTAGTGGATATACCCCCCCAGGAAGTTATAACCCGGGATAATGTCACCACCCGGGTAAATGCAGTACTTTTCTATCGGGTGGTTTCACCCGAGCGGGCCATCGTTAATGTGGAGAGATTTGCTGAAGCCACCAACCAGCTGGCTCAGACTACCTTGAGAAGTGTGGCCGGAACCGCCGAACTGGATGAACTGCTTTCCCAGCGGGAAAAACTGAATCAAACTATCCAAACCATAGTAGATGATGCTACTGATCCCTGGGGAATAAAAGTAACTTCAGTAGAGATTAAAGATGTCGTTCTGCCCAATGAAATGCAAAGGGCCCTGGCCCGGCAGGCCCAGGCCGAGAGAGATCGGCGCGCGGCTATTATTCAGGCCGAAGGAGAACGCCAGGCGTCAGAAAAGTTGGCCCAGGCTTCAGAAATATTAACTAGTGTTGAGGGAGGATTAACTCTTAGAATGCTCCGTTCTCTATCCGAGGTATCGAATGCTCCAAATACTACCATATTGTTCCCCCTGCCCATGGAGCTAGGCAAACTCCTGGGTGGCGGCAAATGACACAAGGGGACGTTTTTGTTGTGTCACGTTAGTTGGTAGTTAAAATGCAGGAATTAATTACATTAAATAGAATTTTAGCTTATAAACTTTAAATCCAGGAGGAGGAGTTTGTTTTGAAGAGGGCGGTTGTTTTTCTGCTGATATTGAGTCTTCTGTTAGGTATGTCAATAGTAGGATGTTCTAAAGGAGAGTCCGGGGAAGCGACAACATCCGGCGAACAGAATACTGAGGTAACAACAACGACGACTGACGAAGTATCGTGGGAAGGTAAAAATGAATTGACATCCCTGGAAGCTGCTGCTTTAGCTTATAGTGAAGCGGTAAAATGGAGAGAAGATGCAGTATTGTGGTATATGCTGCCGGTAGCTGCTCATTTGACCGAGGATTGGCAGGATACGGATATCGCGTTTAAATGGGCTATTCTATTTGTGAGTAAACAGGATACCAAGAGGTTTAATGTTACCATACAAGGTGGCAAGGTGATTAATGCAGTCGAGGAGAAAAATGTGCCCCGGATCAGCGATGTTCAGGATAATTTTCCGGTCGACCGTCCCGGGATAACCATGAAAGAAGCAGGAGCAACGGCTATTGCTAACAACATGCCCAGCCATATTACCCCGATGATCGTCTATACCATTGATAACGCTACTAAGAAATATAGAGGTCAGCCGGTATGGGAATTTGTTTTTAGCGTGAATGATGTATTTTATAATTATACCATTGACGGCTTAACGGGGGAACTGCTGGGGATTGTTGATAAAAATGGCGATCCTATAGAGCCACCAGCGGCCCAGGTGGAGGTGGAACCGACTGAAAGTTCAGAACAGTCAGCCCGGCTTTTTATATCTCTTTTGGACAGCGGCCAGATAGAAACGGCGTTGGGGAAAATGACTTCATCGGTACTGCCCAATGAGGAGAGGAGGCAAAGCTGGTCAAATTGTTTTGCTACCATCGAATCTATCAAGGTAAATAGTGTTGAAGAAGCTTATAAAGACGAGTGGACCAGCAGCAGAGAACTATACAAATATAACCTGACCGTTAAACTCAAAGCTGGAGCCCAGCCGGGCTTATGGGAGGATGGAGAAAACATCCGCTGGATTGCCATGGAAAAAGAAGACGGCCAGTGGAAAGTCCGAGAAATATCTATGAATCCTTAAAATAGATCAGAATGACACAAGGGGACGTTTTTGTTGTGTCCTTTTAAAATGACACAACAAAAACGTCCCCTTGTGTCATTTATTAACCCCCCTCCAGGCAGATTACTTTATCTAGTAAAAATGGTAAAATATACACATGAAGTAATCGAAAAGAGGGAAATGATGCCACGTCAATCTAGACAGATCAGCAAGATAGGTATATATCATGTGCTTGTAAGAGGGATTAACCGGGGAGCCTTATTCCATGATGATGAGGATCGTCAAAGGTATTTATATACTTTGACAAAATTTATCAAGGACAATGAAGTCCTGGGATATTGTCTGATGGACAATCATGTTCATCTTCTGATCAAAGAAGGTTTAAATGGGATATCTAATCTTATGCACCGCCTGGGAGCAAGCTATGCGTATTTTTTCAACAATAAATATGAACGGGTCGGCCATGTTTTCCAAAATCGCTTCAAAAGTGAAAACGTTGAAGATGATTCTTATTTAAAGGTCGTTATTAGATATATTCATCAAAATCCTATAAAGGCAGGAATGGTAAATAAGGCCGAATCATATCGCTGGAGCAGTTGCCAGGCTTATTATGGTGGTAAAGACTATTTCCCGGGATTAACAAGTACGGACTTGATTCTGAGCTTGTTTTCTGAAAAAAAGGAACATGCAATTATGATATTCCGCCAATTCACTGAAGTTGAGACTTCGGATAGGTGCCTGGAAGACATAGAGATAACAGCTTTGACAGAGGTCCAGGCTCATCAGGCGATAGAAAAAGTGTTGGATAATAAATCAGTTATTATATTAAACGAACTGAGTAAGGCAGACCGGGACCTAGTGGTGCGTGAGCTAAAGGCGATTGAGGGATTAAGTATCCGGCAAATATCCCGCCTAACTGGCGTGAGTTTTAATATTGTGAAAAGAGCTTAATGACACAACAAAAACGTCCCCTTGTGTCATAGGGGACGGTTCAAGAACCGTCCCCTGCCTGCAAAAGAACCGTCAGGTGGACACTATTTTTTTGTATCAGGTTCTAAAATCAGCTTATATTCATTGCCAGTTTGCTCAACCGTACTTGTATAGCCCTGGTTCTCGGCCAATCTGAGCACATTTTCCTTAGATACCTGACTCTCCAGTAATACAGTGATAGTATCGGAAGGGTTTTTTCCCATGGCATTTTTAGTTTTTACCACCGGTATTGGACAGGAAAGACCTCTAACATCAATTTCAACCGACATATTATTAACCTCCTTAAAAACTCCTCACTTTTAAATAGACTGCATACTTTTTAATACTTCCGGGAGTCTGGCTATAATTTCTTCAATCCTGGTGGCTGGAGTGGTTGGAGCAAAGGCACCGGCCAGCCGATTAGCCTGGGCACTTAAGCTCAAGGCTGGTTCAATATCCAAACCGCTGGAAATCAGGGCTGCACACATACCGGTTATAGTATCACCAGTGCCTCCAATACATTCCAATTCCGGGATATCAGGTCCAACGATAGATGACAGGATACCGTTTTTATCAGCGATAAAGTCTGATTGTCCTTTTACCAGTAAAAATTTAGCCGCTCCATGGTTTTTGTAAGCTGCTGCAATCAGCTCTGGAATGGAAGTGTGATCACAGGATTCGAACAGGTGCTTATCGATGTAGGCGGGATGAATCGCCTCCGCATCGGCCAGAAAAGCAATTTCAGATAAATCCGGTGTAAAAACATCAAAACCTGGAGCTAACCCAACTGCTTTCGCCGCATACATAGATGCTGCATCAGCGATTAAAATGGGCCTGGGGTCTAATTGCTGTACCTGCTGATACAGCTTCTGCATCAATTCCAGGTCTGGCATCCAGTAGTGGAGGGCCAGCACGTGGGGGGATATCTCGGTCAGATGTTTTATTAAATATTGGTATATCATTCGGCTGCCATTGCCTTTACCTATATCACCAGCTATCACCACCTGGGGTGGATCTATATGGAGATATTCCGTTATAGCCAACGCAGCACTTATCATGGCCGCTGTTCCCTGGCCGGCAGGGATAGCATGGCCATCTATGCTCAACAGGGAGCCATTTCTGGCTGCCGTGCCGTAAAGGAGGGGGATATCAGCCCGGGGTATTATACCCGCTATTAACAACATTATATCTTGCTCCCTTTCATCCAAATCTCCAACGCCCCTTCGACCGCCCGGTCCAGCATCAAAGCACAAAGAGTATGCCCGATATCTCTGGGACGAGGGATTTCGTCCAAGCGTTTTCCCACCATTTCAATATGCAGGTAAGGAATATCCGGGCACCCGCCGCCAGAAGTATTAACAATCAAACCACTTTGCTTATCAAAGGTAAGTTTCATATTCCCTGCTTTTACCATGATATGCGCCGGGTATTCAAAAACCTGAACGATATCCAATAATTCTCCGGATCCTGCCAGGGGTACCACCTCGTTATAAGGTACCGGCTGAAGTGTCCTTTCGATGGCGGGCTGTTCCACCAGGTTTATCTCCAGAGCAACATCACAGCCTTTGCGCAGGGAGGGGGGAGGAGCAACCAGGCTGCAGGTATACCCGGCCTTGGTTACCAGCTTTTCTCCTTTGATAGCTTCTTCGACAGTATCGAATAGTACCAGGCCCTTACCTCGGTTTTCATTAGATCTCCTATTTAGCCCGGTTCTATCTTTCTTCTTGGGCCAGAACAATTTGCGGCACCTCCGTAATCTAAATCATCCAGCAGTTAATGCTTTAGTCCAGCTGTTCACTCATAAAATAACCTACGGCACAAACGAATATCAGACCAATGATTACTGCTGTCGGACCAAATAGGCCTGTGCCGGCGGGGCTGGAAGCTAGTATAAAGTTGTGGCTTACGGCAGCTCCGACTAGTAATCCCAGTATGGTCACACCTGCATCAGTATCTCCTTCTGCCGCCAGTACTGTCTGCCGCAGGGGGCAGCCACCCAGTAAAGTGCAGCCAAGTCCACAGAGCACCATACCCATGAAATTCCATAGGGCATTGGTATGCGCTACTGGCTGGCCTTCAAAACCGATGTTGACTGAACCGATCAACAGATTTACCAGTAATGCACCTACAAAGAAAGCAGCTATGCCGCTGAAAAGGTAGGAATCTTTAACCAGGGACAGGTCGCGCCAGCCGCCGACAAAACACATTCTTGTCTTCTGGGCTAGAGCACCGATCAATAAACCGACCAGCAGTGAAATGATCAAAGCGGCATGCATGGAACCGGGACCAGTTTCGCTGTTGCGGATGAACTCCGGTTGGAATATGGCAAAAAGTAATATGACGACCATGATCAAAGGCATTAAATATCCGGCTATTGGGTAGGTGGAATTAGCGCGTCCCAGATTGAAGCCTCTTTTGAGGAAATATATGCCTATTATGGCACCTGCTACCACGCCAGCTATTCCATAAAGGGCATTTAGATCTCCCCCGGCCAGCCTTAATACAGCTCGTACCGGACAGCCCAGGAAAACAAGAGCGCCGATCATGACGAACATTCCCAATAAAAACCGTACCAGTGGACTGGAACCGCCCCGGGCGCGAAAATCACCAAAAGAAATCGCAGCAAGAAATGCACCCAGGCAGAGTCCCATTATTTCCGGCCGCAGGTACTGTACTACTGCTGCCTGGTGAAATCCGAGTGCACCGGCAATATCTCGATAGAAACAGGCTACACATATGCCCATATTACCAGGATTACCAAGTTTGGTCATGTAGGCTGCCAGTCCTCCAAACACCAAACCGGCAATAATCATCAAGTATTTTTGATTTTTCAACTCTACAACCTCCTATCAATTATAAAGAAACAGACTAATAAGTAAAAACCCTCCCCCCCGTGCAGTTTTCAACAATACAATATTCTGCACATATGCCGCCAATCCTCTTTTATAATACAATATATAACAAATAATTATATTAAAATGGACGTAGAACCCATGGTTAAAACTATTGCGTTGAGCAACTGTTTCAAACAAAATGCAATTCTAATGGTGCAGAATATTGATAATATATATGAATTTTTATTATTATAATGATAGTTAATAAGCAGGGGGGCAACGGGATCAGTTGCTTCTTATGACACAAGGGGACGTTATTGTTGTATGACACAAGGGGACGTTATTGTTGTGTCATTTGAAAATAATGACACAACAATAACGTCCCCTTGTGTCATCAAAAGTTTTTTGAATACTGTATGCATTTGCTATAATAGATTGAACTTTGGCACTGGAAATAATAGACTTAATATATCAGCGAGAAAGGGGAAATGAAAATGTCCGGGGATATTAAAATCGAAAGAACCAAAACCCCCAAAGAAAAGCCTGATCAAAACAATTTGGGCTTCGGGGATTATTTTACCGATCACATGTTTATAATGGACTATACGGAAGGCAAGGGGTGGCATGATCCGCGAATAGTGCCATATGCACCGTTATCTTTAGATCCTTCAAGTATGGTACTGCACTATGGTCAGGCTATATTTGAAGGTTTAAAAGCATATAAGACCAAGGATGGCAGAATTCTGCTGTTCAGACCATATAAAAATATGGCGAGGGCTAACATTTCCAATGGAAGGTTATGCATACCTCCTCTTGATGTGGATTTTGCTGTTGAAGCAGTAAAAGCGATCGTGAGAGAAGACCAGGATTGGATTCCAGAAGCAGAGGGAACTTCATTATATATAAGACCTTTTATTATAGCAACTGATCCTTATCTAGGGGTAAGACCATCGTATACTTATCAGTTTATTATTATATTGTCGCCAGTAGGGGCCTATTATCCGGAAGGGATCGATCCGGTTAAGATTTATGTAGAAAGCAACTATGTCCGGGCGGTTAAAGGCGGAATGGGTTATACCAAGACTCCCGGCAATTATGCTGCCAGTTTGATAGCTCAGGTGGAGGCCAAGAAGAAAGGGTATACCCAGGTTCTCTGGCTGGATGGAGTGGACAAAAAGTACATCGAAGAAGTGGGTACTATGAACGTGTTCTTCAAGATAGATGGTGAAATAGTTACTCCAGCCGTGGAAGGGAGTATCCTGGCCGGAATTACCAGGGACTCAAGTATTGAACTGCTCCAGAGTTGGGGAATCCCCACTACCGAACGACAGATTTCCATCCAGGAACTGTACGATGCCCATGCCAGCGGCAAGCTGGAAGAGGCCTTTGGCACAGGGACTGCGGCAGTCATTTCTCCCATCGGGGAGCTGAACTGGGACGGCCAGATTATTACTATCAATGATGGAAAAATTGGAGAATTTGCGGCTAAGATTTATGATACCATGACCGGCATACAGTATGGCGAGATTGAAGATGAGTTCGGCTGGATTGTAGAGGTTTAGTATCCATTCAAGCGTTAGCGCTTAATTGCAGGTTATAATATAAAAAGACCTTTTAGCCTTTAGCTCAAAAGGTCTTTTTTGCGTTTCTGGGAAAACCGGGGAGTGTCCCCCTGTTTCTTGCTTTACCCAGCGGTTGAGAAAAGCTCAGCTCCAGAAGTTGAGCAGCAATCACCCACCAGCCTGGATCATGGGGTTAATTAATTATCTTTATAGATAATAGTCCCAACATGTTCACCATTAAGAGCCCGGGTAATGTTGCCTTCTACGGTACCATTGATTATTTGTATTTCCCTGGTGTTATTTGAATTTAGTAAAGATACCAACACCATACGTTCCACCACCAGGTCTTCTAAATCTCTTTCTATCAGCTCTTTGGCACCGATTTTGGGGATAAATTCAGCACTGCTGTTAACCTTGGGATTATCCGCGTACAGGCCGTCTACATCCTTAATGAATATGCATTGTTTAGCCCCGGTTACCTCGGATAACAGGAATGCGCCGACATCGGTGCGATTAGGAGGCAGTCGGCCTTCTTCCGGGGGATGTTCCCAGTAACCATAAGGCGGCATTCCGTGTATCACGGGGATACAGCCTTGATTTAAGTAAGCAGCCAGTTTGGGAATATCGTCATGGCCGATTTTAATTCCTCCGTAGGGGTTGAGCAGGGTTGAAATCATCAGGGCATTCTGCTCGGACACACTCTGGCCCAGGGTGGCGATAATCCCGGTAGGCATCCCCAATTCCATTGCAATAGCATAAACATGTCGGGAGCGGGTCCCGCCCCCGGTGGAGATTACCATTTTGTGTTTAGGCATATTTTCTACGATCTCTTGAATTATGGGGAGTACTGCTCGGGCACCCATGTCGGTGATGCTTTGACCGCCGATTTTAAGTATATTTACATCCGGTAGGGCTCTGAACTGCGGCCCATATTCCAAAGATTTCAGGAACCCTTTGCCTACCAGGGATTCCCCCATTAATTTGCTTTTGATGTGCAGCCTTTTACTATCTCTTTCACGAATCAGGGGCATAAATACAATCCCTCTTCTTTCTCAAGTTCTTGTTTAATCATGACTATTATCATCTTTTTCTTTGGTCAGGTAAACGATTTCCCCATCGATTTTATCAGCTATTTGTTCCAGTTCTGATTTCCTGATGTGATTAACATTGATTTTAAGATCGGTTCCTACAATGCCGACTACGGCAAATCTGGGTTTCTTATCTCCTTGACCTATCTGGTTGCGTTCTCTGACAAAAAGTATGGGACTAGACATAGTTTCATCCTCCTTCACAATAATGTTACATGATCAGCCTGATTTATCATCATTATAACAAAGTGTCGACGGCAATCAAAATAGGGCTCGAAGAAGCTTGTGAAATCAAGATAAGCCAGTATTGTTGCCTTAAGATATCATGCATTAGTCTGGAATTATGTATAAATTAAGAGATAAAAAACATATAAAGGAAGGAAATGACATTTTGCACATAGAAGTAAATACAAATATTTGTATTTATTTGTAAATTTTTATTTTGAACATTGGTATGATGGAAAATGAGACAAAAGGGGGTTAGTTTATGAGCTTATTTAAACGGATAAACGATAATATCCGGGCTAATTTGAATGCTTTACTCGATAAAGCTGAGGATCCGGTTAAATTATCGAATCAGTACTTAAGAGACATGGAAGACGACATTGCAGATGCTGAAAGTGCGGTTGCCAGACACCTGGCTGCAGTCCGCAAGCTGCAGTCACAATGTGAAGAAGCTGCCGGTATGGTTGAAAAAAGAGAAACCCAAGCCCTGGAAGCACTGCAGAAGAACAGGGAGGATTTGGCCAGGAAAGCTTTACAGGATAAAAAGCTGCACCAGGTTATGGCTGAAGAATACAAAGTTTATTATGAGAATAGTTATGCTACAGGAGAAGAGCTGAAATCACAGCTTCGGCAAATGAAACATGAATACGATCAATTGCTGAGTAAAAGAGATGCCCTGGTCGCCAGGACTCAGGCGGCTAAAGCTCGACAGGGAATTCATCGAGTGAAAGATGGTTTTGGGAAAAATACGGCCAGGAGCAGTTTTGATCAGATGGAAAATAAGGTCCGGCAGATGGAAGCTGAAGTGCAAGTAATGGAAGAGCTGGGGGGTGTTGATAGGAGCCTGGACGAAGAATTGTCAGCACTGAGTGAAGATAGTATTGAGAAAGAACTGGCTGAACTTAAAGAAAGGATAGCAGGTGATGATATGCGTTGATCGGCTTGAATCCTTTGTATTTGAGGGTAATGGTTCCCAAGCTATTTGTCCCCGCGATGGTAAGTCATTTGATAAATACAAATACATATTTCGGGGGGGAGCTGTCATATGCTTGATTTATATTGGGGTTGTTTAAGTGTCGGTATTATTTTTGCCGTAGTTTCTCTTATTTTTGGAGATTTACTGAGTGATATTTTTGACGGAATATTTGATGCTGTTTCCATTGATAGTGCTGATTTTATTCATCCTATGGTTATTGTGGGTGGCATCACGGTTTTCGGAGGGAGCGGAATACTTTTAAGCCAGTATACTTCCCTGACTCCATCATTGGTGGCTTTATTTTCATTATTTAGTGCATTCATCATATCAATAGTGGTCTATTTTGCTTATGTCAGACCTATGAAAAACAGCGAAAATTCCATCGGTTTTTCTGTTCAAGATTTGGTGGGAAAGATAGGGGAAGTGGTAACACCCGTTCCAGGGATTGGCTGTGGTGAGGTACTAATACGTATTGGTGCTGGCAACACCAATCAGATTGCGGCCAGCCTGGATGGAGAAGGGCTGGCAATGGGGACCAGAATTGTAGTTGCAGAGGTCAAGGATCATGTTTTATATGTTTTCCCTTATGAAGAATGAAGAGGAGGATAAAATAAATGCCGGGATATATAGGTATACCTGTTATTATCACAGTAGTTATTATTGTTCTGGGGATGACGTTCTGGGCACGGTATAATACCGTGGGTCCAGATGAAGCCATGCTGGTCACCGGGTCTTTCCTGGGCAGCAGGTATGTTTTTAGTGATGAATCAGGACGCAAGGTCAAGATAATCAGGGGAGGAGGAGCCTTTATTCTGCCGGTTTTCCAGCAGGCAGAGTTTGTCTCATTACTGTCCCTGAAACTGGATGTTTCCACCCCGGAAGTTTATACAGAACAGGGGGTTCCAGTCCTTGCTGATGGGGTGGCAATAATAAAAATCGGGGGTTCGGTGGAAGACATAGCCACTGCGGCCGAACAATTTTTGGGTAAACCCAAGGAAGCGCTGCAGCTCGAAGCCCAGGAAGTGTTAGAAGGACACCTGAGAGCGATTTTAGGGACCATGACGGTAGAAGAAGTGTATCGGAACCGGGATAGATTTGCTCAGGAAGTACAGGGAGTGGCGGCTAAAGACTTGAAAAAGATGGGTTTGCAAATTGTATCTTTCACAATTAAGGATGTACAGGATAAACACGGATATCTGGATGCCTTAGGGAAACCAAGGATTGCTGCGGTTAAAAGGGATGCTGAGATAGCAGAAGCAGAAGCGGTTCGGGATGCCCGGATCAAAAAAGCGGTGGCAGATGAAGAAGGGCAAAAAGCAGAACTGCTGCGGGACACGAATATTGCGGGAGCAGAAAAGGATAAACAACTTAAAATGGCGGAATTTAAAAAGGAACAGGATACTGCCAAAGCTGAAGCTGATCAGGCATATAGTATTCAGCAGGCCCGTTCCAAACAAAATGTGATGCAAGAGGAAATGAAGGTTGAGTTGGTCCGAAAAGACCGGGAAATCGACCTGCAGGATAAAGAAATTCATCGCCGCCAGAAACAATATGATGCTGAAGTAATGAAGAAGGCCGATGCAGACCGTTATGCAGTGGAGCAGGCGGCTGAGGCTGATAAAGCCAGACGTTTAAGAGAAGCCGATGCTATTCAGTATAAGATTGAAGCGGAAGCACGGGCCAATGCTGAACAGAAAAGGCTGGAGGGTATGGCCATAGCCGATGCCGAACGAGCTAAAGGTACAGCTGAGGCTGAAGTAATTCGTCTGCGAGGACTGGCCGAGGCGGAAGCCAAAGAAAAACTGGCCGAAGCCTTTGATAAGTTCGGGCAGGCTGCAGTTCTGGATATAATAGTAAAAATGCTGCCCGAGATGGCTGCTAACATTGCGGAACCACTGCGATCAATCGATAAGCTGACCGTGGTTGACACCGGCAATGGGGAAGGGGCCGCCCGGGTAAGCAATTACGTCACTTCTCTGATGGCAACTGCTCCGGAGATGTTAAAAAATGTTTCCGGTATTGACATAGAAAAAATGATCAAGGGATTAATAGACCAAAACTCCGATGAAGTTGTCATTGGGGACGGTTCCAAGTGACAACACAAAACAAAACATTGTCACCGGGGACGGTTCTAAGTGACAAGATAAAACAAAACATAAAATAGGCTTTATAGAATATCGTGGGGTTCCCCGATTGCGTCTGGCAAGAGGGGATGATATTGGGTGAATACATATGAAGCTATGATGTTCATGTTTCTTATGTTGTTTATTCTGGCCCTCATAACGAGATAGAGCCACATACCTGTGTGGTAGCGGCTCTTACAGCTTAATTGAATTTTTGCTGGAATCGTTTTCGGGGTCTATCAGCCCCACGATTCTTTATTAAGACCATATCGGCTCAATAAAAGAAAGTGAGGAAACGATTAATAAAAAGAATTAATCATGTAGGCCCTGGGTGCCTGTTTTATTTTTGCAGCAGCTGTCTGTAGTCAGATATAAAATCTAGTGAGACAACAGATACTGCGAATAGTAAGGTGCTGCCTGACCCTGCCTTACTTCTCATATTGATTCTATAAACTCCAGGTCAGTAAAATATACCGTCCAAATAATTTCATTATCTAGACCGTACATATCAATTTCAATAAGGGTATTATTATATTCCCAGTAACTATATACTTCTAAATCACCATTCCTTACGGCGTATCCCCACTTTTCAATACTATCTATATACTGCTCATCATACCAGACCGGCTCAAAAGACGCTGGTCCATATTTATCGCTCAGCATTTGTTCGAGCGTGTAGTAGCTATCTAATAGATTACCGGTATTAAGGGAACTGCTATCCAGAACATACCTTGCTGAGAGCAGGCGATCTTCTGTAAACGCATAGCCCAGAATACAGGGGTATCCGGCCAATCTTACATCATAATAAAACAAGAGGTATAATGAATTATTTTCAAATCCTTGAAAAGGAAGGTCTCCTTCGGAAGCTTTTACCTCATCCACGCTGGCACCCCAGGTAGTATTTCTGAAAACAAATGGCTCATAATCAACAACCTTGGTTTTAGCATTCGGGGTAGTTATAGTTATTGTTTGGCTGCTACCATCCCATTGTACCTTTGCACCCAGAGCTTCACTAACAAAACGCAGTGGTACCATAGTACGTCCATCAGTAATCTTAGCAGGAACATCAAGCGTATAAGGCTCGTTATTTATATGAGCTGTTAACTGGCCTATCGTTAGATCGATTTGAGTATCGCCTGCCAGGGCCGTTACGGTCTGTGTTTTTCCATCCCAGAGGACCTCTGCGCCCAGGGCTTCAAAAATAGCCCGAAGAGGAACTAAAGTCCGTCCATCTTCGATTGCTGGGGGGACATCAAAGGCCAACTGGGTTCCATCTACTAGCACAGTTGGGGCTGCCGATACTGGGAATGTGCAGGCCAGGCATAGAATGAAGACTAAAAAGAATAATAAGCATTTTTTCATTGATGTAAACTCCTCTCATCATAACAATCTCAAAACGTTCATTTTTAACCTTAACGATTCCACCAGCAAAGGGAATGCGGAGTATATCTGCTTAATAAGAACATTCCATATTAAGGTATTTGATGATAAAGGTATAGATAAAAGCAGTATCCTCCAATCCTTCATAACGCCCAGTCGAACCGAAGTGTCCGCTGGACATATTGGTTTTTAACAGGAGTATATTGTCGTCAGTTTTATACTCCCGCAGTTTAGCTGCCCATTTTGCGGGTTCCCAATAGGATACCCGGGAGTCGTTAAACCCGGCCGTAATCAGCATATGAGGATAGTCCTGAGCAGAAACATTATCATAGGGAGAATAGCTCTTTATATAATCATAATAGTTTTTATATGCGGGGTTACCCCATTCCCGGTACTGGAAGGATATTAATGGCTGGGATTTGTCTGACAGATTGGTTAAAACGTCTACGAAGGGAACTTCGGCCACTGCAACCTGGAATAAATCAGGCCTCATATTGACTGCTGCTCCTATTAGTAACCCACCTGCACTAGCGCCCGTGATGGCCAGCTTGTCAGAACAGGTGTAGTTTTTATCAATAAGAAATTCGGCACAGGAGATAAAATCAGTAAAGCTGTTCTTTTTCTTGAGCATGGTTCCATCCATATACCAGTCGAGTCCCTGCTCACCTCCACCTCGGACATGAGCAACCGCGTAAATCAAACCTCGATCCAACAGGGGGATAAGCGTAGGATCAAACTGAGCCGGTATACTAAAACCGTAAGCTCCATAAGCTTCCAGGAGAAGTGGATGGGAACCGTCTTTTACCAGCCCTTTTTTATACAGCAGGGAAATCGGAATCAATGTACCATCACTGGCAGCTGCATATTTTCGTTCATAGCAGTACTGAGAAGAATCATACCCGTTAACTTCTAATTGTTCAATTAGAGACGACTTTCTAGCATCTATTTCGTAACAGTACAGTGAATCGGGAGTTACAAAGGAGGTGAAATAATAGAAGAATGAGTTCTTGAAAAATCCCTGGCCGCTGTCGAGGGAGATACTGTAGGCTGGTTCAGGCAATCTTAAATAATGGGTATCTCCGGTAATCCAATTGATTATTCTGATTTTCTCCAGTCCGTTGCGCAATTCCTGAATAACCAGGTAGTCCTGACAGACCAGAAAATCTTCAATTATAACATCTTCCCGGTGGGGGAGAATATCTGTCCAACTGCTCGGATTGGGGTCAGTCGAGGGTGCTTTTACCAGTTTCAGGTTAGGAGCATTCTGGTTAGTCAAGAGAATGAACGAGTCATCCAGATGCTGGACGCTGTAGAAAATACCAGGTTTACGGGGAACAATAATCTGTGGTTGTGACTTTAGATCGTCAGCCAGATAGAGCACTTCCGTTCCGGAGGGGCCGACACAATTGATGAGCAAATATTTGCCATCATCAGTGATTTCAGTGTTGATATAAAAATCTTCATCTTTTTCATGATAGATTAATGTATCATGTGAAATGTCATTTCCCAGCTGATGTCGGTATACTTTATAAGCACGGCTTTCCTGGTCTAACAGCGTATAAATTATAGTCTGGCAGTCACCTGACCAGTGCATAAGACCTGATGTATCTTTAATCATGTCAGGCAGAATTTTTCCAGTGTTTAGATCTTTAATATATAAAGTGAAATTCTCATCACCAGTGGTATCCAATGAATAGGCCAGCATAGAGTGATCTATGGTAATATCAATATCTCCCAGCTGCAGGTATTTATAATTTGGGGCCATCAAATTAAGGTCGAGCAGAATTTCTTCGGCAGCTTCAAGACTTCCCCTTTTTCGGCAAATTACAGGGTAATTTTGTCTGGCTTCTATACGAGTGTAATAAAGATAATCATCTACTTGGGTTAGATATGATACATATGTTTCCTGGATGTGCTGAAGCAGTTCGGCATGAATTTCATCCTGCAGCGCTTGCGATTCCTGCATTATGGCCTGGGTGTATTCATTTTCCGCATCAAGATACTTTTTAACTTCTTGATCATTCTCATCCTGGAGCCAGTAGTAGTTATCTATTCTGGTATCACCATGGAGAGTCAGTTTGGCAGGCTGCTGTTTGGCTATTGGGGGAGCAGGGGATGTATCAACTCCAGCTGTGGTGATATAGACAGCATATCTGGCAGCATTCCATTCTACTTGGGAGCCCATCGCTTCACTTACAAAACGAAGGGGTACCAGGGTGCGATCATCAATAATTTTTGCCGGCGCATCTAAAGTAACCGGGCTATCATTCACATATGCCGTTTTCTGACCGATGGTAAGCTGAATCTTTGTTTTGCCATTGATTGCAGTTACAGTTTGGGTGGCACTATCCCAGGATACTTCTGTTCCCAGGGCTTCAAAAATAGCCCGGAGCGGAACTAGTGTGCGCCCATCTTCGATAACCGGTACGGTGTCCATGAGCAGTGTTTTCCCATCCAGATAAACATCAGGTGATTTGGCTGCTGCACTGCTTGGTATCAATATCGTTATGCACAAGATGAGACAAATAATTATTGAGAATAATCTTTTCAAAAAATTACCCCTTCCTAAAAAAAGAAAAAAAACACGCATAACCATATATTACCATAAATTATATTATTATGGATAGTTCATTTATCCGGAAGTTGAGATTTTTCTAACTAGAAAGATATTAGCGTTAGCTAAAATTATAAAAGTGCATTTTTTAATAAATTATAAACACAATAATAATATAAAATAGTATTTGTCTGCCAAAAAGGGGGTAGGTCATGGAAGGAGAAGTACTGGCCATAAATATCACTGAAAAGAGCAGTGGCGAAAAACGCTCGATAGAGGAGGCTTACCTGCGGCCGGGTCAGGGCATTACTGAAGATGCTGCTTCATCCCAATATAGTGGCAAAATAAGCATGCTATCACAATCTACTTATGACCAGATGAGGGAAATGGGGGTCAATTTTTACTACGGTGATTTCGGGGAAAACATAAGGGTAGGCGGTATGGTGGTGGGACGTCTGCCGGTCGGAACCCAGATAAAGATCGGCGAAGCTGTCCTGGAGGTTCTGGGAAAATACGATGATTTTTCCGATCAGTATGTTACGGTTCGAGGCTATGCAGGTGATATCACTTTATTACCGGATAGGGTTCATGTTAAGGTTGTGATTGCTGGTAAGATCAAGGCTGGTGATAAAATTAGAGTCTTACAAGAATTTTTATCATAATGGCCAGTTTGATAATGAAAGATATTTTTTATTCAGGCATAAAACTACATCATAAAATGCACAATAATACTATTATTGAATAAAGGAGGTTTTATAGTGCAGGTTAAAGTGGCCGAATTTGTAGGAGAATCCAAAAAGAGCTGGCAGCACGCCATAGAAAATGCAGTTACCGAGGCTTCGAAAACTATGGATAATATCAGCGGAGTTGAGGTATATAACTGGACTGCCGACTGCCAGGATAACAAGATCATTGAATACAAGGCTAATATTAAAATAGCGTATACGGATTAATATTGCTGCGCCGCTGATGCGGTGTATATAAGCCAGGACTGAATTTCTGGCTGTGAACCATAAAAAATATTTGACCATTCGGCCGGGTGAACCCCCGGCTTTTTTAGTTCCGGTTCCAGATTGTCAACGAGGACGGTCCATTTGTTGTCAATGGGGACGGTTCTTTTTGACAAATAAAAATAGAATAATGTTGTCAAATGGAACCGTCCCCATTGACAAGGAACACCCTGGTTCGAGCCAAGATATTAGTTGCGTTATGCAACTAATATCTTGTACAATACAAGGGGGGTGATGCAGGTGAATGAATTGTATGATGAGCACAGACTCCAGGAACAGCTGCGATTATTAAGCAAAAAACTAGCCTTGACCGATAAATATGACGCAGCCTGCTGTGGAACCACTGTTGGACAGTGCAGGGTGCTGCAGGCAATAGGTAGAAACCCCAATGTTAATACTAAGCAGCTGGCTGAGAGCTTGAATGTAGATAAGAGCACCATGAGCCGTACTATTGACCATCTGGTTAAACAAGAATTGATTGTTCGCAGGCCATACCAAAGGGATCGACGGCATACTATCTTAAATTTTACCAGCGAGGGTCAGGTGATGCTGAAAGCCCTAGAAATGGAGATAAACAAATATCATGCAGAAATCTTATATGCTATTCCGGAAGATAAGAGAGATCAGGTTATGGAAAGTCTGGATCTGCTGTTAAGAGCTTTAGATAAATCAGACCTGGGAACATGCGGAAGCTCAACGTGCTGCTAAAATAGATGAATTAGATTAATGTAAGCAAATAAGAGAAGCGTTCCTGGTCATCCCTTCCTCCAAGAAGACAATCGGCCTGTCCCCGAAGGTGGAATCATCTTCACTTTCATTAATTAGAACGGAGGATAATAATGGACACTAAAAATGAAAAAATAAAATCGTTCATACAGGAAAAATACGGGGAGATTGCCCGGGTTAACTCATGCGGATGCTGCGGCGGCAGTGAAGGTATATCCTGCTGTAATGTTGATCCTGAAACAGCTGCGCGGATAATTGGATATTCCCAGGATGACTTGAAAAATATTCCGGTGGAATCGAATATGGGTTTAGGCTGCGGAAATCCCCAGGCTATAGCAGGATTACAAGTGGGGGAAACGGTACTGGACCTGGGCAGCGGGGGTGGATTTGACTGTTTTATGGCTAGCCGAGCAGTTGGCGAATCCGGGCGGGTCATAGGTGTAGATATGACTCCAGAAATGATTGATAAGGCCAGTCAACTGGCGGTGGAAATGCATTACGATAATGTTGAGTTCCATCTCGGGGAAATCGAAAATATACCGGTTGAAGATAATATGGTGGATGTCATCATGTCAAATTGTGTAATAAATCTATCCCCTGATAAACCCAGGGTTTTTCAAGAAGCATACCGGGTTTTAAAAAAAGGCGGAAGGCTGGCCATTTCTGATATCGTTGCCACCGCTGTACTGCCTGAAGCTGTTAAAAGTGACTTGACTTTACATGCCTCCTGCATTGCCGGGGCTGTATTGATTGAGGACATCGAAAGAATGCTGCAGGAAGCAGGGTTTGAAGAGATACGGATTACCCCGGTGGAACAGAGCAGGGATCTGATTCGGGATTGGGCACCGGGCCAAAATGTTCAAGGTTTTGTAGTGTCAGCCAGCATTGAGGCTATTAAGCGGTAATTTTGCGTTATACTAGATATAATGATTAAAATGTCATCACTACAGCAGTAAATGCTAGAAATAAGATGGAGGTTGAACAAATGATAGGAGAAGTGCTGGCAGTAAACATATCAGAAAAGCGGGGGGAAAAGAAAAAAACCGTTGAGGAAATTAATCTGCGAGTGGGTCATGGTATTGAAGAAGATGCTCATGCCGGAGACTGGCACCGACAGGTGAGCCTGCTTTCTCTGTCCAGCTTCGAAAAAATGAGAAAACTGGGGGCAGACGTTATCTATGGAGATTTCGCTGAAAATATCAGTGTTGCAGGTATAGATGTATTTAGACTGCCGGTAGGCACTCAGATACAAGTTGGCGAAGCCCGGTTGGAAGTGACCCAGATAGGCAAGACTTGCCATGATATGGGCTGTGCCATTAAAAAGCAGGTGGGTACCTGCGTTATGCCCCATGAAGGTATTTTTACCCGGGTGCTGGAATCTGGCCGGATAAAACCAGGAGATGCGGTCAAAGTTGTCAGTGGGGACGGTTCCATTTGACAAGTAAAAACAAGAACTGTTTAATGCCCTGTTCTAGATAGCAGGGCATTTCTAATGTCCTGGCGGCCACGCACCATTAATGTTAGCTATGCCGCTCATATTATTGAAAATAGCAAAGGATTGCTCACTTATTCCAGAAATCAGGAGATGGCCATGGACAGAAGTTTTAATTCCCAGCTGCCATTTTTATAGAAAGCTTCAAATTTGGGAAATACTGCACCCAGGTTGCCAAACCAGGAAACGCCGGTAAGGGCAGCACTATTCTCATCATAAGTGATGTTGCTCAGATAAAGAAGTGTGCCATTCTGGGTTGCCATTAAACGGCCGTTTGATTCGAATAGAAATAGAGAAGGATCATTTTTTACATCTTCGTAGTCGTATACATTATCAGAAAGGGTCTGCAGCTTTTCTAATACCAGCTGTTTTCCTTCCGCACTCAAACCCACCAGGCTGTCAGTTTTTACGGCAATAAAAGTATCTCCCCCGTTTTCTTCTGCAAAAGCTGCTTCCAGAACTATGGTGTATAAATCGATTTGTTTCATCTCTTTGGGAGTAATAGCAGATTCAGATTGCTTCATCATATTGTCTTCAGGACTATCTGCTTCATCAGATCCTGGCTTCTCAAGACAGCCTGAATTCAACAAAAGCAGGAGCAGCAGGATTATGCTGTACTTGATTATCTTATTTCTCACAGTTTTCCCTCCTCCGATTACCATAATGACAAATGTGTCCAGCCAGGCTTTACAAATATGTACGCATCAGCTTATTATTTCTTACCCTCGTTTGTCAATGGGGACGGTTCCGTTTGACAAGAAAAATAGGGCATGATACAATTTCTGCAAAAATATTTAAAAAAAGGAGAATATTGTAAATGGCCAGGCAACCACGTAAAATTAGCAATACAGGTGTATACCATGTAATGATACGAGGAAATGAGAAGCGTAATATATTTTATGATGATGAAGACCGTATGCATTTTCTTAATATAGTTCAGACCAAGGTGAGATTGACCAAAACCAAACTCTATGCATATTGCCTTATGGATAATCACGTTCACTTCCTTATGGGCGAAGGCAATGAGTCTATGGCAGTTTTTATGAAAAGAATTAATGTGAGTTATGCCTATTATTTTAACAAAAAGTACGATAGGATTGGTCACCTATTCCAGGATCGCTTTAGAAGTGAAGTTATAGAAGATGACCGCTACTTATTAGAGGCCATGCGGTATATTCACAACAATCCAGTCAAAGCATCAATAGTAAACAAAACTGAAGATTATAAATGGAGTAGTTACCATTATTTTATAGTTGACCTGGATAGCAGTATTGAAAAATATTTTTTATTGAATATGTTTTCTGATAATATTGAGCGAGCATTAGAGCTATTCAAGGAATTTCATTTAAAAAATGATGAAAGGGAGTTTCTGAATTGCGATACTCGGAATAAAGAAGAGAAGAGAATACGCCAGGTAAAAAAAGCAAAAGAAATTATTGATAATGTCTTAAATCAAAATAATTTTACTGATGAAAACTACTTAGACCATAAGGATATGAGAAATAAGATTATATTATCCCTTAAGCAACAAAGGGGGCTGTCCATTCGGCAGATAGCAGATGTATTAAACATTAACCGGGGGGTAGTTCAAATAGTAATAACGAGTGACAAAAAGAACCATCTTCGAGGACACGAACAATGAAAGTTGTCAACAAGAACCGTCCCCAATGACAAAATCCCCTTGTAAAAATGGTAGGATATTGTAAAGATTTGCAGAATAAGGTATTGAAAAGAAATTTGAAATGGGGAAACTGGATGGAGAAGAATTTTGTTATTAACCGGCAATTATTGGGTTGGTTTTTCAGTCATGATAAATGGCTGCGAGAACTATTAATAGGCTCCCTGATTCTGATGGTTCCTATAATTAATATGTTTATTGCTTATGGGTACTGGCTGCAGATTATGCGTAACAGTATGAGAAATGAGGATGTACTGCCTGACTGGACAGGCTGGAAGGAGAAATTTATCCTGAGTATACAGGGTATGATTTTGAGCTTCACCTATAGTTTCTTGTGCTTATTAGTTTTTGCAGGGTTAGGGTTAGTAATCCTTCTTCCCGTATCATTTCTGTCTAAGGATGCAGCTCTTACAGGTTTGGGAGTGCTTTATTTTATATTTTGTTTTACCATTTCTTTTGTGGTAATGATTGCTATAGCCCATTTTATTAAGCAGGATAATCTGGGTGCAGGTTTTGATATAAAAGCTGTTCTTAACATCACCCGGAGATGTATATTAAAGATGTTGTTATTGGCTCTTACTGTGTTTGCTTGTGTTCTAGGCCCCATTATCCTTATCTTCATCGTTTTTGTTATGTTGGCGGCGGTATTCCCCCGGCCTGGCTTAGAGAATGTGATCACAGTAGTATTATATTTAATCCTCATTCCGGTAATCTTGTGGTCCAATGCCACATTCCATTATGGTCTGGGTAAAATTTATTTGGATGCTGTTGGTGCTCCACCTGCTGTAAATTCTGTGCCGCCTTTATTGGAATAAGCATGAGTGATATTGAGACAGGCGAGGTCAGAAAGCTCCTTTTACCGTTTGGGCGTGTGCTGCGAAAGGCTATTCCCTGCAGCAGTTCTCCTGCTGCAGGATATGTACAGCTTTCACTTTAATTGTCTGAATCATACAAATCATAGCCGGCGATTTCTAATGTTTCCCCTCGGTCAGACATGGCTCCGGGGAAGGTTATATCTTCTTCGGCCGGTCGGATGAAGTCATCCTGCGCTTTCCGGGCACACTCTATGCAGAGGGTGGTATTAAGTAACCGTTCCAGTCTTTTTGGTTCGATAGCTTTACCACAGGACTTGCATATATAGTATTGTCCACGATCATAACGTGCCAGGGCATCATTTGTTTTCTGTAATTCAAGTTCCATCAATTCCAGCAGACCGGCATCTTTTTCACGTTCATATAGATCGCTGGCAGCGTCGGCAGGATGCTGGTCATACATGGATAATTCATCGGTGGATTCTGTTACCGGTATCATTAAATCGTCTTTCTTCTGGGCGATTACCTCTTCTAACTCTTGTTTCTTATCCAGCAGTTTGCTTTTTAAATCCAAATCTTAACACCTCTACAACTAAAATAATATCATTTTGCGATGGCGAACGGCTCCTGTGCTTTGATGGTCATCTCTACTGCCGTACCCAATATCTATTATTATTTGCTCTAAGGATAATTTAATTCATGGATTAATATGGGACACGGGGACAGGTTCCTTGTCCCAGTTAGAAATAATTAGTGGGACAAGGAACCTGTCCCCGTGTCCCATAAGAGGGACTTGGGATGTGGTTCGAGAAATACTCTATTAAAAAGAAGGATATTGAGGAGGGATAATGTGAAAAGGATTAAGGTTTTAGGTATCTCAGGCAGTCCCAGGCACGCTAATACTGAGACTCTGGTGGGCGAATCATTGAAGGCCGCTCAGGAGTTGGGTCCGGTAGATACTGAATTGATTTCTCTGGCGGGTCTGGAGATCAATCCCTGTGATGGCTGTAACAAATGTTATGGGTATTCCAAAGGAGCTTCCTGGGATCGATTATGTTATAAATACGATGATGATGTGACTATGATTTATAAGAAAATAAGCGAAGCAGACGGGCTCATTGTTGGTTCGCCTGTGTATACGGGCGATATTACCGCTAAACTGAAGGCTTTAATGGAAAGGGGAGCCTGTTTTTGCCATTATTCTGCTTCTCCGGTGGCTGGCAGCATTCGCAACAAGGTTGTCGGAGGTATAGTTGTGGCTTTTGAAAGACGAGGCGGACAGGAGAGTTCTCTGCAGAGCATCTGGAGATGGGCTACTGGAATACTATTTTCCTATGTAGTAGGTGCGGTACCTTTCCCTGATGATCCTCCACCACAGGCCTCGGCCTTTGGGGGTCTGGCGGATACCTGTGATTCGTCCTCCGGCCTGGGGAAATACGGGGCCATGCCTGAAACTACCCGTACTGATCCCCCTAATAGTGGTATTTATAATCTGCGTTCAGTGAGGAATCTAGGTAAAAGTGTGGCTCTGGGATCTCTGTTGATAAACCGCGGGACTGCCTCGCTGCAGGGTGAGGGCATAATAGTACCCCCACTGCCATTGACATCATTTCCTGAAAAAATTCTGCAGCCCGATTCATATTTAAAAGAGGTGCGACAGGGAAAAAGAACTGCGCCTGATTATCAGATAATCAAAGGTGATTATTAATGATGTTCCTGCAGTATGGTTGCAGAAGGTTATGTATATCAGGATCAGCGTATGATAAAAAAGCTTCTCGTATACCAGGGTTGAATCTCACAGTCCCACCATATCCCATGTGATATGGCAGCAGCATTAGGATTCGCCTGGGGGTAGCAAAGGTTAAAACAGAAATAAAGGGTATAAAGTCCGAGTTTGCTTGTGGAATTCAACATTCAGGTCCGGGAAAAAATCATATAGTGAGCGAGATTTATCGATACTTTGAAATTCTATTCCATCATATACTTTGGTCCACTTGTAATTACGAGCCTGAATTACTTTAACTTCGTAATTCATCCGCTTAATCAGTTTAACCAGATCTACAAGGTATCTTTCTGCTCCTCCAAAATAGAAAGGTAAATGGTCGTCCAATAATCCATTATCTTGTCTCTGATCGTGTTTATGAAAAGGTTGAGAAGAATCCAGGATCTGAAGATCTTTAGGAAAATGATATAAATACTTTTCAAAAGCCGGATGCGAAGATGGTTTTGAATTACTGTGGGTTGGAGCATATAAAATAGATTTTGCCTGAATGGTATCGCATTTGGATTTTATGATTGTAAATAGTGGGTCAAGTTTAGGATAAGCAATCATCAATATTTTCTCTGGATGGATCCCTGGGCGGATCATTTTCTCTACCCATTTAGTTCTTATGGGGTATTTGAAAATCAGTCTGTCTACGCAGATAATATCCTGATAGGACCGATCGGGCCAATCATCTACAGCTCCTATGAAAGTGAAGCTATTATGATCAATATCATCGATAGTAATACAGTACCCAGGAATATTTGAAACAGCATACTGATAGGGCAGGCATAGAGCTTCAGGTAAAAGCCCAGTATCAGCATGCTGTCAAATAACTATGGTATACACAGTTTATTCAGCTTTAAAAAAGATGTAACGACAGTCCCCCAGCTATAACAAGCATCCAGAATAAAATCATTCTCCTCTCGGCGTAAGAGAATCATACCTTCTTACTGATTTACTTCCTCTAAGTTCCCTCTTGATCACTTATTACACTATTTCGATACTATCAATAAACTGCAAAGCTACAAATGTAGTAGAGCTGATGCGTCCGGAAGAGAGAATGTTTTTTAGGACGACTACTCCATCTGTCAGTCCTGCAATTGTGCGGGCGGGGGTTATGGTGTGCCCCCCGGCTGTGATAACAACTCCTGCTTGATTGCCGGTGGAAATAATTTCTTCCAAAACCTTTTTAACATGATATTCACCTTCAGTCAAAACTGCATGTGGATGAGTAGATGATAAATCTAAAAGTTCCATGTCCGCAATATCTCTATTGATTTCAATGAATGCAAGTCTTGCTGGGTTCAGATACGATGTTCTGCCATCAGCTTTTAAAACCATAACTCCACTTCCAACCTGATCTGCCTGCACCTTCATTAACGCTGCTCCATAGGTTTCACCCTTGGTGGTAAGGCCGAGCAGTACGGCAGGATAGTTATAGTCATTTATCAGCTGTTTAGCAACTTGAAGCAAGTGTTTTTGACCGGAGCTGGATATTTCCGAGCCAGAAACGGACAACCCCGGAGGCCCCTGAGGCCCGGCTTCACCCTGAGGTCCGGGCACACCCTGAGGCCCGGCTTCACCCTGAGGTCCGGGCACACCCTGAGGCCCGG